>JAQUJJ010000054.1 GCA_028681035.1 Candidatus Cloacimonadota bacterium
GCAGTAACAGTATAGTTGTAAGTTTGGCTGGCAAATACACCAGTGATGGTGAAGTTACCAGTGGCATCGGTGGTGGCATTGTAAGGATCATAACCGGTTAAGGCTACTGCAGCACCAGCAATACCGAGGGTAGGAGCATCACTGCCAACCACTTTACCAGTTACGGTAACTTGGGGTAGTAATGCTAAGGCAAAGTTGGAGGTTGCAGCTTGGTCTTCTACGATGGTAACATTGTTGTTAACAACTGTGTAACCATGCTTGGTAGCTGAAACCTGTTGAATTCCAACAGGAACGTTAGGTAAATTATATGTGCCAGCAGCACTGCTGGTAGTTACAAAAACAGTACCTTCTACCTTCACGGTTGCGCCCTCTAAGGGTGTTCCACCAACGGTAACTGTTCCATTAAGGCTACCCATATCTTCCAACATCATGAAGAAGCGGGCATTCGTGCGATTCATAGAGGTTGTGCCTGTGGTTCCTGTGCTGCCATTGGCAGAGTCACTCTGGAAACGCAGGGAGCTTGCATAAGTGGTGGGAGTGTAAAACACCATAGCATTACGGGTATAGGTTCCTGCGATCACGTCGGTTGTAATATCGACAAGCAGGTTTGATGCGCCGTCCCAGAAGAAAGGTTCGGTAAAGTTATGTAGGTTCCATTCACTGGTGGGCATATATTCATCGCTGTGAAATACGGTAGTATATTCACCTACTTCGAAAGCGGCGACAAGGGCTTCCAGATCGGTATTCTTCACGCGAATAGTGTAATTCGGCATGGGCGAGCAGGTGTCCAAATCCGACACATTGAAAGCAAGTGCTGAAATCAGTCCGGGTGCTGCGCCAGCAGCATAGAGATCAGCGGTTGTGTACAGAAATTGTTGGCGGAAAGCCTTATAGAAAGTACCATAAGGAGTAGGAGTACCAGTATTGGTATTGGTGGTGGTGCCATTGCCTACTTCGACAACCAGCAAGCCTGCTTCCATTACTGTGACGTTGAGCATGGCTGTTTCGTCGTTGGTAGGATTTACATCACCAACCAACACAACCTTTCCATAAAGCTGAGTTTCGCCTATCACAGCGGGTGTCCAAGGTAAGCTAAATTCAAGGGTTTGTTGAGAGCCAATGGAAGTTCCAGGTAAGCTGGCAATTTCCACGCCACCGGTCTGCATAAGCTTTACAGTGTAATTGCTTATCGCACTGAGGCTATAGTTCTTTACCGAAACGCTATAGTTCACCATGGAATTCACGTTTGGTGTGGTGGGTCCGGTAATAGCAACAGCTTTCATGTCAACAATATCAAGACCTTGCATGTTGAATTGCATGTTGGCACGCATCATAGAAAGGGTACCTGTTGTGGAAGCATCGGCTGGACTGCTATCATTCTGATAGCGTAGTGCGCTGTTTACACTGGTTAAGGTATAGGGCACTGATGCATTCTGGGAGTAAGTACCTGGAATAATATCGGTTACGACGTCTATAAGCAGGTTGGAAGTGCCATCCCAATTGAAGGGAGTGCTGAAAGTGTGGGTATTCCAGCCTACTACAGGCATGAATTCAGGTGATTGAAATACTTCCTGATACTCGCCAACTTCAAAAGTGGTGGTCAAAACAGTTAGAGTAGTTGCTTTGACACGGATTCTGTAGTTGGGCATGGGGGAACAGGTGTTTAGTGTGGCAACATTAAAAGCAATCGAGTTGATGTTACCGGCACCGCCACCTACATCGTTAAGTTCCGACGCACGTACAAGATATTGCTGACGGAAATTTTTCCAATAAGTTCCATAAGGAGTAGGGGGACCGGTAGTGGTATTAGTTCCGGTTCCTTCTCCCAAAGTAACGGTTACTTGGGCAAAGACGTTGCTGCATAGGCTGATTCCTAGAATCAATAGCAGCATGAAAAGCAATGATTTTCTCATAGCATTTCTCCTTTCTTTAGTTTAATTTTTGGTTGCTCATTTTATTATTTCCGCAGCCTTGCCGAGGCAACAGCGCGGCATATTACACTCTATGTTCTTAAATACTTTTACCTTAAAGTACACTTTGATATTAGTCCATATATCTGTCAAGCAAGATTTTTATGGGCATTCCCCTATTTTTTACTGTTGCTCTTTTTTTTGCCTTTTCGTTTCCGCGGAAGTGGGAATCTAACCCTTTGATAGACTACTATTTACACGTATATTGTTATGTTATCTCAAAACATACTCGCCAGCAAAAAGCAGCTCCGATTAGTTGTCATCAAACATATGTAACTTACAGATATGATGTAAATTGTGCATGACTGGATTTAGTTTAACTCACAATTACGCTGTGTGATAGCATGGTTGCCTGTGCACAAAACTCGTCGCAGCGTAATTGTAAGTCAAACGTACTTGCTTGAATTGTCCTATCATTGCCCACCCATTGCCCTCCACATGGACAATGGGTGGGCAATGATAGGACAATTCAAGTAGGCAAGGCAGAAGAATAGCTAAATTTCGATTTCCACTGTTAAAATACCGAATACTAAGACGAGACTGTTTACATGAAAGTGCTATTTTTTGGAGTTCAGAGAGCCATTACTATCTTTATACTTTACATGAAAGTGCTATTTTTTGGAGTTCAGAGAGCCATTACTATCTTTATACTTATCAATATCTTACAGGCTCTTTGGACTTCAACAACCCAGAGCAGATGACGCTGAACTTGACTGAAGCCTTGCCTTCGCTACCGATAATGAAAGTGTTTCCTGAAGTCCAGTGTGCCGTTAAGTTATAGGTGGACATATAATTAGCATAGGCACAAAGGACTCCAGACACAAATCGCTTTCATGTAAAGTCCATGTCGCCTGCAAAGAGGGTAACATCTCATAACTCGTATCGGCGACCTGAACTCCAGACTTGTTTTGTTGCTTATGCAACTGGCTGATATGATGTAATATAAGAAGGGCTGAATTACCGCCTCCGTGGAAACGACAATGGTAAAATGGGAACTAGGATAAAAAACGGGGGGATGCCTACAACGAAAGAAAGTTCTTGACAGAAAGCTTTTACAGAATATCTTGTTACTAGCATCAACATGATACTGCAATCCCAATTTCCAATAGCTCTCTTTAGGGTATATTAAATGGAAATATGTATTATCAAGCAACCAACGTAACACAAGCCCAACAGGGCACATAATCTATCTCAACAGCAGCCGGAAGACAACTTAAAGGCTGCAAAGCAGGATGAATGATCAAAGAAATGGGACGTCTGAACATAGACGATTTAAAATTTCTGGACGCCGCTGCGGATAAAATCTTCCGTAACGTAGAGAAAGGCAAAATCCCTTTGGCTGAAAAGCAAATTACAGATATCGGTAACACTGCGAACTATTTTGTTCGTGAAGAACTGGGGAAACGGCTGGCACAATATGAAGGCAATGGTGAAATGGATGAAATCTGTGCAAGATTGTTGGACGATTTCATTTATGGAGTTCGGGCAACTGGCTTATTCTACTTTTATTACAAACACCAATCCCGCCCGGAAGTTATCATAAAAACTATCGAGAAAACCTTTGAGAGCGTGCCATGGGAATCTGAAACGATTTGTTTAGAGATGTGGAAAAAAGCTCCCGAAGTTATGAAAGAACACATGCCCAAGTGGGCAGAATCTCCAAACGAAAAGAAACGTGCCATCAGCATGCACGGTATGGAAAACATAGCCTCAAGACATCCACAATATATCCTCACCTTCGTGTCCAACCTCTTGGATGATGAAAGCGAGGAAGTGCAGAAAAAGATTAGCCATATCCTCACCCAGGTGGGACGTCAACGCCCATTACAGTGCTATAATAACGTGCGCAGATGGCTGATTGATGCAGATGAAAGGCGTATCCACACCATCTGGCAAACGATGAAGAAACTGGCAAACATCTTCACTCAAAAAAGCAAACGAGATAAATCCGCAGACTTTATCAATATCACGCAACGCACCATACAGGAATGGAGAAACGATCCTAATCACAATGTCTCCACCATGGGTGCAAAACTCGCCGGCATAATCCGCAGCAAGAAGAAATAAGGCATTGTGCAAGGGCTTTCCCGCATTGTAATTATCCTCGTAGAACCTATCTATAGCGGAAATGTGGGTGCCATCGCCAGAGTTATGAACAACTTTGGTGTTAGCAATCTTCGCATCGTGGGCAAAGTGCCCGAAAAGAACGATTTCTACCTCGCCATGCACAGCGAACACATTCTGGAGCAAGCCAGCATCTTTGATACCCTGGAAGAGGCTATTGCCGATTTGGATAGAGTTATCGCCTTCTCCCGCCGTATCGGCAAGACAAAACCCGTTGACCTCAGCCCCCGCCAGATGGCACGCTATGTGCACAATGTTCCTCGCTTGCAGATTGGCTTGGTGTTCGGCAGAGAAACCTCTGGGCTTACCGATAAAGAAGCGGATTTATGTGCCTTTCGCTGCCACTTTCCGGCAAATCCCACCTTTCCCTCTTTGAACCTCGCCCAAGCAGTTGCTTTGGCAGTTTGGGAGATATACAATTTACCGCTGGATGAAGAAACCAACAAGCATACAAATATCCACGCAGCAGCCGGTAAAGAGCTGGTTGCCGTGCAGAATTATATGCTGGAAGTGATGCAAAACATCGGCTTCTTCCGCAGCTTTGAACGAACCAACTGGGAAGCTTTTTTAACCAAGATGCTAGCACAGCTAAACCCCAATAAAACCATGCTCTATCGCCTAAGGCAGATGTTCAACCGCTTTCATGTGCTGGTTACCGGAAAGGGCTTGGGATACGCAAACAAAGTTGCCGAAACCGAAAAAACGGATATCTTAGTAGAATAGACTCTAATAAATCCAAAAAGAACCAAGAAGGCTTTTAATGAAACATAGTATAACGTTACTTATCACACTGCTACCGCTAATGTTACTTTCCCTAAGCATCCATGTGGATATCCCATTGGAAAGTCCCACTCACGAGATTAATTCCGAAAAGCTACAAAAGCTTGGCTATGGTTCCACCGTTAGCCCTGGTAGTTTGCAGCTTCCCGTAAAGAATATAAACGTGCTTATTCCGCCAGAAAGCACTATTCTTAGCTATAGCATCAGTCTATCCGCTCCGCAAACTATTAGTGGCAAAGCTCCTGCCATAAACCCTGCCTTCAGCGATGGCGAAAAGCTTTTATCCAAGGATGTTAGTAACCACACACCTGCGCCTTACAGCTTTTTGGGGATGCACAAATGGGGAGACCTCCGTTATGCTGCTATTTCTGTGTTACCGGCTTATTGGGACGGCACAAACTGGCAATGGAGTGGTTCCTGCACAATAAATCTGGAAACAAGTGCCTCTAAAGCCACAGGGATTATTCCTTCCAGCTTTAGCGATGCTGCTTTTTTTGCCAATAGCAGCGATTTACCTGCTTGGTACAGCGAAGAACACAGCCGCAACTATGATGTTTTAGTGATTGGCACTCCTGCGCTCTATGCCGCTTTTGCAAGCTGGGTAAGTTTTCGCCAGTCTCAAGGTTTAGTGGTGGTGTTTACCGATATTGATGTTGCTCTTAGCCAAGGTATGGAAACCACCGATGCAGAAAAGCTGCGTTCTTACCTAAGAGAACAATATCAAGCAAACAACTTTAGCTACCTTCTTTTATTGGGCGATTACGATACTGTGCCCGTAGCCTATCTTAGCCCCGAACCCGATGGCTTTGATACTGTTCCATCAGATTTCTTTTATGGAGACCTCAGCAGTAATTGGGATAGCGATAACGACGGACGCTTGGGAGAATACTCCACGGGAGCAATGAATCAGGATTATGAAGTGGACTTTACCCCGGAAGTATATGTAGGAAGGATTTCCACCAATAATGCCTCTCAAGTTTCTGCTATCGCCACCCGCATTGTAAGTTTCGAGCAGAGCACCGCCCCTTGGAAAGCAAAGAACTTGCTGCCCGCTGCCATGCTAAACTACCACGACGAGCCAGAGCTAAACATGCTGGCAACCGATGGCGCAGATTACATGGAATTCGTGAAGGCAACAGTATTAGCCGAACACAGCAATATCAGCCTCTACGAACAAGAAGGAGTTGTGCCATCTTATGTGTGTGATTTCCCTTTAAATGACCTTAATTTCCGAAACCTTTTGGATACCCAAAGCTGGGGCTTGATAAACTGGAGCGCACATGGTTCCTCTGCTTCTTCCTCACGCAAGCTGTGGCTGGAAGATACCAACGAAAATGGCTTACCCGAAAACAACGAGATGACTTGGCTTGGCTTGGTGAGCAGAAATAGCTTCGATAACCTTGGCAATAGCGATGGCAGCGTTATCTTTGCTGCCTCTTGTTACAACGGCATGATAGATTCCAATCAAGCTAGCTTGGCAGAATATGCCCTCGCTAAAAAAGCAGTGGGAGTGCTCGCCGCCACCCGCACCGGCTGGTATAAAATCGGCTGGACAAATCCCGGTTGGGGCGGTTTATCGTCCTATAACTACCACTTTCTGGAAAACTACCGTCAAGCCGGAATGAGCCTGGGTGCTTCACATGCCTACGCCAATCTGCTGCATACCCGCTATTACTTATTCGGCGATCCCATAGATGATGGAGGCGTCATCTGGCCCGAGCTACAAAACGTCTATACCTATCTGCTGTTTGGCGATCCCTTAATTGGCTACACTCCTACAGCACCTGTTCCAGAGGGTGATATTCTGGTTTGGGAACCAAATGGTCAGCAAGGACTTAGCGTAGTTAACGCCTTGGGGGAAGCAAGCAACATGAACGTTATTTACACAGATAAACTAATAGAGAATTACGATTACCTCAGCCAATTCAAAGCCATCTTTTGCCTCTTTGGCTTTGGTGAAGATTCTTACTATCTTAGCGACACTTCCTTCCAGCATAATCTGCTGAATGCCTATCTTGAAACAGGCGGAAGCATCTATCTGGAAAGTGACATGCCCTGGTATCCCCAAAGCTCTGCTTTATGGTCAAAATTTGGTACGCATACTCCGGTGAATGGTTTCGTATTTATCAGTAACGTGCTGCATCCCACAAGCAATAACGTATGGCAGTATGGCAATCCCAGCCATCCTACTCAAATCTTGATTCCCTATGTGGATTCTGCATCCACTCTGTTTAGCACCCAAAACATTGACCCGCCTGATGCAAGCATCGGCATTTGGAACAGCAATGGTAACTATCGCACGATTGCTTCCTCCTTCAGCCTTAGCCAGATTATCCACGGCACAACTGATTTGAGCGATATACTGGCAATCATCTGTGATACCCTGGCAGTGAACAATGGCAATCCTTCTACCATTACCGAAGAAACCAATATCCCTATGGTAAACAGCCTGATCAGCTATCCCAATCCCAGTAACAACCATACTAATTTCAGTTTTAACCTTGATAAGGCAAGCCCCGTGAATCTGGATATCTATAACCTTAAAGGGCAAAAAGTTAGAAATATCTCCTCTGCCGCCTTGAACAAAGGCATGCGCGAAATCGTGTGGGATGGCAGAGATACTGCGGGAAAACAATGCGCCAGCGGGCTGTACTTGTATCGCCTGACCGCAGGAAATGCCCAGCTAAGCGGTAAACAAATCATCTTACATAAATAGCCTTCTTGTTGCCACTTTCTTGCTTGTCCACAAGTGAGACGATCGGAAGTTCAGATATTATGCGCTTAAGCAAGGACTGGCTTACCACAAACTTTTGGTGTAGCTCACATTCTGCTTGACAAATGATTGCATTGTGCACACATTGAGAAACTGAAGTAATACTAGAGTAATTGGAGTACAAATGCCGGAGATAAAACAGCTTACACAAATAGCTAAAGCCTTAACAAACGGGCGAATAAATAGAATTAAACACTTTACCGCCAATATTCCTATCTTGATAGAAAAGAAGAGTTTCATAGTTAAAACAGCCGATTCTCCGGAAGAATTACACGAGGCTTTGAAACTAAGACACGACGTTTTCTTGATGGAACTACTAAAAAGAAAGAAAAGATCAGGTATCGATAAGGACAGATTTGATAAACACTGTGATCACCTGATTATTATCGATAAGCGCATTAACAAGATAATCGGAACATACCGTCTTCAATCCTCTGGACGCACCAATAAATGGTACACTGCCACCGAGTTTCATATGCGATATATTAAAAAACTACCCGGTATTAAACTGGAATTAGGGCGGGCTTGCGTGCATCCTGAACACCGTAATGGCGTAACTATTTCGCTGCTCTGGGAAGGGATTAATGCGTATATCGTCGCCACAGGAAGTAGCTATCTCTTTGGATGTTCCAGTATCAAAACCATGGATAGGGACGAAATTAGGCAAATCTACGCATACCTGATGCAGAATGGTCACATTTCCGATTGCCATAGAGTTCGCCCCAAATCTAAATTTAAAGTTCCTGGTTTTAAACGCTTTTCTCGGCTTAACCCCCTGCATAGCCAAACACCTATTGAACACCAGATTATGCGGGAAATTATTCCCTCACTGCTTGCCTCATATCTTAGGGTTGGGGCAAAAGTTTGCGGAGTTCCAGCATTAGATAAAAGCTTTAAATGCATAGATTTCCTTACCCTGATGAAAGTGGATGATATGAACCAAGCATATCAACGGAAACAAAAAACGGATTAAAGGTACTATTGCATGCGCAGAATAAGACACTTCTTCTGGCACTTGCTACTGGTTTTTGATTTCTTTTTCAGTGCTTTCCTTATCCAGCTTAGCACCCGAAACGATGTTATTCTAAGGCATCGCCTAGTTAAAAATACTAACCGCATTGGACACAAATTCCTGAAAGCATTTGGGATAACATTAACAGTTAAACATGCGGAAAGACTAGATGAGTTTAAAGATAAAAACTACCTTGCAGTTGCTAATCATGTCTCATATACCGATATTATCATGCTAGCTTCGCTAGATAATTTCGTGTTTATTACTTCCGTGGAAATGGGAAATAACGTCTTTTTGGGCAGCATTACCAAACTAGGCGGCTGTCTATTCACAGACCGAAAGAAGTTTGTATCTCTCCCCCAAGAAATAAAGAAGTTTGCCAATACTATTAAAACTGGCTTTAAGGTTATACTTTTCCCAGAAGGCACCAGCACCAATGGCGATACCGTGAAAGAGTTCCGAAAGTCACTTTTTCAGGTTGCACTTCTTGCTAATTGCCCGATTTTACCAATATGTATTCGATATAAGACTATGGATGGTAAGCCGATAGATACTAGTAACCGAGATTTGGTATATTGGTATGGCGATATGGAATTTGCTCCTCATTTCATGAAGCTCTTAGGGCACACTCTGGAAGTGGAAATAGAAATTCTAGACCCAGTATATGAACTTGGCACAAAAACGCGCCAGGAGCTATCAAATGGCGTTTATGAGCAAATCTACGCTTGCTACCACAAATGATACCTTTTGTTCTGGTTGACAGGAACGGCTCGTCATAATACTTAGCATATGCTACTTTAAATAGGAGATTAGTAAAATGAGTAAAAAAAACAAAGACCGGCTCCACCTCGGTAAGATTAACTATCTTTTACTTTTACTTGCCACAATATTGCTTGCAGTTGGTTACTTTATCATGTCCTTTAATGAGATAGTAATCTCACCCGTTATTCTAGCGGTTGTTTATGTGATAGTAATCCCTTTTGCTCTCCTATACCAGCCCAAGAAACGCTAAAACATGCCACTTTTAAGCGAAGAAGCACTAATAAGACTTAACAAGTTTCAGCTTTCTGTAAAGAGTATTGTGGAAGGCTTCCTCGTCGGCTTGCATAAGTCCCCGTATCACGGCTTTAGCGCAGAGTTTTCTGACCATCGTCAGTACAATCCTGGAGAACCACTTAAAGATATGGATTGGAAAGTATTGGCAAAGACAAACCGCTATTACGTAAAGCGTTATGAAGAGGAAACTAACCTTCGCAGCTATATCCTTCTGGATCACAGCAAGTCCATGTTCTTTGGCTCTGGTAAAAACAGTAAGATAGATTATGCTACTCGCTTGGCAGGTGCGCTTGCGTGGTTGATGATTTCCCAGAAAGATGCTACAGGTCTTTATACTTTCAACAACAAAATAACCTCTGCTTTCCCTCCCAAGGCTATTCGGAGCTACACAGCACAGCTATTTGCACGTTTATTAGAGCTTACTCCCGAAGATAGCACTGATATATTGATACCCTTACACCAGATAGCAGAGCTTATTCGTAAAAGAAGCTTGGTTGTACTGATTAGTGACCTGCTTGATGAGCCGGAAAACATCCTTGCTGCGCTTAAGCATTTCCGTGCAAGACACCATGAAGTGCTTGTGTTTCATATAGTGGATATGCAAGAAGAAGTGTTTGATTTTAAACGAGAAACGGAATTTGTGGATAGCGAGACAGGGGAGAAGATTACCGTCTCTCCCTGGCAAATACGCAAGGAATACCTAGAGAACTATATCGCTTTCACCAATTACTTGAAGAGTGAATGTTACAAGAACCAAATTGAATACAATCCCGTATCTACATCTACACCCCTTGAAGACTTACTGCTAAAGTACCTAGTTAAAAGACAACGAGGCTAACAAATGGGCTTGCGCTTTATATCTGACTTCGAAGTAGAAGAGAGAGTATTTAAAGCAATCGAATACATAAGCTACCATCTTGATCCAGATATCAAGCCCGTATTAGACAATGCTTATTTAGATGAAAATGACCCACTTGCTAAAGACGTGCTTTCAAGCATTATCGCCAACATAGGATTAGCCAAAACTAATCTAATCCCATTATGCCAAGATACCGGCAGCTTGGTTGTATTCGCTGAAATTGGTAACCAGCTTATTATTGAAGGCAGAACCTTGGAGCAAACTATCAACGATGCCTTAAACAGAGCAACGGAAGCTTGCTATTTAAGAGCTTCTGTGTTAACTGACCCGCTACTCAACCGAGTAAACAGCGGGAACAACTGCCCTGCTATCGTACACACCAAGATAGTAGCAGGCGAAAAACTGCATCTACATATTGCTCAAAAAGGTGGTGGAGCGGAAAACATGAGCCGTTTGAAGATGTTTAACCCTTCTGCATGTCCTTGTGATGTTGTAGATTATGCGGTAGAAACTGTTTTTTTAGCAGGTTCCAAAGCTTGCCCTCCCCTCATTGTTGGAATCGGCATTGGTGGCAACTTTGAGCAGTGTGCGTTGCTTGCCAAGGAAGCACTCTTTGATAATCTGGATGCGAGAAACCCAGAGCCAGTTTATGAGAAACTGGAAGAGGATATCCTTGCAGCAATCAACCTAACTGGGATTGGAGCACAGGGTATGGGAGGCAAGCTTACTGCGTTAGCAGTTCATATCAAAACCGCACCCTGCCATATTGCTTCATTACCTGTTGCGGTTAACCTGCAATGCCATTCTCACCGTCATCTTAAATTCACAATATAAACGCTATGAAAGAGTATCATTTCAACCTTCCTCTTCTGCAAAGCGATATTGAGATGCTTTCTGCGGGGGATAAAGTGTATCTTAGCGGCGAAGTCTTTACAGCCCGTGACGTAGTTCACGCGAGACTGGAAACATTGATTCAAAACGACCAATCGCTACCTTTCAACCTAGCTACTGCTTGCATATTCTATTGCGGACCTAGCCCCACTCCCGCAGGGAAGATCTGCGGTGCTATTGGTCCTACAACAAGTGCCAGGATGGATAAATACACCCCCTTGCTTCTTGAACACGGTTTAAGGGTGATGATAGGCAAGGGTAATCGTAGCGAAGAGGTCAAGCAGGCGATTATAGATTATGGAGCTGTGTATTTTGTTTGTATCGGTGGAGCCTCTGCCTTGCTAAGCCAATCTGTTGTTTCACGTGAAACATTCATGTGGGATGACCTGGGTGCTGAAGCAATACATCGCTTGATAGTAAGAGACTTACCAGCATATGTAGCAATAGTTTAAGTTACTTCTTTAAGCGTTCTTTAACTTGTAAGCTGGTTTTAAAGTGCAGCTTTGCCACTTCCCCAAGCCGCTCCATTCCATATTGTTTGGCAAATTCCACCGCAGTTTTAATAACTATAGCATTGGCACCTTTGGGGAAATCTATCTTGTAGAACTTCCGCATAGATGCAAAGGTTTCTAAGAAATGATATCTGGCAATAATAGATGCTGCGGCAACAGCAAGATCACGTTCAGCACCTGTTCTCTCGATGCAGGGATAGGGAACTTCCTTCTTCTTAAGCGCAAGCCTTACTTTTTGAGAAGGACTAAACTGATCAACTAGTATTCCTTGCACACTGGGCTGTGTTTTCAGCAGGTTTTGTATATTAGTGCTATGTAGCCATGCAAGAAGGTCATTGAGATTCTTGTTTTCTTTCTTAAACTTAGCGATAAGCTCATTGTACTTTGCAGGTTTTAGCACGATACAGGAAATACGCTTTGCATAATTCTGGTGCAGTGCCTTTGCTATCGTTACTATTTCGGTGTCTTTTAGTAACTTGCTATCTTTAATACTCAAGGCTTTGAAATTGGCTGATAGTGAATCGTCATAGGCGAAGGCACAAACAACCGGAGCACCGAAATAATCGCCCTTTCCACATTCATCGCTGCCAATCCACGATGTCCAACTATGAAATCCCACATTCTCTATTTTAGGAGAGCGCAGATTATTAGTTACTTTTAAGATAAAGTCATATAATTGACCCTCTTTCACACCCCCAACAACTACGCTTAAACCTTTCTTTTCAGAGTAATAGATATTCAGCACTACCTTATTAGCATCTTGTGAAAGCCGAAGCTGAACTCCATAGGCGATTTCTCGTTGTTCATCGCAGGATATTCCGCCCTTATTAAGAATAGGATATAGACTAGCTAAGTAGTGTTCGAGTTCCTTATGCACGGTGTTCATACGCTTGCAGCACTTCGCCTACTGTATAAAGTGACCCACCAGCTACGAGTACATCATCTGGCTTACATTCACTAAGTGCAAGTTTTAGTGCTTCGGCAACTGACACCGATGTTTTGTATGGCACAGCATACTTTTTTACAGCAGCCACTTGCGCTTCCACAGTAGCTGCTCTGTCAGATTGGTTTTGAGCAATATAGAGGACATCTGCATGAGAGCAGAAGAGATGGATCATTTCGCTGTAGTCTTTATCGCCAAGAATAGAGATGATAAACTTTAGCTTACGCTTAGGAAACATGGTTGCCAGAGTCTTCATTAGCGCAGTAACGCCATGTACATTATGCGCACCATCAATAATTAACACTGGTGATGTGGATAGCACCTGCATCCTCCCCTGCCAATTGATGCTTTGCAAAGCTTTTCGCACAAACTCTTCCTGAACTTTTAAGCCTTTGCTTTTGGCATATAAAATAAAAGCAGTTAAAGCCGTGCTAAGGTTAATCGCTTGATGCTCTCCAATCAGATTAGCTCTCAAACTTCTAAAGCTGTATCCTTCATAACTATAGTCAAAGTTCAATCCGTCTAATTGGTCGCTATTTACCTCTGCATTCCACTCTTGATTATAGCGATATACGGGAGCTTTATATGCCAGTGCCACCGTTTCAATGATACTTCTGGGTGATTCTTCGATATTTCCAAGTACCAAGGGAATGCCTGGTTTGATTATTCCAGCCTTCTCACCAGCGATTATCTCTAGAGTACCGCCCAGAGTTTTAACATGATCCAGCCCGATGTTGGTTATTACTTCCACATTTGGGTTAAACAGGTTGGTAGCATCGAGTCTTCCGCCTAAGCCGACCTCTATCACTGCCACCTGCGTTTTCCTCTCTGCAAAGATGCCAAATGCGATTGCAGTGGTAATCTCGAAAAAGGACGCATCCCATTTTTCAAACAATGTCTCGTATTTATGAAAAGCATTCAGTATTGTCTCAAAAGGCAGTTCTTCGCCATCAATACGAAAGCGTTCTGTGTAGCTGATTAGGTGTGGAGATGTATTTAGAGCGGTGCTAAGCCCATGCGCCAAGCATAATGCCTCCAAGGCGGCACACACGCTTCCTTTTCCATTAGTTCCTGCTACATGAAATCCGTTTAAATCTTTTTCTGGACTACCCATATCGGCAAGCAAGCCTGTCATGCGTGATAGTTCCAGCTTCACGTTACCTGAGTATTTCTTGTATATGTGATTCAGAAATTCTTTATAAAGCATAGTTTATCCCATCGTTGATTATAGGTATATCTTGTTTTTAAGCAGGTATAAAAAAAGCTCAAACCGCATCAATACTATCAGATGCCGTTTGAACTTCATTGTTATATTTATGGTTATTTAATCTGCTACGCTTGGCTCTGGTGCGCCAAACTTATCGGGAAAAAGCATCGCACGCAAGGCAGTGGAATCGGCTTTACGCTTTTGGAAGGCATTAGCATCAGTTTTCCATATCTCGATATACTTTTTCAGATATTCCTCTTTGCGAGCACCGTTTGAGCCGGTCTCTTTGTCAATATAATCCATATCCTCAATCATATAATTCTGCAACTGAGTGGGATCCATATTTTCATAGAAAGCCTTGGGAATATTGTGTTTATAGAACCCGCTCAAGTTTGGACATAAAACAATAACGCCGTAGTTGTGTTTCACTTCTGTGCCAATCTTATCCTCTACATATTTTCCATAAACGATGTATTCGCTTTTTTGGCGTGACGTTTCTGGGCAATATTTCAATGTAGCCAGATACTTGTTTTTGGTATCCTGCTTTTTGGGAGTTTTGATGAGCAAGGTAATATCACCATTGAAGTCAGCATTAGTATCCCTCATATAATCGGTTGTCGCCACCCAGATTTGCTTCATGTTATTGATGCAATCCTCTACGTTCTTTTCTTTATCAAGATTGTAGAAATTGGGAACTGCCAAGATGAATACCAAGGCAACGAAAAGGATAATACTGAGTACAGTATAAACCGAGATTCCGCTTTGGTTATGCAGCATAAGTTACTCCTGAAATGATTTCTGCTTTAATGAAATTAGGGAGGGGATTCTCGTCAAGCCTTATTTTTGGGGGGAAGGATTTTATTGATATAGTTATAAGTCTCCGGGATGTCTCTAAAACGGTTACGGTAGTCTTTTTCCGGCTCAATTTTCTTCCCCGCCATGCGTGTTGAAACTTTCGTCTCTCCCCAGTTATAGGCTGCCAGCATTAGGCTCCAGTTACTGTTGTAACGTTCCCCCAGATACAAAAGATATTTTGCCGAAAGCTTAAGGTTGTAAAAAGGCACAAATAGCATCCCGCGTTTATGTTTCTCTTGAATATAAAAAGCGGTTGGCTCCAAGATTTGCCCCAATCCAATAGCTTGAGCCGGGGAAATGGCAAAGGTGCGAAACGAACTTTCTGTTTTAATCAAACGATAGAATATAACTGGATCTATCCCATAATAAATCGCCACACCAACCGTCATCAGCCGAACGGATATGGGATTGTAAACCACAATCAACAAAATAAGCAGTGTCAAAATAACCATAGTGATTATTCTGGCACTGCTATGCTTTTTCTTTTTATGCTTCACTTTAAGTGTTGTATATTAGTGCTGCTATCCTAGTTTCTTCTTAAAGTCGTTCAGTTTAAGCACATGAGAAACTTCTTCGTTAATAATCTTGCGCAGGATGTCCTTGGTTTTGGGGTTGCTAATGTTATCTGCAATGGCGTGGAAATATAACAATGTATCCTTCTCGAATGTGATAGCGTTGTCCACCACTCCATGAATGTCCTTAGCCTCGGCAGCTAACTGTATGGCAGAGTGCTCGCTGTTGAAGATACGTCCTTCAACTATGGTTTTAAGGTATTCTGCTACAAGCTCCCAATCTTGAGATAACTGGAGCACCTCGTTGTCCAATTCGTCGCGCAGACTCAAAAACAGCTTTTCGTGGTTCAGTTCCTGATCACGCAGAAACTCTATAAATTCCTTTGCTTTGGGGTCTATATCTTTACGTTTGGTTGCCTCATGGTAGAAAGCGAAACCGTTTTTCTCGATTTGCACTGCCATTTCGATTACTTCGTTAACAGAATAAACTGCCATCATTCCTCCCTTTAGGATGAGTTTTATCGTTCTTATCCAAATGATATCTGCCTCGGTAAAAAAGTCAAGTAAAATCGCTAACTAAAGTATAACCCTTCCTTCTTATCTGCTTGGAACCCGTGTGTCGCCGGAGACCAACCCGTAACTATCCCATATCTCGATACGGGATAGTTACGGGATAGTAGTGACTTAGTAAACGCAAGGCAGCAAGGGGGCTGAGATAAAAAATAAAGGGGGAAAGAGGGTTTTTATCGGTGGCTAATCTCTTAAATCTACACGAAAGCGGTGGGTTTTGGAGTTCAAAGAGCCGTTACTATCTTTTAGCTTTGCAATATTTTATAGGCTCTTTGGATTCCAGATAAACACCCGCCTGCGCTGGAATGACAAGATATATGAATGTGGCATAATTCCAGCCTTTTTTCCCCATCCGTCCCAGTAACCCACTCCTCAATAAAATAAGCCAGATTTTCTAAACCGCAAACTCTATGATATAATCTCATCCACTAACCAAACCTTAATGATAACCTAATCCCATTAGGGAATCATTAGAGAATGAGATATGTGCGAATACACACCATAGGGATACCGGTTTAGTAAAAAAGAGGAAAAATGTTAATTTAGCGGAAAAATAGATATAAGCATTTGATATGTAGCATTGCTTCATGAATCCAATATAATTAGGTTTTGATAGTAATATGCCAGATACAGTATTAACAGAATTTATCCTAAAGCATGTTGAGGTAAGCTAATCAGCCTTATTCTACTTTAAAAACCCTTCTCTTTCAAGTGTACTTCTTACTTCCTCGAAAGTGGACTTTATATTGCCCTTTACAAACCTGATCTGCACTAAACCATGTATGTTGGAGAACTCCTCACAGCCATCTTCTAACAAAATGATAGCACGTTCAAATCCTAACCTACCTTGAAACAAACCAACTTCATGTATAACATTTAAACGTGCATTCTTTTTCCCTTCTGGTGTTATGTCTTCAGCAGTCATAATTAGAAAGGCAAATGATGAATGATTTAACATATTCGAGATTCTCTCAATGCTGGTATTCCCGGCAACAGGTACACGGTTGAACTCATCCCAGCTTAACTTCAATCTATCTTGTATAAAGTCTTTAAACTCTCTCCATACATCAGAGTTGCCATGCCCTATAAATATTCTGTCTGGTGTCATTGTATCTCCATTCATGGCTAATTTTTGAAGTTTAAGATGGTCTGTAAGTTTTTTAAATAACTTGCTTAAATCGGATATTATACTAATTGTTTGTTTAGCAGATAAGCAAGCGGAAATTACAATATAGTGTGGAGGAGTTTGGTACCCGCCCTCCATTGCTTGTGAGTCTCGCGATACCAATTGTTTAGGACGATAATATTCAATAAAATAACTTTGGGGTACTGGATTTTTCTCTTTAATGTCGGCAATAATTTTCTTAACAAACTTATCTTCTTGTATTTGTCCGAGTTCAACCATTGAAAATAGTTCATCTTGGTAATCATGTAACAATGCGGCTTGTTCATTACATTTCTCAATTACATCGTCAATATTTACATTGCCTGCTTCTAATGAGATCCGATCAAGTACCTGTTTTAGCTGATATACTATCCAGGTGCCTTTTGTCCCAATACCAAACATTCTAGAAGAATTGTCAAAACCCCATTCAATGCTATAGTGAACTCCCGCAGGAGGTATTTCAAAATCATTATAGTAAACTAATGATTGGTATCCAATCCATGACTTTGATGATGATTCTGCGATTCTATGTGCAGCATTAAGCTTCTTGTTTACATCAGATAAGTCTATATCGGATAGCTTCTTGAGCTCATTAGATATTTCAAGAAGTCTTTCAGGTATGTTCATCGTTACCTCTTTTTTTATACCATAGTGTATTGTATAGTCAACCTACTTCTATCAACTGATTTGTTTAGTGTCTATGGAGTGTTTCTGTATTTAATAATTAGCAAAGTTTCTATTGTCCTTGTGTTTTCTTAATGTGTATGTTCAGAAAGTGTATCTTAGGATATCTGTCAACTCATTTGTTTGCATACTAGTTTTCTTTCTTGCCTGCAAAGATGATATGGCTATTCTATTTGTTTAGCAAATTGAACGTACGCTTATTCCTCTGCTTCGATCCATATATCTTAACTATTGATGGAGACATGATTTTCTGCATTCAATACGTATCTTTCCTATTGACATATTATCTTATGCGTTTATCTGAGTAGTGGGCGGCAAGGATGATGCAAAAGCCCCAATCAAACCCACCAGCGTAAGGAGCATTAATGAGCGTGAATGTATATTACAAGAAGGTTAGCTCCACTACAGATGTGGCGACCATCCAAGCGATTACACGGCAATTACTGGATGTTTTGATAGCCAACGAGCAGGTGCAGCTTAGCAAAGTTATCCCGCTGAAAGTGCATTTTGGAGAGGCTAAGAACGTTACATATCTGAAGTCCGATAACTATTTGGGCGTGATAGATTACCTGAAAGAGCGGGAGATAGAATCCTGTTACATAGAGACGAGTGTGCTGTATGGCGGGCAGAGGTATAAGCAAGAGCTGCATGCCAAAACAGCGGAAGAGCATGGCTTTACTAGCTTTTGACTTATATAATCTGCGACTGTATCTTTGGCTATAGTGGCACTAATACGTACCTCGCCGATTTATGAGTTAAAAGGAAAACAGCCCTTCCAGCTCAAGCTGCCTTATTTTAACTCACAATTTCGCTGTCTGATAGCAAGGAAGGCTAATCACGGCAGAAACCGCAGCGATCCCGTTGCCATAGACAAAGCCTGCTACGATATGGCAAAGCAAAAAGGCAAGACCTTCAAAGGATATAAGACCTTTGCCTATGCGGAAAGCATCGGGCTGGGCTCTGCGGATTACACGCTGCATGAGCTTTAAGTAAACAGGCATTCGCACAGAAGATTAATAGGAACACGGATGGTGCGGATCGGACGGATGTGCACGGATTTGTTTTGGGTAATCTGCTGTTGATTTGCTGTGAGGTTATGCTTTGTTTATCCGTGTTAATCCGTTTAATCCGTACAATCCGTGTTGCTATTAAACACTCTACCCCCAACCCAAGACTTCTCCGAACTCCTGGGGAAAGCCCGTGCAATGTCTTGCTTGACACAATTGGTGGTAAAACCGATATTGGTATTGCCTGAATTATGCGGGCAAGGAGCTTTGATTATGAAACTATGGATAGCGATTCTGCTGGGCATATTCTGCATCGGCATGTTAGCTGCACAGCCGTGGGAAGCTGACAATAGCGTATTTAACCCCAGCGGCATACCGAGCTTAACCTTTTCTCAGCCGCGCTTTGCGGATTTGGATGGTGATGGCGATATGGATTTCCTGCTGGGTAATACTAACACTGCGCCGCTCTTCGCAAAAAATACCGGCAGCAGCGGAGTTCCCCACTTTGCAATCAGCACAAACATCTGTGCCGGAATATCTTCCCTTGCTGCCGAAGTAGGCGTTTGCGCCGATATGGATGCGGATGGCGACCTGGATTTGGTTACCGGCGGATACACGGGATTACACCTATTTATAAACACAGGAAGCGTTACTACTCCGGTGTTTGAAGAGCAAGTCGGCTACTTTTCTGGTGTGTTGGCAGGTTCCTATCCCGTTCCGGATGTGGCGGATGTGGATAACGACGGAGATATGGACATGGTGCTGGGCTTAAGCGAGAATGGTGCCGTACTATTGTATCTGAATACGGGTTCGCCTAGCAATGGCAACTTTAGTGAACTGAACATGCAAATCCTTGGCGATGTTGGCTTATACGCATATCCCGTATTTTGCGATTTGGATATGGATGGAGATCAGGATATCCTGGTGGGCAGGGATGGACATGGCTTTAGCTACTACCAGAATATGGGAACTGCCTCCGATGCCGATTGGCAGGAGAATAACGCTCTTTTCGCTAATCTTGGCTTGCAGAGTTATTGGAATTCACCTGATTTGGTGGATCTAAATGGTGACGGCTTGTATGATCTTGTGCATGGTACAGCAAGTGGTCCCCTGCAATATTACATAAATACGGGTACGCTGACAAGTCCTGTTTGGGCTGCAAATACTTCGCTTTTTGGTGGTGTTTTGGATGTTGGTGGAGCCAGTTCGCCTGTGTTTTACGATTTTGATAACGATGGCGATCTTGATATGATTAGCGGCAGCCAGATGGGAGATATTAAATACTTCCAGAATACAGGCAATATCCATGCTCCTGCCTGGGTGGAAAACAGTGCATATTTTGCCAGTATAGACCATTCCATCTACTCAGCAGTGGCTATCGGAGACCTGAATGGGGATAACCTGCCGGATGCTATTATTGGTGATTTGAACGGCAGCCTATACTTTCACCGCAATACCGGAACTGGCTTTGTGGAAGAAACAGGCGTACTTCCGCTTATAGATGTGGGAGATTGGTCTGTGCCAAGGCTTTTTGACAGGGATGGTGATGGCGATTTGGATTTGGCTACGGGCTGTGATGCAGGCACAATGCGCTATTACCGCAACCGCGGAACACTTACCGTACCCAATTTTGTGGAAATGACAAACACCTTTCCGGGAATAGATGTGGGCATAGATTGTGTCCCTAGCTTCGGAGATATAGATCGCGATGGTGATTGGGATTTCGTGGCGGGTAATCTGACCGGAAACTTAGTTTGCTACACCTGGGAGGGAACAGGATGGGTGGCTAATACCAGCTTTGCCAGCGGGATTTCCACCGATCAGAATGCGGCACCTGCGCTGGTTGATTTGGATGCAGATGGCGATTTGGATATTGTTTTGGGGGATTACGATGGCACCTTCAGCTATTATCGCAACCTGATGTATTCGGGAAGTGTGCTTAATCCACCCTTGAACCTTATAGCAGATATTGGGCAGGAAGTACTATTGTTTTGGGAAAACCCGTTAGAGGGGAGCACTTCGCCCTTTGTGCAATATAATGTGTATGTGGATGGGCTGTTTGCAGGCAGTACCACAGAAATGATTTGGAGCCTTAGCGGGGTTACGCCTTTCACTAGCTATACGGTGCAGGTAACGGCAGAATACGTTGCAGGCGAATCTGTTCCCGTAGAATTGATTGTAACTACCACGGCTAACGAGGATATCGTGCAGGTTTCATCGCACTTGCAAAACTACCCTAATCCCTTCAATCCCAGCACCACAATCAGCTTTAGTGTGAACAACGGCAGCTCTGCAAGCCTGGAGATTTATAACCTAAAAGGGCAGCATGTGCGGGGCTGGAGCGGGTTTGCTTCCGGTAAGCACAGCGTCATCTGGGATGGCTGTGATGAGATGGGAAGGCTGGCAGGATCGGGAGTGTATCTATACCGCCTGCAATCCGGTAACAACAGCCAAATGCGTAAAATGCTGATGATGAAATAAGCGATTGGGGATACGGTTTCACAGCTTTAAGTCTGTCTGCGGAAACTGGCTATACTATAAGCTATCCTGCATTATCTCCATGAAGGGTATCTCAATTAGGAAGTAGTCCGAAAGCTTATTGAACTTGTTATCCTAAGCCATGCCGTATTTCAGGATGGCTCACTTCTCTTTTTCCTCCTTGGCTCTTTTACTCTTTGTTAAATATTTCTTTGCCTAAGCTCCACTTTAGCCATGTTAACAGTAGCGAAAAGGCTATAAGCACTAGCTTTCTTTGCGGCAGCAACAGAGTGTTTTTAAGTTTCAGCTTGACGCAAAAAGCAGGCTCGCCGTTTTATGCACCACATGAGAAATATTAAAATAATAGGCATAGAATACACGCTTTGGCTGTACATAACGGCTTGCCTCAGTTGGCTTTGTTTGCGTATGTGGGACATTAGTATCAGCGGATATATTATCCTACTGTTCCCCTTGCTTATCTCGGTTTTGTTACTAAAAGCCAAGGGTAATTTGGGAAGTTTAGTGGTACAACCTGAAAAAGGCGGAAAATTCTGGAAGTATGAGCTTGGCTTAGGTGTGCTAATCAGCATGGTGATGGCTTGGATAATAGTGGAAGTGAAGCCTGTGGCTTTCTTTACCGGTGCACCCAACACACAGTCCATCTTAAGCGGTATCTTTAACCCCAATCCCAAGGAAATGGTGCCCATGTTAGCAGCCTTGATGGAGACAATCTATCTGGCGTTGCTTGCCACAGTTTTTGCCATTCCTTTCGCCTTTGTACTCTCCTTTTTTGCCGCTAAGAACCTCATGTTTGGCTCGTGGATGGGTAGAGCTGCGTATGTCTTTATCCGCACTGTCTCCACCATCTTCCGCAGTATAGAAGCCATCGTCTGGGCAATCATCTTTTGTGTGTGGGTGGGTATTGGTCCTTTTGCCGGTATGCTGGCATTGTGGATACATTCCATCGCAGCACTGATAAAGCTTTACAGCGAACAAATAGAAAATATAGATCCCGGTCCCGTGGAAGCAATTAAAGCCACGGGTGCCTCCACCCTGCAAGTATGGCGTTATGCCGTTGCCCCACAGATTCTTGCGCCCTACCTTGCCTTCACTATTTACCGTTGGGATATAAACGTCCGCATGGCTACGATAGTGGGTTTTGTGGGTGGTGGTGGAATCGGCTTGGCATTGTATCAGCAGCAACAAATGCTTGCCTGGCGCAACGTTGGGCTTATTATGTGGCTGATAGCACTTGTGGTGTGGATGATGGATATGTTTAGCGGATATATCCGGTCTAGATTAATTACGAATTAGAGGAAATTGCATGCAGAAATATAACCCAGTTGAAATACTACTGAAAAAGCGCGATGGTAAGGCACTTAGCTATGAAGAGATAGCCAGCTTTGTGAACGGCTATCTTAGTGGAGATATTGCCGAATACCAAATGAGCGCGTTGCTGATGGCGAGCTACTTTCAAGGCTTGGAAAAAGATGAAATTGCTGCCCTTACCAAATGCTACATCGATTCCGGCAAAACCATAAGCTTCGACCCCGCCTTACCTGTGGCGGATAAACACTCCACCGGCGGGGTTGGCGATAAAATAAGCCTGATGCTGGCTCCCATAGCCGCGGCACTGGGCTTGTATGTGCCTATGATTTCCGGCAGAGGTTTGGGGCATACCTGCGGAACGCTGGACAAACTG
>JAQUJJ010000192.1 GCA_028681035.1 Candidatus Cloacimonadota bacterium
GAATGATTTGGAGGATGTCGCTGTCTTTCATATTGTGGCTCCTTATTAATTCTGAAACCACTATTTAGAAAGGAGTAGGTATGTCAAGAACTATTTGTATGTCATACGTAAAATGTCCAAACTCCAGCCCCAGCAGTCACCTGCTGGGCTATAGGCATCCGCCTTTCGTCCTACCGGACTACAGATGCCTGGCGAACAAAACAAATCTACCAGACCAAACCCTTCAAAACGGACTATACATACCCACTTGCTCACAACAGTCTCATAAAAAACCATAAGCAGGAGATCATATATATCCCCTAAAAGAAAAAAGAGCTTGACTGCAAACGCAAAGCTGAAAAACATTGCGTAAGATCGTTTTAGCCTTTTGTAAATGACAATAGACAAGAGCTAAAATGCACTTAAAGAACTTCAGAAACTATGACTTGAAATTATGCCAAACCTTTGGACGTCCCGCTATAAAGCCGTTTGTCCTCAAAGATTGCCGGCCAGAAGCGAGGGCTTAAAATGCTCTCAAAGCCTTGTGAAAAACAATTCTGGGAATCTACCCATGATGTTTGGACTAAAATCGTTTTTAACTGAAACCAGGTGGAATAATGAAAGAGAATACTCTGGCCACTGACCTAAAACATTATGAAGATATTGTCGGGAGCATAACGAATCTGGCTCAAGACAGCTTTAGAAACCTGAATATATCAAAGGATGTAGCAAATAGTGTCTTAATCAGCTTGCTTAAGGGACCGCCCTCCGCAGATAGCGCTGTAAGCCAAACCCAAGCCATATACCCAAGGATAATAGAAGAGCTTTTCGCTTCATACCATAAATTGGCATTTAATTTTTGCCTGCAGAGGACTCAAAACCCGGAACTCTCGAACGATATTGCTCAAGAAACCATTTGCTGCCTGCTAAAATCTCCGAATCCAATCGATGATATTACTCACTGGATAAATAGAGTGGCGCATAATCTACTCTTTGAGCATTACCGTGCCAAGAAGAGCGAACAAGCCCTATATCGGGATTTGTACAGTGAGGCGAAGCTGATTCATCAGCTATGCAGCAATGCCGGAAAGATAAGTCTTGAGGAATATCTGCATAAAATCCCCGAATCTATCTTCGATAGTCAAAACTACAAATCCTATCTCAAACTGAAGGCATATGACAGCCTGAAAGCATACGCTGAAGCCAGCGGCATCGGCTACGAAACGGCAAAAAACCGGAGCAGGAGAATAGTAAAGGATCTAAAAGCCGAGATTCTGCTGGCGATGGGCTGGCAGGTAAGCCCTGAAATACTGAATTGTAATCAATATAGAGCAATCCAGAGCTTTATTCGCAAGCTATTGGCTCTCATCAAGGTAGCTGACGAAGATGCAAACGAAACTCTATCAAAATTGCATCCTGAGCTCCCCAAGGTGCTATCCGGCTTCAAGAGTATAGAAGATTGGGGAATCACGATGATTTCAACACTGAGATTCCGGCTTTACCTCTTTCATCTCAGCCCCGAGCAAGGGCCTTTGGCCTCCACACTATTTATTACCCTCAATAAACAAAACCATGTGGATGTGAAAGACTGCAAAAGAAATGTATTTGCGGGTGAGTACAGTATACCTGTTAACTTGCAGATACCAAAGGAAAAGGGCAGAATAATCTGGCCCTACGAAAAGATTATTTCTCTGTTAAACGAAAAAAGTGGCTAATCCACGACCCCCTTTCTCGTCATTTTGACACTATAGATATAGAGACTGAATACAAGGAGTATCACAATACTCAAGGAGTTCTTATGCGAAAGCTGTTATTAGCAGGATTCTGCCTGATTGCCGTTGGCGTGGCCATGGGCCAAACGCCTATGCAGGTATTGCACACTATCGCATCTCCCTTTGAAAATGCCCCAAACAGTTGGGGGGGAATCGTGAATGGTAATTCAGATATCAATGGAGATGGATATGATGATATTATAATCTCCGGACACCCCATAGGCAGTGCCCTGGGCAGAAGAGATGTCTATATCTATCTGGGAGACGGCACTTTGAGCAGCACACCAGATTACATTATTGCAGATCCAGCCATTCCAGGCCCCCACTATCTGTTTGGCAGCTCTATCGCCTATAATGGAGATCTCAATGGTGATGGGTACTCTGACCTGGTGATCTCAGAACCCTATCACTACGGAGCAGATGGATCGGGGCGGGTTCACATTTACCATGGCGGTCCGGATTTTGATACCGTAGCGGACGTCATCCTGTATGGCATCGAGTATGGATTCGATCCCTGGGGACTAAACTTTGGCAGCAATTTGGATATTTCAGGAGATTTTAATGGTGATGGGTATAAGGATTTGGTGATCTACTCTGCGCATCGTAATCTATATCATTATGGAGAGGTGGATATATTCTACGGCGGGCCGGGCTTTGATCTTATTTGTGATTGGTCTTACCATGGAGAAATGGTAGAAGAATTTGGCAGCAGCCTTTCCATCGGGGATATTAATGGAGATGGCTTCAGCGATCTTGCTACCTGGTCTTCATATTTTGGTGCGATGGATC
The DNA here is from genome assembly GCA_028681035.1 of Candidatus Cloacimonadota bacterium. The sequence goes on from JAQUJJ010000192.1 coordinate 2,541, forward strand.
ACCATCAGGAACTTAAGATTTTTCTGGGTGCGGCCAATTTTGATAACATTGCAGATGCGACATATCTGTTTAATCAAGAAGACTCTATGGCATCAGTGATGATGGGCGGAGATCTCAACCAAGACGGTTTTGATGACCTGGTGCTAAGAGCATACCCAAACTTGATACTTTGGGGGAATGCCGATCTATCGGGCGGTTTTTGTGCACTTAATCTTCCAGTAGCTGGCTCAGATCCAGCTTACTATGCTGTAAAAGAAAATGCTACTTTTATAGTGAACATGAAGGGATCTGCAAGTCCGCGCTATGTGGAATACTATTTGAGTTCCTGTACGGCAGAGGATCTGTTGGTCAACTATTATGAACACATTTATTATCCAGATTCAATAAGTGGATGCAGATATGGTTACTTTTTGGGTGATGTCAATAGCGATGGCAATATAGATCTATTGGTAACAACCAGTATAGAGAACAATGTAGTATTTCAGATCATAACCACGAGCCTGATCCCAGACTCAATTGATGACAATACCCTCTCCCCTATCCAGAATCTTTTGGTCTATCCGAACCCGATGAAGGACCAGCTTAGCATCAAACTCACACAGGATGATGGAGCTGCCCACGGTAAAAACCGCATCGATATCTACAACATCAGAGGGCAGAAGGTACGGAGTATCCCCATTTGCAAGGCAGCCACGCCTTCCGCTCAGATAGTGTGGGATAGGCTGGATAATGAGGGCAGGAGATGTCCCACAGGGATATACCTGCTCCGAGATATAAGCAATCCGCAGATAACCAAGAAAATAACCCTGATAAAATAGGAGACTGAAATGACACGATCAATGCGCATTTTGCTAACCCTGCTGGTGGCCTGCATAGGCTGCAAGGCATTTGCTATTAGTGGATATGAATATGTCCAGAATTGGTACTCTGAAGATCCCATAAAGTATGCCTCAAGATCGATTTATCTCTGTTCTGACAAAAGCGTTGTGGTTTTGGGAAATTATGATTGTTATGCAGAGTTTAATTTTCACGACTTCGTTATCACAAAACTTGACCCTCAGGGGAACTTGCTCTGGAGACATTACCCTGGCAATGGGAGTCTGGGCTCCATCACGGGGGTTGATATTGATGCCTCCGATACTGTCAGATTCATAACATCAGTAAATGGGGATATCAGATTTTGGGAAATAAACAGTGCCGGCGAAGCCTCATATTTCTCATACTACGAGCATGATCAGACAGTAAGCTTTAACAAGTCACTACGAACTCCACTGGGCCAGATCATAGCAGTGGGCAAGACTTTTGGATATTACACATCATCTGCCTGCTTTTTCCGCTTTTCCAGTGCAGGGGATACACTCGCCACGGTCATCTGGCCTGTTGACGCGGGAAGCCCAAGACAAGAAGCTGAAGCCTATGACCTGCTTTTGCTGGATAATGGGAATATTCTGGTTACCTGCTCGCTGCATAGCGACTTGGGATCGGTAATTGAGGTCAGTCCCGATGGAAATATTCTAAGCCGCATAGATATACCAGGGGACTTTTCGGGTGCTTTTTCTGGCCTTACGATCAATCGAAGCTTGGGCGAAGAATCCTATATCTTAGCTGGACGCACCGGTTCATATCCAGATGGTAGCGTAAAGATCTTCCTTTTGGCTGCAGGCCAGCTTACTTATCTATTCGAAATTGAAAATAGCATTTTACAGGATATATGCTCCGTAAAACTCCAAACAGACAGCATATATTTGTGCGGCAGGCAGGGTGGCAATGGCAAGCTAATAAATGTTTCTTATACAGGCGATATCAATTGGATCCGGAATCAACCGGGCAATAATATCTCTCGTTACCTGGGAGAGGGTTTGGGTTCTGCATCCACTGCGCTGCTTGATCTGGATTCTCTTGGCTGCATCTATTGGGCTTGGGGAGATGATGAAGATCAGGTAATAATCAAGCTACTGCCAAACGGCCAAGTACCTGTAGATGATGATGTTGCTATTCCAGCCCCAAACCGGATATCTGCCTATCCGAATCCGATGAAGGACCAGCTTAGCATTAAACTCACGCAGGACGATGGGGCTGTCATCGGTAAAAACCGCATCGACATCTACAACATCAAGGGGCAATTAGTACGTTCTGTAGAGCTTAGCAAAGGCGAAACCCAGTGGGACGGTAAAGACAAACAAAGGCAGAACTGTCCCAGTGGCATTTATCTGCTCCGTATGCCTGGCCGCAGTACTGTTACGAGAAAGATATGCAAAAGCTATTAGGAGAAAAACGGATTATTTCAGCTTTTGTCCCCAGTCTCGATCATCTGTAGTTCTTGGTAAAGATCTCTCCAGCCTATGTTTCGGTAGGATCTGTCTCGCCAGCTTTGCTGCCCGGAATATACCAGCCTTCCTTCACCTGCCCTGGTGACCAGTGCTTTGAACTTGCCCAGATTGCTATAGAATGAGTGGTCAATTTCCATGTAAAACGGGAATCTGATTCCTGATTTACATGGATTGGACGAATGCATATTTATCAAGTTTTGTTACATCCGTATCCGTATTTTCATATCCGCCTTGAAAGACGATAGGCAAGGGTTTTAACCCTTGTTTAGTAAGCTATAACCCACCTCAAGACGTTTTTCTGGCCTTTTAAGGCCGGGCACACCGAAGCTGAGGCTATTATTCCCTGAAATATCTCGAATTTGGCCGCGAAAAGGAATCTACATCAGCCAATGCTCTGCAAGATGCGATCTCTTCAAATGCGAAGTCAACTTTATGATCCGGGTAAATATACTAATAGAGCTGCGGGTGCCTGGCCTTAAAAGGCCAGGAAAACGTCTTGTTGCAGGTGGCAGCCTGTAGTGTGGCGGTTAAAAACCGCCAGCTAAATTCTTTCAAGGCTTTTTGATCTGTACCCTTATCTTTCAACCTTTATAGGGTAATATCCAGTGCT
>JAQUJJ010000055.1 GCA_028681035.1 Candidatus Cloacimonadota bacterium
TTCGCTTTTTTCGCTTGCTAGTTTCCAAGTGCTAAGAGCTTGCTTTGCTACCTCAAAATCATCAAATGGATAGCGGACACCTTCAATTTCCTGATAATTTTCATGTCCCTTGCCACAGATAACTACTATGTCACCTGGTTGCGCTAACCTGATACTTGCCCTGATAGCTGTTTTTCTATCTCGTATAATCCACCAAGGCAGCTTTGGTTCGCAATCAACTACGATATCCCGAATAATATTGTCTGGTGATTCCGAGCGAGGATTGTCATCGGTGACGAAGACTGCATCACTGTGTTTCAAAGCGGCTTTTAGCATGAGCGGACGTTTACCCTTATCTCTATCACCACCAGCACCAAACAGACAGATTATGCGGTTATGGGGCAAATCCTCCACGGATTTCAATAGATTTTCAATAGCATCAGGAGTATGAGCATAATCTATAAAAACACCAATGTTATGAGAGTTTTCCACTCTTTGGATTCTTCCCTTCACTGGTAAAACCTTACTCAAGGCTTCTTCAATGATTATTTCTGAAAATCCCATAACCTTCAAGGTTACCGCTGTAAGCCCAAGGTTTTGGATATTAAAGCTACCTATCAGCATACTGCTAATGTGCAATAAACTTTCACCAAAAGCTAAAGTAAAGGAACTGCCAGAAATGTCAGTTCTTACATCTCGAATAAGATAATCGGCATTATCATTACCCATGCTAAAGCAAACTACTTGTTTCTCGTGCAGGCGTCTGCATATCTCTACACCATGTTGATCTGCTGTGTTTACAATTGCTGTAGCATCGCTTTTCATTCCTTGTTCAAACAGCAAAAACTTGGCTTCAAAGTAACTATCCATATTTACATGAAAATCAAGATGTTCCCGGCTAAGATTGCTAAAAAGGCAATAGTCAAATTCCACTCCGTAAACCCTATCTAAAGACAGCGCATGTGAAGAAACCTCCATGATCACATAATTCATTTCGTTTTCTTCCATCAGTTTAAAAATCTGATTTAGTTGGATTATATCTGGAGTTGTATGTTTTGTCTCGTATTCTTTACCGTTAATATAGTAACCTAGGGTTCCTATCCAACCGCACTTATAGCCCATGTTCATTAAAGCTGCGTATAGAATTAGCGATGTAGTGGTTTTACCATTGGTACCGGTTACGCCAATTAATTTGTATGGCAGTTCTTTTGGCAACATAATTGTCTTAGCTATTACTGCTGCGGCTTTCCTTGCGTCTGTTACCAGGATAGTAGGGTGTGCGAGCTTCTGTTCCTCTTGGCTTACAATTAGTGCTGCACCGGCTTGTATGGCATGGGAAACAAACTTATTGCCATCGAAGTGTTCGCCTTTAATGCAAACAAACACGTCTCCTTCGGCTATAAGTCTGTTATCCGTTTGCACACCACCCTGCCAGTTTTCTAGAGAGGCTAAACCTCGGCTCTTTATGAGTAAATTGTACGCTTTCAGAGCATTCTCGATTCTATGGATCATAAAGACGCCTCTAGCACACAAGAACTGCTCTTAAGGATTCTACTCCCCGGCAGGATAGATTGCTTTCTTACGATTCCAGAACCTATAATCTTCAAAGCAATCCCGTGCTTTGATGCTTCATTAACTGCAGAGCGCAGACTTAAGCCAATTAAACTAGGCATACCATTAGCTTCGATTATGGGAATTTTTTTATTCCTGCTGGGACCAATCTTCAAGGTTATCGGGTGGTTTCGATCTACCGTAACACCCTCCTTAGGAAATTGATCTATAACAATTGAAGCTGAATCAGGTCCCTCTACTTTATACAGAAACCCGAACCTATTCAACGTGTTTTCTGCTTGATAAACGGACATTCCTGTTAGTTTGGGCATGCTCAACGACGTTTTCATTAGCCTATCGTTGTATGGAAGAATCTGGCAATCTGGCATGAACAGAATGTTCTCTACGATTTTTTTAAAGGTAGGCGCACTGCTGGTACTACCATAGTGGAATCCATAGGCTGGCTCATCATAAAATACCACTATTACCATTTGCGGGTCTTCCGTGGGGAACATACCTGCGAAAACAGCATTGTACTTATTGCTAGAATAACCTCTTGTGCCTATTACGTTTTTCTGAGCTGTACCTGTTTTGCCACCCAAGCGAATGTAATCCATTTTAATATGTTTTGCTGTGCCGTAATCAACCACACCTTGTAGATATGATCTCATGGTATCGGTAGCAGCCTTAGTTGACACATTGCGCAATACCGTTGGTTCAAATTGCTCCAGCACTGCACCCTTATCATCCCGATATGAATCCACTATTATCGGTTTCATCAGTTTGCCGCCATTAGCTATGGCACTGTAAGCTGTGGCTAGCTGCACTGCGGTAAGCGATATTGCCTGCCCAAAGGAAACAGAATGGAGAGTATAACCATCCCAGTTTTGCAGCTTTGCAAAAATCCCGCTAGATTCACCGAAGAGATTCAAGGCTGTTTTTTGTCCAAAACCGTATGATATGAAATCCTCATACAAGCGAACTGAGCCGATCTTTTCAGCAATTTTGGCTATTCCAACATTGCTAGACTTTACTATTATATCGCGGGAGTTAATGCTCCCGTAGTCATGCGTGTCTGATATCACGCGACGCCCAACTTGGTATCTACCACAAGAGATAAGTTCATCACTGCGTATCAGTTTATTTTCTAAGGCGGATAACATAGTTAGAGGTTTCATTGTAGAACCCGGCTCGAACATAAAGCTAACCGGTATATTGGATTTTACTCTTACGATTCCTGCATCATCGGTCTTATCGTCCATAGAAACTCCCGCAAGAGCTAAGATTCTGCCTGTTTTGGGATCCATCACCACTGCACCAGCGTTACTGGCACTGTATTTTTCTAGCCCTTCGTACAAAGCATTTTCAACAATTTCCTGAATGTTAGAGTCTATCGTAAGCCAGACATTTCCGCCATTACTTGGTTTCTTCTCATGCAAATTAGGATAGGGCACTCGTTGTTGATTGGCATCCAATACTATTTCCCGCCAGCCATAGTCTCCGGATAACACTTTGTCATACGTGGCTTCAACGCCGCAATTACCTGCTAGTTTATACAGAGATTTGCTATTCGTATCAATGTCGTAACCATCGGACACTTCGCGCACAGAACCCATCAATCTGGCAGCTAGCTTATCTTTGGAATATATCCTTTTCATGGAAGCAAAACTATGGATTAGCCCGGGAATATCCTTTGCCTTAAAATCCTTAATTACCTTGTCTAGTTCAGCTTCGCTTATTTTGTTTGAGATTTGGATGGAAGTGATTTTGTTCCCTAGATTCAATCTTTTTAACACAGATTCGGAGCTTAGATTTGTATGAGCGGCTATCACTTCTGCCACTTTATTGAAAGCCTCAGCAACTTCCATGTTTTGGCGTTTAGCCCATGACGAGACTGCTGCTCTATCAATATCCATTTGGTAATAACTAACTGAGCTTACAAGCAGATTCCCCTTAACATCCAGAATTGCACCTCTTCTGGGGACAAGAATTTCCTTGCCTGGAACATAACGAACCCGCCTTGCACCGGCAAAGTTGAAAGGATCAAGAATCTGAATACTAAACAAGTATGCTACCCACGCCAATGACACTAGGCAAAAGATTACCATCAAGAACCAAAAACGGGATTTCATGTTAATCTAACGAAATTTGTACGTTCTTGGCTTCTGCTTTGGAGGATATCAAGTCAATTATGCAATAAGTCCTCTTTTCCTGCTTGGGAGAAGGCTCATGAACATAAATTATCTTGCCGGCTTCGTGTTCAGGAATAAAATTGCTCATTTCTACACGCACTAAAGAAGCTATGTGCCTGCCACTGCGCAAATCATCCAATTCCACCAGTAATTCCGTATTGATATTCTTTTCTGCATTGAATGTTTTCTCCAAAGTCGAGTATATACGTGTGTATTGAACCACCCGGCTATTGTTAAAGAAGTTTAAGAATACTACCAGCGCGATTAGCACTATCAGAATTGTTAATCTTCCTCTCATTTCTCCCCCTCGGCAGCGGTTTTTCTGCCATATTTGTTGAACTTGGTTTTTGTAGTTTCCCTGCCAATTTTCTCGGCTGCACGTAGCTTTGCACTACGAGAACGAGGGTTGCCCTTTAGTTCCTCTGTTCCTGCAATATGTGGTGTTTTTGTTAATATCTTAAGCTGGCTACGATGGCTACACTTACATATCATTATGGATGGAGGACACACACAGTCCTGAGCTGCCAAGCGGAACACCTGTTTCACTATCCTGTCTTCCAAAGAATGGTAACTAAGCACCACAATTCGTCCGCCTGGATTCAACATATTTATGGCATCTGTAATTGTTCTTTCCAGATATTCCAGTTCGTGGTTTACATATATTCGCAGTGCCTGAAAAACACGCACCTTGCTTTTTAACGATTCCTTGGTGCCGGTTCCGACAACGCTTTCGATAATCCTTGCCAGTTCTTTGGTAGTGCTAATTGGCTTTTCGCTTTTCTCAATTGCCCTGGCAATCCGTGTTGCATTTAGTTCGTCGGAGTATTCCTTGAATATCCTTGCAAGCTGCTGCACATCAAGCTCGTTTACAGCATTAAAAGCACTATAGTCTTGTGCTGTATCCATGCGCATGTCAAGAGGGGCGTCTTTATCGAAACTGAAGCCGCGTTCTGCATTGTCCAACTGAAAAGAGGAGACTCCCAAATCGAACAATATGCCATCAATCCCCTTAATTTTCCTTAAAGCAAGCTCTGTACGCATGTGCACGAAATTTGCTTTTATCAATTCCACTTTGAGCTGTTCGGAAACTTTAGCTCCGTTAATTCTGGTTTTCAGGTTTAGCTCAGTTTCCGTAATTGCTTGTTTATCCTGGTCGAAACAATAAAGCTGTATTTGCGGCTGTGCATCCAGCATCGCTGCGCTATGTCCCCCACCTCCTGTTGTGGCATCCACATACACTTTCCCCGCTCTTATATTAAGCAGCTCAATGCATTCTTTTGCCATTACCGGAGTGTGGTAAATACTCATATCTGATAATCTTCCGAAGTAAACTCTGTGCGGTGCAGTTCCAATTTTTGGGAGCGAATAGCATGATACACTTTCGGATTCCACAGCGAGATGTAATGCCCCTCTCCCTTGATGATAACACTATCGGTAATATCAACTTCGGAAAGTAACAGCTCGTGTATCCTCACTCTACCGGGACCCTCAAGCTCCTGCTCCATCATGGCAAAATCGATAAGCTGAGTTCTCAGCTTTTTGCTGCGATCATTACCAGCTTTTAAGCGTTCAAGTGTGGTTTCCCAATTATCAATAGGGTAAATGGCGATGGTGTTGTTGTGACCTAGGGTTACGATGACGGTGCGTCCCGATTCTTCAGAGAATTTCTTCTTGAAGCAAGCAGGTATGATAACTCTTTGCTTGTGTACAGAGTTTTCGAAGATACCTAAAAATTCACCAGACATTACGACAACCTTTTTTACTTGTTTCGTAGCAAAAGCCTTGTTTTTCCCTTCTGTTCAAGCTTGCAACCATTACTTTTCTGAACCACCATGAGTTTATTTGAGTTTATGTGACATTCTGTGGCACTTATATGACACAAGCTTATTCTTGTCAAGCTTAAAATGCGCTTATTTTCATATTTGTTGTAGCAATTATGGTAAGCAGTGAGAAAATGGCAGATTAATAGCTGCTAACTCGATTGTTTTCATGTATTTAACTAGTTGTTTCCAAACAGCGATAAAGGCTTGGTTTGTTATGATGTTTCGTACTATGCGACATTTTTCTTTAACGAAGAGGAAAGCAGAGTATTAAGAGAAAAGCAGAGTATTGTATCAGCACTCACCTCGAGTGCTAACAGCCGGGCGGCTGTTGTTACAATTTAATCATGTGCTTTAGTGTAGGATTAGCAGGTTAACAGGTTAGGCTGTTAACTCTTAATTTTTATTTGCCCTTGCCCAAAGAATAGCAGGCTCATGATTAGCAGGTAACAACTTATTATCCAACAGAGGCTGGTATAAATATCCGGTATTTGGCTTGGCACTAATGCGCCAGGAGCTGATTGTAAAGCCATCAAACAATACATTTCGCAGCCAGGTTTCGCTTAGGGTTTGCGGCTCGGCTTTAGTTTTGGGTTCGTTTAGGTTAAAGCTGCCAATCATTTCCCCTCCAGGCTTAAGTATCCGCTTTAACTCGCTTGCCATAATATCTGGACTGGCAACATGATCGAATGCATTAAGGGTAAAGATTACATCCAGATACGCATCTGGGATAGGAATCATCTGTTCTGTAGAGCTTACATATAACATGCCATGGCTTTTCATGGCACTGCTAAAGTGCTGCAAATATAAAGTGGATAACACATCAATCCCTATCTTCGTATCCGTAGAGCACACCCAACACAAAGTGCCACGCGGTCCACAGCCAAAATCTGCAATGCGTTTACCAGTTAAAAAGGTATCGTCAGTTTCCCCTGCCATGCCCAATAACAGCTTTTTATAATGTGCGTTTTGAAAGATACCCTTTTCTTTTTGATAACACTTTTTCCAGTATAGCAGCTCCGTCCCCTGTTTGCTGCGCAAGAGATAGAAAACATTCCTGCCTATTTGCTTTAGGACGTTGAGTACACCAGTACATTTTGATTTCATGTTTTCCCCCTTTTTCCTGCTCTGTTTGGCTAAGAGACGGGCGAATAACCGAGTTTTTTCTATTTAATAAGGGTGTTATGAGGGGAGAATAGGCTTTCGCTCAATTATCATCTTTCTAATATCGTTCCCTGAGAGTTTGCAACTGGAGAACAAGAGCAGTTCTGCATCTGATAAATAAAGACCTTCTGCTATTCTGCGGAATGTTTTACGAGCAACATCCTTATTCCCCTTTGAAACGGTAACCCGACAAGCCTTTACGCCATTTATTTCGCACCAACCATTAAGCTCCGCACCACTGCGAAAAGATATATCAAGTTTTTGTTCACAAGCTTTCTTAATCTTGTTTGCTGCGATCATAAGTAAGCTATAGGGGCTTTAATATAGAATTCAGTTGTTGTTTTATCCTTAGCCAATCATCTGAATAAACAGACCCATTATTTAGTTCCTGATAGAGATCGGCAATGTTATGTTTAAGATTCTTAAGTGCAGAATTAGGCGTTTTCCCCGAAGAATAAATGTTTAGAGAAGGGCAATCTGCCAGATATGAGCCATCTTCGTCTTGCGTAACATCACATTCAATTACACTAGTTAAAACATAAGCAGGGATGTCCTTGATCTTATGAGAAGCAGCTATACGATATGTGCTGTCGGGAGATGGGGGATTAACGCAGCTTGTTTTACTACTGTTAGATAAAAATATAGTGGCGTTTGCGCTGAGGAACATATAACGATATAAAGCAGATTTAATAGTGCTGCTGCAAGCATTATCACAGTTTCTTTTGGCATTCATTTATCTGCATCCTTCTTTTCCCCATTGCCTTGTTGAATATTCTCAGCGTATTGTATCTTTTGCTCCAACCATTTTAATATGCTTTTAGCGGAATCTAAGCTGAGAACAACACCAGTTTCAATTACTCTTACATAATTGTGTGCGCAACCTTCCGGTAAAACAACTCCGCCACCGGAGCTATCTACAATTTCCCTTATGGGAAGCGCATGCCGCTCAAGATAGAAATTTACCACAATCTCTCCGCAGGGAGTAACCCCGCCATACGCACCATTGACGTACACCGGGTTATAATCATCATCAAAGATGTATTTAAACTCTATTTTTGAGTTTAGTTTGCTCACCGTAGCCACTTTTTTCTTTGAAGAATTCATAATTATTTCTACCTTAATATGTTATTCTTTAGGAGCATGCTTATTATATGACTCCATTGTGTCAACTCAAATGTTATTTTTACACTCAAGGGTTAGCGTTGTCTTGAAAATAAGCATAAGTGTGGAATCGATTTGGCTGATGATTATATCACTCTTATTTCTAACTATTTAGTCAATATGTACTATACTGGCTGTTTGACTTACAATTACGCTGCCATAAGCTATAAAAAAAACCTTCCTGCTATCAAACAGCGTAATTGTGAGTTAAACAGAATAGGGCAGAGCTTTTCTTTTAACTCATAAATCGGCGATGTGCATACTTAGTGCATCTTATCTCGTAAGATACAGTCGCCGATTATATAAGTCAAAAGGCAAGTTAGCCACTCCAGACTTAAGAAAGAAGAGCCTCCGAAGAGGCTCTTAACGTAGGGCTTGTGTATTGTTATACTACTTTAATAGTAGCATCTTGCGCTGCTGCATTTGAGTGCCACTGGTTAATCTCAAGTAGTATATGCCACTGCTGCATACACTGTCATTATTATCCCTGCCATCCCAGTTGATGTTATGCGAACCTGATGACATAGATTTGTTAACTAAGGTTTTAACCACTTGTCCTTTTATGTTGAAAACCGTCAAAGTGGTCTCCCCCGCCTCTTTAAGTTCAAACTGGACGGTAGTGTTGGGCTTGAAAGGATTGGGGTAATTACTCAAAGCCACACCGGGTACATTAAGCAAATCCTCATTGGGAGTAATATATTGATAGTTTACCAATTGAGTTTGTGATTCCAGATACACTTCACCAGGTCCCGGATTATAAATGGAAGCCACCTTCATCTCATACCAGGTGGTGGGGTTTAGATTACTGATGCTATGGCTACGAGCATCACCCGGTTTCACAATGCTTTGCCACTGCGAAGCCGGATCACTGTAGGGCTTGTACATCACCTCAAAATGATCGGGATTATTACCAGAATGCCAGTTCAGTGCAAAGGTACTCGGAGCTTGAATACTAATAGGTGTTAGATATGGAATGCAAGGTAAACCTTCCAGATAGCCAAGCTGCAAGCCACTATCGATGAAAACCTCTGCCATCACAGACATTTGTTTCAGTTCATCTATACTATCGCCACAGAATACAACTGAATAGTAAGTAAAGCTTGCACCGGGTGCCAGATTAATCCTCCCTTGGGGATTGGGATTACTTTGGCTTGGCAGGTTACCATAAAGAGTATTCAGAAACCTGGTATCGTTAGGGCTTGGCTGTTCATATTCGCTTACTCCTGCTGGGCAAAGAGAAACATATTTACTTGAATTGGGATTTCTCCCCGTTGCCAGCCAGTATTTCTCGTTAGCAGTACGATTAGTGGGATTTAAGTTTAGTGGGTTAGAATCGTCCGGACCATCCCCCACACTCCAGTACCACGCAGTATTATTTCCAGTAAATCCCGGAATGTATAGCTTGTTTGCCACATAACCAGTACTTAATCCTCCATCATGATCTGCATCATAGGAGTAGGCAAATTCATACCAGGCACCGGAAATATAGCCGCTTTTATCATCTCTTGCTTTCTCAGAACCCCAAGTTTGCGGACCAATATCCGCATCAAAATAGTTAGCAAGAGCCAAGTCGTATAATGTATCAATGGCACTGGTGTTGTAAAGGTTGTACTTGATTATGATTGTTTTTGAAAAGATCGGTATATCCCAAGCATAGCTTTCCTGATGTATTGCCAAACCCAAGGGAATGTGATAGCTGCTACTTGAGCTACTTCCATAATCCCTATCACCCATTGAGTTAAAAGGACAGTAGTCATAATAATAAGCCGAGTGAGTTTGAGAACCAGGGGTTTCAAAGGTAGTTTCCTGAGGAATAGTAAAACAATAGTTCCCTTCGGGATCGGGAATAATAAAGGGGCGTGGCGAGGGATAGCCATGCCAACTGCTAAGTACTTTATCCTGGCCATTATATTGCTCGTACAATGCTGAAACATCTGGGTTGAAAACCAAAAGAGGGTTATATGCGGGCAGCAATTCATGTAGATCATCATCTCCTTCGAAACCAACAGAAGTAAGTGTATCTAAAACTGCATGCATAGATGAATTCCATACGGGCGAATCCTCTGTTATCGGTACGGTACTGGCATAGGGCGGATAAACTGGCCAATATAGCCTATTCCCGTAAGCATTCCGACGGTATTTCTTAGCAGAAATCCAAGGCGCAGCCAGAAACAGGTAATCAATTCCGCTGCCTGCGGGATATTCCAAAGAGGGATACTGGGGGTAAATATAATCTCCCGAGCCAAGACAGCCAAAATTAGTGGTACGTAACCATAAGTAACTAACACTATGGAAACTGGACTTCAAAGAGCGCGTTGGTTCCATGCCTTCACTTGCAGACCGGGCAATAAGCATGCTACAACTTAACAACAGGACTAATAACACCATCCGTTTCATTTTGAACCCCCTTTTGCCAAATTAGTCCCTAACATTTCGCCCAAGATGCTTTGCAAAGCCGAACTTACCTCGGCTTGCACCATGTATGAAAGCGGGAAACCGAGCACAACTACTTCCGAGCCTAAATGGCTGTATTTGTAGCCTACATATTTGGATGAATACAAGGCATATTGCTCTTGCGTGGGAGGATAAGTGGGGAAATCAACCGCTTTGCAGCCAAGCTTATAGATGAAGTTTAAGCCCGCATCAGGATTGAAGTATGCTATTGTACCTAAACCCTTTCTAAGGTTAACAATGCTGTTAAATGAGGTGGTAGTATTTAGGTTAACATCACTCAGTCCGTTTAACCCATCAGCCTGAATGAAGAAGGGATTATTGGTAATGGATAACCCTACTTGTCCATAACTTGTAGTATTGGGAATTCCTAATCGGTTACTGAGGAAATTGGGTGCCTTAAAGTTTAGCTCTTGAAATGCCGATAATAGCTTATTAGTTCCGCTTACTATTAGCTTACCACCATTGGCAAGATACATATCAAGCGGATCGATATTGTTGCTTAATGTTCCAACAGTAGCGGGATTATCGGAATGCCAAATAACAGCTTGATAGTTTTGTAATCGTGGAGTAGAAATCCCAATGATTTGATCTGTGCTGCTATAGGTATCAAAAACACTAACTTCACCCCAATGGGATGGCATGACGGCATTATAGAAGCTATCTACTGTTTGCTCTGGAGAATAGTTGATGTTGCTTTTGGAATCATCTACAATCAAGATGCCGTTTCGCTGGCTTACTGGTTTGTATGGTAGCAGGTTTATGATCACTTGTGCCGGCAAGCTATATACATTCTGCAAATCAACCGCACAGACCTCAAAAGTATGATTAGCGTTGCTGAGATTGCTAAGTAGCACATGGCGGCAGCTATCAAACATATTCTTTATCCTTAGCCACGAGCTGCCGTCACCATGACTTACAACTACAGGTTCAAAGAACTGGCTAAAAGTGGGAAAAGGAGCTCCATCTAGCCTAAGGTCATAGGCAACAACCTTGCTATAATAGCTGACGCCACTTTCGTTGTAACAATCGTTTGTCAATATACTCATGGGATTGTCCGAATCATAAAGCCCTTTATGTCCCCAACGCAAGTGCAGCTTAAAATCTTGGGAGTTTATAGCTTCATAACCTGTATCGTTTAGCCATAAAGCTCTATTTTTATTTTCATTTGAAGTGGAAATTTGTTCGTAATAAGCCTGAGGGTGACTATTCACATCAATTGTGTAATGATACTGCCCCAATCCCACCAGAGTTTCGGAATAAATAAGTGCTGTAGGCTTATTGCCACTAGCGGCTTTAAAATAAACGGTGTTACGCGAGGCTTCTTCAACCCCCTGACGGCTTACCACATAGGATTCGAACTGAGTGAATTGATTCGCTGCATTGGGTATAATCGCTGGTGTTGTAGTAGCATTCAAAGCCACTTTGCGCATATCCTGGCTTTCAAGAGAGCTATACCAATCACCGTGGCTAAGCACTTGCTGGTTACCATCAAGGATGTTCAGCCGATACATGAAATGGTGAGCATAAAGCCCTTCCACATAGATATTGCCGATGTTTTCCTGAAGACCAAACTCCATACCTGTGCCAGTGGTTACCCCATTGTTAAAGAATGGAATCACAATGCGGCTGCTTATCAGGCGATCACTTCTAAATGCTGAGGACAACTCTATAATATTGCCGGCTTTGTTTCTCTCTCTTAGCTCCACCTTGGTGATTAAATTGGTGAGTTTGCCTTCCTGAGATATAAAATCACAGCTTAGCAGAGTTTGGGTAGTCCAGATGTTTCGGTGTGTTCCTGTTTCTGTTAGAGGTTTGCCGGATTCATCGCCAGTTACCCTGAAATATATCCAGCCTTGCTCATCGGTAACAATGCCATCCGGTAAATCGCTGCCTAAGGTGCTTATCTTATAGGAATAAACAGAACCGGCATGGGGAGCAATTTGAATTCCTTGCCGATAGATGAATTCTCCATCTGCTAGGGGAATAGTCTGGTCGCTGAAACTAATCTCTTCTTGCGTCTGCTGTGCTGCTGGAGCAAAGGGGTTTTGCTTGCCGCAAGATACTAAAAACAATGCTATAAGTAGCATTAGCCCGATGTTAAGGAAGGTCTTCATAATTCCTCCATGCTTTTTTTGCTTAAGTTCTATTTAACATTACTAGTGGCGGTAGCCAAAAACACATCTAGCGCATGGTTCACGTGTCTGCAAATTATGTCAAGGAATTAATCGCTCAACAATATTTATTTAAGATAGAATTTGTATATTAACCCAAAGCAACCTTCGTGATAAGCTTGAATCTACAGTTTGTAGGTATTGCAGAACATTATGCCGATGCTAGATTCGTTTTACCGCAGGAACTGCCTCCTGCGCAACCTTGCTGCAACTCCACTTAATAGCGAGGAGATTCCCAGGTGACTCCCACGTGGCGACGAGGGAATCACCTGGGAATCACGCCTGAAACACCTGTGCTTGTACGAAGGAGCGAAGTTGTAAACTGGAATTTATGTAAATTGCTCATGTAGGTATTGTTCATGTTATACTTTCTCACAGGAATTATAGACACCTTGCCTATACAAGAATTGCACGGATTTGCCAGGAGTTGCGAGGGTTTGCTAGGAGCTGCATGCGTCTCGCATGCACAGGCATAGTAGGCGTCTTGCCTACAAACAGGCAAGATGCCTATTACTCCAGTACAAGCGAGACGCTTGTAGCTCCAGTGTAGAGCAGAACACCATTCCTGCTAAAGAACAAGAGAGTGGAGAATGCACCAGTTTTATGTGCCATCTACAAGCGTTCCGATGTAAAGAATTAACAGATAAAGACACTTTAAGTTTGACTTACAATTACTCTGCTGCGAGCTTTGAAATAAAACAAATCACGCTACAGCACAGCGCAATTGTGAGCTAAAATGTGAGATTAGTACCTGTCCTTTTTTAACTCAGAAATCGGCGAATATCAAGATATAGGTACTATTGCAGTCGTTATTTTAACTCAGAAATCGGCGAATATAAAGTTAGAGTAACTTTTTCCAAAGTTACAGTCGCCGATTTCTAAGTCAAAAGTCCCGCCGATTTTTAAGTCAATGTGCATGTTTTACTTGACAACAAAACCACTAGTTACACAATGTGTCTTATGTATTTTAGGTAAATCTTGAGGCTCAAAGTGCCTAACAAATGCGGGTTTTGCATAGGATAGCAAGGGCACTTAGAACTCCGAAAGCACGCAACAGCATTGATTTTTTTGGGGAAGAAATTATATGAAGGTTAGAGTCTGTTTAGCTCTGCTTTTAAGTGTAGTATTTCTGGTTGTAGGCATTAGTTTCCTCTATGGCACTACTGGAAGAGGGGTGCGCAGAGAAAGGCACAAACAAGCCAAGCTAACAGAAGCCGAGCTGGGAGATTACTATTTACATAAGCATTATCAAACTATTAACAGCAACCCTAGCTCTTCTATTTCCGATTTAAAACAATCTGTAAAGCACTATGTAAGTGCTTCTTTACTATATCAAGCTGCTGGCTCATTGGCAAAAATAGGGCAGATCTATACCACTTTAGGAATGCACCAGCTTGCTCTGGAATACTTGCTGGAAGTAAATCAAATGCTTCAGAAGCAGCCAAAATCCGCACAAGCTGCGTGGCTATGTTCCGATATTGGCAATGTATATTTTGCTATGGAGCTTACTGACCTTGCCGAACCGTACTATTGGCAAGGCTTAAGAGTGATGAAAAGCTTGGGAGATGTATTTGGTCAATCTGTTATGTTGAACAATCTCGGCTTATGCAAAATGAAACAAGCAAAGCCTGATAGTGCCTTGGCTTACTATAGCCAAGCTCTTATATTAAGAGAAAGCACCAAAGATAGATTTTCTATCTACCATAGCCTAAATTATTTAGGAGAGGCAAATCATAAGCTTGGTAATCTGGATATTGCGCTCCAGTTTTACAACAAAGTATTCGATGATTTGTCGGTTCCAGCACAACCTATAAAAGAATCAATTGCTCTTAGGGTAACATCTGCACTTTCCCTGCAAAAACTTTATTTGGAGCTTGAAAAACCTGATCTTGCAGATAGATATCTGGAAACAGCACTTAACATTCTAATCTCGGAAAAGGATTCATTTAGGCTAAACAGTGTGTTAGTGATAAAGGCAAAAAGGGAATTGGAACGAGGTTCACTCACAAAAGCGATTGACATTTACAAGGATATTTATGCTACTGCACATAAGCATAGTTTTCTGGAACAGGCAAAAGATGCAGCATACGAGTTGGAGACTATCTATTTAACTCAGAACGATGCGGTTTTAGCATCTAAATATATGTCGATTTTCAAAGCCTATAATGATTCTTTGTTTGCTTTGCGCTCACCAGAAACGCTCTTCAGATTGCACTCGAGTGTGCAAAACAATTTAAAGGAATTGCAGAACCGAGAATTAGTAAAAAAACAACAGCTTACCACCCGCCTTAGCATATTGATTTTTGTTCTTCTCTTAGTTATTATCTTGCTGTTCATCAAATCTAACTTGGCAACCAAACGCAATTCCCAGCGATTGCGCCAACTCGCAGAGGCTTCCTTCGAAGGTATTCTTATGCACAAAAATGGGATAATAGTAGAGGTTAACGATCGCTTATGGGAAACCCTAGGAATAACCAGAGAAGATTGCATCGGGCATCACGTTACAGAGATTACTAACTTGAAAGTAGATGAAAGTATCAATGAACATGTAAAAACTGGCGGCATCCAAAATTATGAGATTGAGGTTGTTTCAGCTCATAAGGGGCTGTTAAATATAGAAATCATGTCTCGCCCTTACACTTATGTCAAAAACAAAGTACGCGTGGTAGCGATTAGAGATATTACAGAACAAAAGAAATTCATTACCACTCTTTTAGAAACTCAAAAGCAACTTAGCGAGCTAAACGCAACCAAAGATAGACTGTTCTCTATTATTGCTCATGACCTCAAGAATCCTTTCAGTGCGATAATAGGCTTTTCAGAGGTAATTCGCAACAATCTGGACAAATTCACCACTGAACAACTCTACGACATGATTGTGCAGGTGCATGAAACCTCCACCACCGCATACGTCTTGTTAAAAAACTTGTTGGAATGGGCTAAAATACAGATTGGCGCAGTGAATATATTTCCCAATAACCACAGGCTTCTCCCTATTATTCAAACAGTAGTATCTCTTTTAAAAGCTCCCCTAAACGCTAAAGAAATATCCCTGAAGGTTAACTGTCCTGAAGATATCCACGTTTTTGCAGATGCTCAGATGCTCCACTCCATCTTGAATAATCTGGTTACCAATGCGCTAAAGTTTACACAGCATAATGGCGAAATAACGATTACCGCCATTCATGAAAAAGCAACGATTATTGATGTTAGGGACACAGGTATTGGAATGGATGATGACACCCAAGATAGCCTCTTTAAAATAGAATCCATTTGCAGCCGCAAGGGTACAGACAACGAATCGGGTACCGGAATTGGGCTTATTCTGTGTAAAGAAATGATAGATTTGCATGAGGGAAGCATAGAAGTAACCAGCACAGTTAACCAAGGAACTAATTTCAGAATTACCCTCCCTGACAAGCAGTAGCAATAGATATTATTGACCTACTTGAACAGGCGAGACGCCTGTAGCTCCTGTGCTGTTTCTCCTGTGCAAGCGGGACGCTTCTTTCTCTTGTACAGGCGAGACGCATGTAGCTCCTGTGCTGTTTCTCCTGTGCAAGCGGGACACTTCTTTCTCTTGTACAGGCGAGACGCCTGTAGCTCCTATGCTGTTTCTCCTGTGCCAAGCGGGACACTTGTTTCTCCTGTACAGGCGAGACGCATGTAGCTCCTGTGCTGTTTCTCCTGTGCAAGCGGGACACTTGTTTCTCCTGTACAGGCGAGACGCATGTAGTTCCGGTTACGATGTTTTTAGTTTAACGGGAACTATAGGCGTGTCGCCTATACTGGAAAAGCAGGCATCTTGCCTGCGGACAACAAAGCTCTGTTTGCCAGATGGTTATCGAGAGGATTTTGCCCAAATGGTTTATTGTGCAACAGCCTGCGCTTATCAAAAGTGGAGATGCTGGCTTGCAAGCACTCCCTCCATCTGCTACGGGAAAGAGGAACAAGCTCTGTATAAGTTTTTAAGAAGTCCGCAAGAATCCCGATAAACCTTTGCGTAGCTATATCTGCTGCCCAGAATAGCAACAGATGGCTTACATCCCGCTCTGGAAAATCTATCCTACTATCCTCGAAATCTATCAAATAGTATCTATTCGAATCCATTAAGATGTTAGCGGGCTGGTTATCTATATGGCAAAGACACTTCTGCTCCTCTAAAGTAGATATGTGGAAATCTGCAATGGTTTTTGCCAACAGCGTGGGGTCAAACAACTCATTTAGATATGGCACTCCATTTATCTTGTTTATCCTAAGCCAATTCGGCTTTTCTGCTGCAAGCAATGTAGGTACCATGGAAAGCCCCAACTGGTACACACGGTGTTCGGCATAAAACGCCTCTGGAGTGCTGAAGTATTTTGTAACAGTGGAATCGGATAACTCTAAGCGGTTTTTAATCTATGCCTCAATCAAGAGGTATGCGAATAATCTTGTTCTTGGTATTAAGAGGAACAATAAGCTCATTGTTCGGCAAATAATACAGCATGTCAGCGGCATTGTCTATGTCTTTGTACTTGGCTATAAAACGGTTCTGCTCCTGAGGAATCTCTAAAATCATACTTTGTTCCCAAGAACTAATATATATCCTGCCCAAATCGTCTATAGCGATGCCATCCAATTGCGAATAGATGCTGTCCATGAACAAGGTTACAGACCTATCCATGGTGTTCAAGCTCAAGACAGAAGCTTGTTTCCCAAAACCCACTATCAGCATCTGATTGCGAGGCATGTCGTAAATTATTCCATTGGGAGCTTTAAAGAGTGGGCTAACAATCTTATTAACCGCCTGATTTATTGGGTTTATGATAAATACGCAGTTTGCAGATGTATCAGTTACGTAGATTAGCCCCACTTTATCCATGGCGACATCGTTTAGCAATACTGCCCCTTCCACAGGAATGCTCTTGGTAATTATCGCCTTGGCAATATCAATAACTTGAACCTGATTAATATCTGCTACAAAAAGGTTGTTTCCTTTGATAGCAATACCCTTGGGAGCCTTTAATCCACCCTTCAGGAAAGAGCTGAATCTACCGTCCAGACTCATACTAACAATGCTCTTACCCTTGGTATTGGAAACAAGAAAGCGTTTGCCTGCTGCATCGTAAGCTACGCTTTCTGGTGCGCTTAAAATACTTCTATTTACTGCCACGTAAACCAATAACAGCATTAACGCAATTGCAACAAGGATTACAACTTTACGCTTGGTGGCTAGTTTCATTTAGTCTCCTTAATTTCCCAGGTACAACCGTCAGGAGTGTCTTTTATCCCGATGCCATGCTTGGCAAGATCGTCACGTATTTTATCGGACATAGCCCAGTCTTTTCTATCTCTGGCTTCTTTGCGATAGCTTAAGATTAACTCTACTAACTCACTAGAAAGATCGGCTTTGCGTTCGGCTAAACGCTCATCAATGTTTTGAAAGAAACCAAGAACACTCCCTAAATGCACCAATAGCAATGCTGCAACTTGTCTATCCTGTAGATTAGAACTTGTGTTCTTAGCGCGTTTGCTTAGCTCAAACAACGCCGCAATAGCCCTTGCAGTGTTAAAGTCGTCTTCCATAGAAGCGATAAACTCTTCCTCTATCACCTGCATTTCAGCACTTTGGTGATAGTCGGGTAAGCCAATAGAATCTCTTAAGGAAAGATAATCTACAGATTTCAGTGCCGAGTAAAAGTTAGCAACTGCACGCTTGGATTCTTCTATTAGCTCTCTGTTGAAATCAATCGGACTGCGATAATGCTTGGATAAAAAGAAGAAGCGGATTGCCTCTGCATCATACTCCTTCAAAATATCACGGGCTGTAAAGAAGTTATTCAGGCTCTTGCTCATCTTCTCGCCTTCGATATTAAGAAACCCGTTGTGCATCCAGTAATTAGCCAGTGGTTTACCCGTTAATGCCATCGCTTGAGCAAGCTCGTTTTCATGGTGGGGAAAAACCAGGTCTATCCCCCCACCGTGAATATCAAAGGTCTCTCCCAGATATTTCTGGCTCATCACTACGCACTCAGTATGCCAGCCGGGGCGTCCCTCTCCCCAGGGGCTTTGCCACACTGGTTCACCTGGCTTACTCTTTTTCCATAGAGTAAAGTCTGTTGGGTTGCGTTTATATAGGTTTTCTGCCACTCTTGCTCCGGTCTGCTGCTCTTCGGTTTTCTTACCAGACAATGAACCGTAGCTAGGAAGGCTGGTTGTATCAAAATATACATCACCGTTGGCTTCATAGGCATAACCCTTGCTAACCAAGATTTCTATTGTGCTAAGTATCTCCTCCATCACGTGCGTAGCAAGAGGCTGCACCGTAGGCGGCTTAATGCCCAAAGCGGCACAATCTTGATGGAAGGCAAGCGTGTATTTGGCAGCTACATCCGAGAAACTGATTCCTTCTTCCACTGCTTGAGCAATGATCTTATCATCAATATCAGTGATATTTTGCACATAGGTAACTTCCTTGCCCTGATATTCAAAATACCTGTGCACAACGTCGAAAAACACAAATGCACGTGCATTGCCTATGTGGAAATAGTTGTAAACAGTAGGACCGCAGGCATAAATACTTACCTTGCCTGCCTTTAAGGGAATAAACTCTTCTTTCTTGCGAGTTTTAGTGTTGTATAGTATCAAGGATAGCTCCTATTTAAAGATTACTAGTTTCTCGGTTTGTTCCACGGTTTTGCCAGTAGCCGATTTGGCTTTCACTTTCACAAAATACGTGTTGTTCGCCAGTTGTGCTCCCGCCTCGTCCCTGCCGTTGAAGGCAATACTATTGAAGCCTATTTTGCCCGGTACTTTGATACTTCGTATCCGCTTACCACGGATGGTGTAAATACCAATGTTTAGCTCGGCATCAGCAGATAATATGAAGGTAATAAAACCATTTTTGCTTATTGGATTAGGGTAGATTAACAGCCTTTCAATACTTAGTGCAGTAGATTGTTTTGCAACAAAGGTGGTAGTGGTAACCGACGGATTATTAAAATTATCGAAAGCTATCACCTGCAGTGTGTGAGAACCTACACTTAAGTTCTCCATCTGGTATATTATGACTCCACTATCGTACGAACCCTTATCATAATTGAAATACTGGGTGATCGGAATAGGTTGCAAGGAGTTATCTAAGACAAGCAAGATGCTGTGACCGTTTGCCCCCGTTATATTCACCCCATGCGGATCGGATATCTTTACGTATAGGATAGGTGAAGTGTTAACAGTATCTCCAGGACGATAGTCGTATGAATCCAAGTATATCTTTATGGTGGGACCATCATTGTCGTCATTATTCCCAGCTATGGGCTGATCACTTAGCTGGATGCCTTTCCGGGAATTGCTATAGTCTTTTTTATTAACCTCATCCCAGAAATATGACACTACAAGTCCCGTATTTCCACTTTGGACATCATCTGGAACAACGAACCCCGCCTGATATGCAGATGATGCTACTGCCGAACTCCCTCTGAAAAGCTGTGTTCCCCGGTGACTTACCGTTACATTCCCCAG
This sequence comes from Candidatus Cloacimonadota bacterium, assembly GCA_028681035.1. Next base: position 19,996 of record JAQUJJ010000055.1, read on the forward strand.
CTTATACGAGCTTTTGCTGTTGTAAACCCTTAATTCAGTATCTCCATCAAGCTGCGACCCACTGAAACTACCTTCTACTAAAGCTGTATCTCTGGAATGCAGAATACCTCTTGAGGTTTGGGTCGTCACTTGCATAGTAGTATCACGCTCGGGAGGCACTACTTTAAGTACGGGATCTCCCAATAAAACGTATGATGAATTGTTGGTTGTGTTCGGACTGCGTAATTTGGCACCGATAATTGAAACTCCAAGCGAGTTGCGGTCATTGGCTAAATACCGTAGCAACCACAAAACCATTGGCTGGTTGATAAAAGGATAGCTTATCCGTGAAGCTCCGTAGGAAGCAATTGCACCAACATTGTTCATCAACACCAGTTTCTCTCCAAGGCTGTCATATCCCCAATGGTCAAAATGAGATACCTTGCAAGAAGAAGCAATAAAGAAGGGTAGTTTCCCAGTATTGGTGAACCTGCCCATATCTACAGCACCATTCAAATAGTCTTCAGCTCCCAGTGCATCATAGGCTCCGTGACCTATGTAACACCAAAGCAATCTGCCCTCATTAATAGCGGTAAACATGTCGTTTCTAACACGGGGTTTATTTTGGAATTCATCGTACTCATATTCCCAAGCAAATATCTTATCCACCAGAATGCTCTCATTAACAGTGTCACCCGCTTCCTCGACTTGTATTGTGTGTGTATCTTCTCCGATTGTTGTGCCATTGTTAAGATCATCCCCTACGAAAACCATGGAGTTTCTCCACCATCCAGGAGTGGGTGATTCGGTATAATTGCTAAAGTTTTGAAGCATTATATCAAGTTCTACCGCATTACGGACAGGGTATCTGCCAACGGACAATTCAGGATAATTACTTGTGCTTACCATGGCATAATAATCATCTGATGCGGTAAAATTAGACTGAAACACCATTATCCTATTCTTCGCAGATGAAGAACCAGAGTAGTTTCGCCAGTCTATTGTTCCTATTCCTAAGAGAGTGATTGAACTCAGTTTGGGAGCAGGAAGATTGTAGTAATAATACCTTATTGCTTGTCTGATGGCAACAGGATCTGGATGTCCACCATTGAATTGGTTAAATATATCATCCTGTAAGACTACCCTGCTATGGATTCCATAAGTATCCCAATATTTCTGAGCAAGTGTTTCTGCTTTTGCTTTAAACTCGGTTGTCGTAATAATCACATTATCGGTTGGGGAAGTATCATTCGTTAAATCAATTGGTTCTACCAATTCAATCTTTGCTGGAGTATATGTTTCGCTTAAGTTCAGCAAGAAGTACCGCGTTGCAGATGTTCCTGTAGAAACAAAGTACGTATTTTGCAAGGGTATTTGCTGCACATCATAGATATCGTTTGCCCTGAATATCGCTAGATTGGCAAGAGTTCCCGTTAGATTATAGCGATAGCTGCTTGGCACACCTGTCTGCTGATGCCAAGCAAGCTTTTGTACATTGCCCTTGTTAAGGTTTTGTCGGTAAAACACACGATACCAATCAAAATATAGATTATCGGGAGCATCTCTAAATACGTTTATTTTAATCAAGTTGCTGCCATTAACAAAGCCTTTCAAGTCTTTTTTGCGATCGTAAGCACTATCACCTGACCATGTAAAATCTGTAGTACCCGTAACGGCATTGTTTTTTAGAAGAACTCCATTAACTTCAACATTGATCCGATGAGAAATGCTATCGTCCACATCTTCTTGCCTCAATCTAAAGCCAAGGCTCTGTGTGCCAGTGGTGTCAACATCTGCTAATTCTGTTTGGAAAGGATACGCCATGGTGCTATTCCCAAAAAGCCTATAGCCATACCATGTAAAGCCGTCATCTTCGCGCCTGTGGGTTTCGCTTTCTACGTGTTTAAAAGCGTGTGTATTATCCAAAGTCTCTGTGTAAGTAGTTTCGGCATTACTCATTGTTATCCGCAGCGGTGTGCCACTGAAATTATTCCCAAAACTAAGCCAGAAAACCTGATTCTGCGAGTATGGGTTCATGTATAATGCTTCGCTTTGAACCTCGTCATTGATACCATCTCCATCGCGGGAGCTGCCGTAAAACAATATGTAGTCATTGGCACCAAAAACTCCACTTGTTTCATTTGATACAAGGATAGGAATCTCTTTAAATTCTGGACCTGGCTGCACTATAGCGCGTGATATTGCCTTCCCAGAAGTTGTAAACATGCGGAACATACGGGGGTCAATATCTTGTAAACGAAAAGCACTTAACTGAGTATAATTCAATTTGTGTATGCCCTCGCGATTGGTCTCTATCCGCATCCAGTGGTCACTAAGACCGAAATCCGCATAGTTAACTTGAGATCGAGAGCTACTTCTCCATAATTTAGCTTGATCTACATTTACCAGTTGGCTAAGCATAATGTCAGTTATTGGGTCACTAATGATGTTAGCCCGATAACTCAATTCGCCTTGAATGCTAATCCTGATTAAAAGCCTTCTGTAAACGCTAAGCCCCGTTTGTCCGTCATAAACGAAAGGCTTAACTAAGAAATCAGCCAGATTGTATCCCCGATAACTTACTGAAGTTGTACTAACCAACTCAGATTGTGTATTAGCGTACTTAGCCAAATCCATGCGATAGGAATAGTCAGACATGCCATCTTTCATCGTAACAGTGGGCACTGGCATTAGCTTGGAGCTAAGAGTAACAATGGTGTTGTCGCTCTCTAGAATACTGAAACTCAAATCCCCTGAAGGAGGCAAGCCTATCTTAAAAGTATCGAATGGTATAAGTGGTGAGCCAGATACCGTGTCAGAATCCATGCCTGAGGCAACTATCTTGCTGAATTCACCAGATTGCTCTAGCTTCCAGTCATCCAGAGTGTATTCCACAAGAAGCTCTGAACCACGGGTGCTGATTAGCGTAACTTTGCCAAGCAGAAGGTTACTGATAATGACTGCAAGCAGCAAA
>JAQUJJ010000193.1 GCA_028681035.1 Candidatus Cloacimonadota bacterium
TTACTTACAACTGGTTGATCCAGGGCTTTGTAGCCACCAATACGACCCTTAAAGCCCTCACCCCTGTAGCAATTGTGGAAAGCCCTCTGAGCACGCCTCAGGGCACTCTGAGCGCAAACCGCTTTGAACCCAACCGCAATAGCCGCGCCCTTTTGGGCTTCAAAGTGTACCGCGATGGGCAGATGCTCTCCACTATCAGCGATCCTGCCATTACTACCTACATGGATATGGATGTGCCTAATGGCGATTACCTCTATGGCGTAACTGCTATGTACAGCGAAGGTGAATCTGTCCCTGCCACAGTCAATGTGAATGTCAATCTGGTTCTGGCTCCAGTAGCACTGGAAGACGGCTTTGAAGAATATGCCGACTTTGCTACTGAATTTGGTCATTGGACTCTTATCGACCAAGATGGTTCAGAAACCTACGGTTTCACCGGTATAGCCTTCCCAGGTAGCGGATCACCGATGGCTTACATCATCTTCAATCCTTCTCAGACCGTACCTCCCATCACGGATGTACTTCCTCACGCTGGAAACAAGATGGCGGCCAGCTTTGCCGCAGCGACTCCTCCCAATAAGGATATGTTGGTTACCCGCCGCATCAATCTGGGTACAAACAGCTCGGTGAAATTCTATGCCAGAAGCCATACCACAAACTACGGAATGGAACGTTTCAGAGTAGGCGTATCCACCATGCCTGTAATCCTTCCCCAAGGCTTCCAATATATCACGGGCGCTGAAGATGTACAAGCTCCGGCCACCTGGACCGAATATATCTACGATCTCTCTGCTTATGATGGACAAGACGTATATATCGCTATTCGTTGCACATCGAACGACGCCTTTGTCTTCTATGTGGATGGCTTTAGCGTACATACAGAAGGCGGATCTGATACCGGAGATGCCACTGCTCCAGTATATACCACAGAGCTAAAAGGCAACTATCCCAATCCTTTCAATCCTGAAACCACAATCCGTTTCAGCACGAAAGAAGCCGGACCTGTAGCCCTCGAAATCTACAACGTAAAAGGCCAATTGGTCAAGAAATTGGTAAGTGAAGATAAGGCCGCTGGCAACCACACTGTGGTTTGGAACGGTACTGATCTGAATAACCGTACCGTCTCTACTGGCGTGTACTTCTACAAGATGAAAGCTGGTAAATACAGCTCTACCAAAAAAATGATTATGATGAAATAGTGTCATATGACTATAGGATGCTTTAAAGCCTTTCTATAAAAGGTAATTTGGAGCACAAACAACATGAGCAAAGGGCACGGTCAACAGATCGTGCCCTTGCTTTTTAACCCTTAACAAGGCGGACAAGCTAAATAGCCCTGCCTTCCTTTGCCGCCAAACTTGTCTTTGATTTGTCTTCGACTCGAGATGACTCAGATGCTCGAGTCATCTCGAGTCGAATATGCGTTAAAAACGAATTGAGCTGGCAAGGGCAGATTGCGGTTTGCATGCGCGTTCATGTAGGGGTTTTGGGCTGAAAACCCTTTTACATGGTTTTGGTGCCAACGTGGTTCTATTTGGGCGTTATGCCCATCGCCCCTACATTGCTTTTATCGGCACATTTATGCAGGCGGACGATACTATTGTCGGGCATAAAGCAGATTTTACTTGCCATGATTCGCTGGATTTGAGAATTTGGAATCAAAGACTTGTAATTGGAGGTAAACCATGCAAGGATTAAAACGTATCGGATTCTACCTATTGATCAATTTCCTGGTAGTGATGATGCTATCCGTGATACTCTTCTTTGTCCCGATGCCTGCAGATCAGACCTTTAAGCTATTGATCTTCTGTGCGATATTTGGCTTTGCGGGTTCCTTTATCTCGCTGGCGCTCAGTAAATTTATGGCCAAAAAGGCTTATAAAATACAGCTAATTAATGCCAATAGTCCGGACGCCAGGGCTCGCTTTTTGTACGAAACTATAGCCCAAATGGCAGAGCATGAGGGGATAGCTACCCCTGAAGTGGGAATCTATCCTGCTCAAGACGTAAACGCTTTTGCCACAGGCGCCTCAAAAAACAAATCTCTGATGGCGTTTTCCAGCGGACTTTTGGATCGCCTCTCTGACGACGAAGTAGCGGCTGTAGCGGGACACGAAATGACGCACATTACTCAGGGCGATATGGTTTCCATGACTTTGGTGATGGGCCTCGTAAATACCTTTGTGATGTTTGCAGCGCGAATCGTGGCTGCAGGGCTGGATGTTGCCCTTAGGAACGATAAAGGTCGTGGCGGCTTGGGCTACTTGGGCTACTATCTGGTGGTGATGCTGCTGCAAAATGTGCTGATGCTACTGGCTATGATTCCGGTGTCCTATTACTCCCGCTACCGTGAATACAGAGCGGACAAAGGTGCTGCTGAGCTGACCGGTGCCGGCAGCATGATTGCAGCATTGCAGAAGATAGAGCAGTATTACATGCCAGCCGCCAAGCAGGATAGCTTTGCCCTGGCCAAAATCAACAGCAAGAGCAAGACCTCGATCTTTGCCACTCATCCCAGTGTCTCAGACAGGATTGAGCGGCTAAGGAAGATCTGATGATAGAAAAACTTACCATAGAAAAGATCGCCATGGGCGGAAGCGGACTGGGCTTTCATGAAGGCCGGGCCATCTTTGTGCCTTCTACAGCGATAGGTGATGTAGTAACAGTAGAAATTACGCTGAGTAAAAAAGATCATGCCTTTGCCCGGGTCACAGAATATCATAGCCGGGGAGAAGGCTTTGTCGAGCCCCGATGCGAAGCTTTTACGGCCCCGGAACCCTGCGGAGGCTGTGACTGGCTGATGCTGGACTATCCCACTCAGCTGAGGTATAAAGAGCAGTTGATGCGGGAGCTTTTTCATGATTATGATCATTTGATCTCCGGCTGCACGCCTTCGGTAAAGCAATTCCACTACCGCAACAAAGTCTATATGCCAGTGGGCGAAGGTCTGAATTATGGCATATTTGCGCGCTATTCGCATGAGATTGTGCCTCACCAGGCTTGTCGCAATCACCCGCCTGTCTTTGATGACATAGCGAATCTTTTGATGGAGCTCTGTAAAAAGGCCAAAGTAGAGCCTTACGATGAAGAGCACAATAGCGGCTGCTTGCGCCACATCGGTCTGCGCTGCAACCATGATGCGTCTGAAATCATGCTCATCCTGGTCTGCCGCTCTGCACGTCTGCCTTTTTCCAAAACCATCGTTCAAGGCATCACAGAAGCTTTTCCACAGGTTGTGGGCATAGTGCAAAACATCAACCGGGACAAAACCAATGTGATCCTGGGAGGCGAAGAAAAGCTGCTGTTTGGGCGGGACTTTCTTCAGGATACGCTTTCCGATCTCAGTTTTCGGATACACTATCGCAGCTTCTGGCAGGTAAATCATGGTACCATGGAGAATATCCTCACCGTGATGCGTGCGCAGATGAAAAAGCATTACAAGGTGATCGATGCCTATTGTGGCATTGGCGCCATCGGCCTCAGTCTGGCCAGTGAAATTTCTGAGCTGGTAGGTATAGAAGAAGAGCTTGTGGCAGTGAAAGATGCCACCGAAAATGCCAAGAACAATGGCTTTGACAATGCGCGCTTTATCTGTGGGAAATTTGAAGATACCCTTATTAAACTAAGCCAGGATTTCAAAGCTGATGCTATTATCTTGGACCCACCGCGTGCTGGAGTGCAGGAAAGCGCTTTATTGGCAATCCGCGAAGCCCCAATAGCCAGGATCTTGTATCTGAGCTGTTCGCCGATGAGTCTGATGCGGGATCTCAGGATACTGATGAAAGACGACCGCTATGAATTAAAAGCCTTGAGCATATTTGATATGTTCCCCAATACTTGGCACATCGAAAGTCTGGCTGTGCTCGAAATTAAGTCATGAAACCTGTCTATATCCTTTTTGCTCTGATTTGCCTGGTTCTGTGTACAAGCTGCAATACGGATGATTCGGAAAACCAGGCCCAAAGAGAGATCCGCGACATTCTCTATGATCTTTCGTTGGATTTTAACCTGGGTAATGTCTATGGCATGATGGATCATGTGGATAACAACTATTTGCACAAGGGGAAGATCGCCTGGCATTTGAACGAAGAAATTCTGGATCGGAGGGGCCGCTTTCAGCTTTTGGAGATCGAGGTGCTTTATATCGAAATAAATGGAAAATATGCGGTGGCTCATACCATAGACCATTATAAATCCAGCCTCGAGAGTGTTGACTATCATGAGCCGGAGGATTCTGGCTATTTCTCCTATTTCCATCGCAATCAGGGCAGTTGGCTGATCTATGGCGATCAGAGCTGGATCAAGAAAAAGGGATCTGATCTGCCTTCTACAAAGGGGCAGCAAGCAGTATCCGAGGCTTTTTGATTGACATGAACCAAGTCTTTAAACCTTTTGTCTAAGACTATAATAGAATTATTTGCAGTAAGCGAGGAATTATGCGTAAGAAATGGATCATAATCATCATCGTAGTGATCTTGATTGCCATGGCTATCGGTTTTAGCCGATGTAATAAAGCTAAGAATAAGAAGCCAGTATCAGCTGTGCAAGAGCATGAAAAGTACACTGTGAAGCGTGGCAAAATCGATTCCAAGATCGAGGTGACCGGAGAGGTCCAACCTGCCACTATCGTATCCCAAAAATCACGGGTTTCTGGGAAGATAGTGAAATTCTATGTGAAAGAAAACGATTATGTGAAAATGGGCCAGATTCTGGCAGATATCGAGCCGGACTACAATCAGGCGAATACGCTGTTCAATACCAAAGCCTCGCTGCAGAGAGCAGAGCTTGAACTGCAGAAGGCTCAGAAGGATTTTGCAGACAGCGGTACGCTTTTGGGAAATGAATATATCTCCCAGGCGGATTATGACAAAGCCAGAGACGCTTTGGTCTCAGCCGAAATACAGCATGCGCAAGCCAGCCGGCAATACGAAATGATCCGAGATCTGGATGTACCAGGCACAGTGATCCACATGTATGCTACCGCCAGCGGCACGGTGATCGAGCGTAAGGTCAATGAAGGCGAAATGGTAACTTCCAGCATCAATGCCTATGGTGAAGGTACTGTGGTGATGCAGATTGCGAACCTTTCGCACATGATAGTGCAATCGAACATCAACGAAGTGGACATCGCCAAATTCAAGGTGGGGCAGAAGGCTACAATCAAGCTCGACGCTTTGCCCTATGAAAGCTATGAAGGCAGCATCGTGAAGATCGCCCCCAAAGCGATTACGATTAATAACGCCAAAGTCTTCCCTGTGGAGATCAGCATCAATGCCACTGGAGACACAGCCAAACCCGGTATGACAGCCGCGATCAGCATCCAGGGCGAATCCCGCGAAGATGTAATTGTTATCCCCATTGGAGCGGTTTTTGCAGATGATAAGAATCAAGACGTGGTCTATGTGGTATCTGCGGATACTTTGCAGACCGATGACAAAGCAGACAGGCAGAAACCCGAAGCTCGG
>JAQUJJ010000194.1 GCA_028681035.1 Candidatus Cloacimonadota bacterium
AAGTTAAGTCCCAAAGGCTGGCGTGAAATACAAAGATTCTTCTTCATCTTTGAGGACCCATAAAGGGTCTTCACCTTAGCACAATATATTCTTCAAGTTGATTGAATAAACTTCAAGCAACCAAAAATACATTGATCAAGCTCTGTTTTAGTTGTCAAGGATTATTTTCCTCACCGCATTACTCACGAGATAACTGCAATCAATCCAGCAAATACTCTCTGCATATTCAGCTCAAGAATATGAACTCTATAGCTATATAGGACCAGGCACCCCTTTCCCTTGATCTCGCCTTGGACAAGTCTTCGACTCGAGTTGACTCAGATCCTCAAGTGAACTCGAGTGGAAAACGAATCGAAAGCCAGTCGATGGCAGGAAGAGGCGGTGCTTAAAGAAACGAGTCCCTGTTGCGTCCTGAGATAGGTCGATCATAGCAGCCCCTCGCCCACTTCTTGCCATATCCACATCGATGTGATTGGAAACTAATAGCAAGCTATCGAATAGTCCATGGATATCAGCTCATATCCACAAGTTCTGCCGTATTTCAGCTCGCAAAACGATGATGATTAAAAAATAGCTTGACTGAAAAAGCAAATACAAAATAGATTGAAAACAGGTCTTTGATCTTAAATATCTTTCAAAAAACGAGTGCTCAGGATGCTCTCAACCGGCTGAACGACCATGAGTTGGAATTCATGCCGACCCATTTCGCATAACACACTACTCAGGAGTAAAGAATGAAACGAATAGTAATATTACTTTTAACCCTGGTTACAGCGCTGCTGATTATGGGCGTAAACTCTTGCGATTCCTCTACCTGGAATGGCAAGATGATGATGATAAAGCAAGATGGGAAAGGATTCAAAAACCTTCTCGATATTGGCTATCAAGTTGACCCTCTGTATGGTTATCACGGGGGATTTGGCTACATGCTTACTACTCAGAATCACCGTATTCTCTATACCGACCCCAGAAGCCTTCATGCTATCAATTACTTTGGCAGCTTGAACGCTATGTATTTTGATATGGACCCAGGCAACATGATGCCCTCTGCCGATGGGCGCTATGTTTATATGAGAAACGGCAGAATGGATCTGGAAAGTATGGTTTTCTATGCCCTATTCCCCGATCTGCACTGGACTGCCCGCCTGGGCAGTATTTCTCCCGATAATCGCTATTTATGCTATACTCTTTCCCGCTATCAGGAGTCTACCCTTATACGTCTTTATGATGCCACCACCATGCAATATCAGGAATATGATACCGGAGAAACCAGCTACTCCATTCATCCTGTATATCTGCCGGAGCAAGATTATATCTATTTTACCAGTGCTGCAGGTTTGAAAAAGGTGCGCCCGGATGGAAGCGAACTGTCTGTGGTCAATTCTTATTCTACAGGTGGTGATGGAGATCTGAGGGTTCTTTTTGGCTCTGATAAGCTGCTCCAGATTGCCGGTAGCTCTGAAGCACATTTGATCGATCTGACTACGGAGAGCGTAGAACTGTCCTTTACGATGGATAGACCCTACGCTTCGGCACACAGACCTTTGATTTGTGCCAGTATGAAGGCAAGCAAGATATTCTTTGTGAGAGAGAATAGAATAATGTCCTATGATTGGAATAGTGGGCTGGAGCAGCTTGTATTCAAAGGCTCCTCCAAGAAAGCCAATATCCATACAAGTATCACCTGCTCCTGGGACGGAGAATGGGTTTTCTTTGTGGGGATTATAAAGGATTAAGCAGCTTCTCACAATAGAATATTCATAAAGGACTGGTACTACTCTGCTTTCTTATAAGCAGATAGATCAGACCCTGATTTCTTCTCGCCCATTCTTAAAATCTTTTTAATAATCCGCGCCTTGGAACAAGTATTGCATATCAGTAATGCTAAGGTCTCGGGAGACTCTTGCGACTTCCATTGAAAGCACCCTCCCGGCCAAAGGAGAAGAAATGAAACGCTACCTTGGCATCTTAGTTTTTTTGTCGTTCACTTTGCTGCTTTGCGCACAGCCAATTACTGATGTGAGAACTTCTCAGGATATCAGATATCAAGGTAATGTGGTAACAAACTCCGCAGGCGAAACTTGGGTTTTATGGGAAGAGAATGCCGGCTCCGGCTACCAGATCCAAGCCCAGAAATATAGTACCCTCGGCAATGCCGCTTTTGATTCGCCCGTCATTATTTCCACAGGCATATATCCTGTGTTCTTAGTAGAAACAGTAGCCACAAGTGATGGCGGTGTAGTACTTTTGTATATTCAGGATATTGAGCAGCAAGTCATCATGAAGGTGCAGAAGCTAAACTCCCTGGGGCAAGCCCAATGGACGGGAAACGGCACATTCGTGGCGCCGGCTATGTCGCCAAGTACGAATCTCGCCCCCCCGGAGGCAAAGCTATGTGCAAATAATCTGGGAGGCGCTTTCTTGGTTTATTGGGGCCGCGACGATCTGCATGGATTCGTCTTACACGGCATGAATTACGATGCTTCCGGAAACAATATCTGGACTGAAGAAAATCTGTTTTTGAATCCCGTAACGTTCAAAGTCAATCAGCTTCTGCTCACCGATGCAGGGGACTTGATTATCAATTCTGCCCACATGCAGGGCAGTTTTTTTAGAAAGGTGAATAATAGCGGGCTTAGCATTGGCAACGATCCGATGTTTGCAGCCGACGCGGTAATTCCCGCTCATCCCAGACAACCTAGAATGCAGAAGGGCAATAGTGGGCAGATCCTGATCTATTCCAGTGTATTCCATGAGGGAAACCCCTTGGAAATGCAATTGATGGACGCCAGCGGCAACCTTGTGTACAGTAGTCTGAAACAGCTTCCCGTGGGTCTCATCGATGAAAATATCGGCGAGCTTAAGATTGCGGCAAGCTCTGATGGTGGATTTATCCTGTCCTGCCTTACAAGCCAAAACCTGCATGAAGCTAGCGAACTGAGAGTTCAACGCCTGGATGCCAATCTGGAACCAGTCTGGGGAAGCGAAAATCCCCTGATCCTATCAAACTCCCATCACTTTAAGGATCTCGATATGGCTGTGGATGCATCGGATAATACCTGGCTTGCAGTGGTGAGGATGCTAAACGGACATCGTGATATGCAAGTGGAGATGCTGAAGCTGAGCCCCGATGGCATTCCTGCCTTCTCCACCCAGACCGTAAGCCTAAGCACGGAAAATAAATGCTCCCCCAGATATTCTCTGTTCTCAAACAAAGCAATGCTTACCTGGGGTGACAATAACGGCGATCAGATCTCCCTGCTCAGACAAATATTTACCGCCAGCGGAGAGGGGCTCTTGACAGGGGATGAGGCTCGCATCAGTTCCCGGCTCTACGGGGCAGCATACCTTTTCGGAGTATATGCCCTCGGCAGCAAGACTATCTGTCTCATGTATGATGAGCGCGGAGGGTGGAAACAAGTCTACTACCAGATTCTGGATAGCGGCATGAATCAATATTTGCAGGAAAATGGCCAAGCGCTTGACCCCAGTGATGATGTGCAGCATACCATCCATGTGGCCAAAGCAAGCCCGCAGAATACCCTCTATGTACTCTATAGTAAATACTATGGTGACACAAATAATATGCTGTATCTGCAAGAGATAGATGCGGAGGGAGCTCAATTGTATCCTGGAAGTGGAATTCTGCTGGGAACTGGAGATTTCTTCGGTGAACAGGCAACGATCGGATTCGAGAATGAATCCGCTTATGTGTACTGGGCCTATCCTAAATTAGAAGAGGGCATCTACAGAATAGCCATCAAGGGTCAAAGAATCGTGGCTGGCGCCATCCAATGGGAAGCTGGCGGGTTGGATTTCTGCAGCCAGCCTCAGGGAGAGGCATCATATCCGGATGCTCAAGGCCGCTATCTGATATTCTCTAACCGTTCTATACCTGAGTCTCGCTACGAGATAAAGGCCTTGCGCATAGAGCCAACTGGCTTAATATCACCAGGTTGGCCCGTAGAGGGACTGTCCATGATTGATGCCGGGCTGGATGGGAGTTATTATTACCGTCACCAAGCCGGGATTATCGAAGACAATCTTTACTGTTTTGTAATGGGCGTTGAAGAGGATACAGTAATCTTAAAAGCCCAAAAACTAAACACTTCAGGACTGAGGTTATGGGGCGATGCCGGCCTGCAAATCAGCAATAACACTGAGAGCATGCAGGCATTGATTAATCCAGTTATCAACGATCAGATCAGTATCCTGTATGAGAAGGATAATGCTGACATTTATTTGCAAAAACTGGATACAGATGGCAATATGCTATTTGTCGGGGATGGCATTTGGATGCCTGGCTTCAATTCTTATGTTCAGGACTGGCAATTGAATCAATATGCAAATGGCAGCTATTCATACTTTTGGATGGATGGGGACCAGTACAGTGGATACGATCTGAAACATGTATATGTAAGCCCGGATGGCAGCTTTCAGGAAGTTCAGCTTATTCAAACGGCGGATTTCTATCAATTCAATACGACAATCTGTGATAATAGTACAGTAATATGCTGGTCTCATCGCAACGACAATACTTTCGACTGGGGACCAATCTTGTTCAGCGTAAGCGCTACAGCCCTTGCTGAGCCAATCGCCAATGCGGATCTCGCAAATGTGCCAATGCCTATGGTAATCCTGAACCAAAACTCCCCCAATCCCTTCACAGGCACCACGAGAATCTCTTATAAACTGCGTGATGCCAGCCCGGTGAAGATTCAGGTCTTTAATATCAAAGGGCAATTGGTACATGAGCTTCCGCAAATCCAAAAAGCTGCGGGAGAATACTCTTGGGATTGGGATGGCACGGATGCCAATGGCAAGAAATGCGCTGCTGGAATCTACCTTTACAAAGTGCACTCAGGAAGATATAGTGCCAGCAGGAAAATGATCCTTTTGCGCTAAATGAACCCAATAAAACGAGAAACTTCTCACCTGGGATGATTCTCTGACTATCAGCAAGTATGGTGGCTCTTTTCAGAGCTAAGTGATCGAGATTGTTCGCTTTAATCTGAAGAGAGCCACTAAAGTTTCTATGCTTTGTTTGGCCGAACACTGCTCTCCCCTACCTTAGAACTCATCTCTGTCAACTCTTATTTTGGCTTTTAGATATTTCGGAAACTTAGAATTTCCAGATGTCGTTTTTATCGGTAAAAAATCCCTGCCCCAGTATGCTCAGATCCGAATCGGTAACATACCAATCCTCCGCTCCATGGGAAAAAGCATTGCTGCCTTTCATGCCCGCGGTGGTCTGGGCAGTATAAACAGCCATGCCGAGCTCTGGATTCTGGGGATGTGGCAGACAAGCTGCGATTCGTAGATCGGTACCTGCATATTCTTTGTCTGCAATCACCTTATCTGGCAAGATCTTGAACGGCAGAAGATCCAGATACTTTTCCAGCCAGAGGTTCGTACCCCAAGCGCCGTAAACATATACATTCTTGTCCTTCAGATCCAGTTTCA
>JAQUJJ010000195.1 GCA_028681035.1 Candidatus Cloacimonadota bacterium
GTCATTCTGGGCTGGAGAAGGCTCACTGCGGAATTCATTCCAGGCAATTTTGCAGCCAGTTTATTGTCTCAGATGCAGAACGCTGATCCTGAGAAGAGATCATTGTTCAGCGTTTTTGCAGTTAATCTGTTGGAGAAGGGCGCATCGCTCTCCATGGTTGTTAACGGAAGCAACGTGGACACTGTTAATACCGATATGTGGCCGACAAACTGGAAAACACTCAAAATGGTATTGCAAAAGGCTAATCTTATCTTGGAAGATAATGCAGATTACAACATCAATGAAGCTCTTCCCTGGCTGTATGGTTTTTTGGGTTTATGCTTGTCTCTTCTACCGATAGAGCAAGTTGATGAGCAAATATCAGATGGAACCACTGAGGGAAAATTACTCGAAGTAAGAGTAAAAAGATACGAGAGAAGTAAGATAAACCGGGCAGCATGCATCCAGATTCATGGTCAATCCTGCCTGATCTGTGGATTCAATTTCCAAGATTATTACGGTGATTTGGGCACAGATTTTATACATGTGCATCATGTTGTTCCCCTATCGGAGTTTAATGGTGAATATATATGCAATCCGGCAAAGGATCTGATCCCTGTTTGCCCCAATTGTCATTCAATGCTACACAGGAAGAAACCGGTTTTAACCCCACAAGAACTACGAAAGGTCGTTAGAGATCATGGACGTGTTGACTCCTGAACAACGCAGTTGGAACATGAGCCAGATTAAGGGCAAAAACACCAAGATTGAAATTCTAATCAGGTCGGCTCTCCACAGAAATGGATTCCGTTTCAGGGTCAACCAGTCTGATCTACCAGGCAAACCGGACATAGTTCTCAGTAAATACAAAGCAATAATCTTAGTACATGGGTGCTTCTGGCATTACCACGGATGCAGATATTCCAAAATTCCAGAGACCAGGCACGATTGGAGGAAGAACAAGTTATCAGCCAATAAAGAAAGAGATATCCGCATAAACAAGGAACTGAATTCTTTAGGTTGGAGAGTCCTTATAGTATGGGAATGTGCGATAAAATATGCCTCAAAGGAGTCACTGAAAAAGACTCTTGAAAGGATTGAATCCTGGATTAATTCTGACGCTGAATGCGGCAATATAGCCTCAGCAGACGATTTGTATGGGTAACATGGTGATAGACAGATTGAAGTTTATAATAGAATAAGGAGCTAGTATGTATTATGTACGAGACAGTTACCAAGGCAGAAGAGCAAAGATTCTGCAATTCAGAAATGAGCAGGATATCTGCATTGCCATCTTTTTGGCAGCTGCCGATTTCGAGTGGACTATCCGACGGATTATTCTGTCCCTTAGCCTGATTCCCAACAAAATCGTTAGAGAGGATAAGAGATACCTTTATAAGTGCTCAGGCCTAGCGAAGTATAAGAAGGTATGGAATCAACTGATTAGTAATATCCCTGAATTGATTACCCCCCGATATTCAGAAACAAAGTTAGAAGTAGTTATTCAGGATTGGATCGAATTCGAAAAGAAGTATGAATTCAGGCACGGTATAGTGCATGGGTTCAAATCCAATTTAAAGTATGACGAAGGTTGTAAAGCACTCGACACAATCATGCAGGCAACAGCCGATATCTATGGCTTCTCTATGGATAATGGATACGATGTTTACACCAAAGTAAAAATAGTAAGAAATACGAAAAAAGGAGTTTAAAATGCGTAGGCTATTTGTATGCTTTTTTATTTCCCTAATGGTTTCGCTGATCAGTGTGATCAATTGTTATGGCACTTCGACCTTTGGTACCGGAATTGATGGAGACTTGACTGTAACTTCCACAATGATAGTTAATAACCAAAATACCAATCTTTCCCAAAGTGTCGAAAGTGGCCAGAGCGTAATTCATGTCGTTGATGCATCATTATTTAATGTTAACGACAACATTCTCATCATTCAGATGCTGGGTGGTG
Source organism: Candidatus Cloacimonadota bacterium (assembly GCA_028681035.1). The sequence continues at coordinate 1,946 of JAQUJJ010000195.1, forward strand.
AAACCGGCGTTTATGATGACGTTTATATCCAGGCAGTAAACTCTGGGTTAAATCAACTTGTTCTGGAAAACGCCCTACAAAATTCGTATCTGGCTTCAGCTGGAGCCGTAGTCCAGATTCTTAAGATACCCAACTATCAGAATGTTACAATCGAACCAAGTTGTATTGTGACCTGTAACAATTGGAATGGTTTGACGGGGGGGATTATTGCATTCAAAGTACTAAACACACTAACGAACGATGGTATAGTAACTGCCACAAATAAGGGAATGTACGGTTCTATAGGCGGGGTTGGTGGCACAGGAGGTGCAGGGCATGTTCCAACTACAATTGATGGGGGATTGGGGCATGGTGGGTCATATGGAGGGGGAGGAGTAAACTTCGGATCTCCTCCCGTGCCTGGGCCAAACGGCGGTTGGGGTGGTGCTTATGGACAAGCAGGAAGTACAGGAAGTAGTTTCCTAAGTATTGCTTATCCGGGGTTTTCTTCCTCACCAAGTTTAAGCTCTTCAAATATGTCTAATCAAAACCATTTTTTGTTTGGCGCTCCTGGTAAGGGCGGTAATGGTGGTGCAGGAGGGAACGGAGCTGGTTCTGGTGGAGGTGCTTGGCGTGGAGGATATAGTGGAGGTAACAAATATTGGAATAGTGTCGCCTTGGGTGGTTCCGGCAGTCCAGGTGGTAATGGAGGTAATGGTGGAGCTGGAGGTGTTGGAGGCGGTATAATATTGATAAATACTGTATTTTACACTGGCACTGGAATTATTCAGGCAAATGGAGACGATGGGAACTACGGAGAAAATGGGTATCAAGGTGGAACTGGTGGTAATGGAATGCCTGGACAATACCTGCCACACAATACCCATGCTGGTTGGTTTAGCTGGTCCGGTGGCGGAGGCGGTGGAAATGGATCTAATGGAGGAAATGGCGGAAGTGGTGGAAGTGGTGGGGCTGGTGGCTGCGTTTCTATCAAGTATGTTAATTCTAGCGTATCTATTGAGCCAGATTTATTTGGGGGTGCTGAAGGATTGGCAGGTGGTGCAGGTACTGGGGGATCAGCTGGAATAGGTGGCGAGCCTGGAGGTTCAAATGGTACAGGTGGCGCTATGGGGAACACGGGTTCTAATGGCATAAGTGGACAAGTAGGAATAGTTTTATTAAACCAAAACCTAGATATCACAGCTACAAGTGTTGAGGGGAATGTACCTTTGAATGTAAGCTTCATGTCAATAATTCATAGTGCTTCAACCTGTGAATTTTCTTGGGATTTTGATAACGATGGCGTATTTGACTCTTCGGAACCGTTACCTTCGCATACATATTTACTCCCTGGTTTTTACTCTGTAAGATTAAAGATACAAAGTAATGATATGTCTTTCACATTAATTAAAGATAACTTCATTCATGTTTTATTACCCCAAGATTCAAGAATTGTTGTTACACCAGACACATTATCTTATGGAAATGTAGCATTGAATTCCTCTGTCTCAGAAGGCATTTGCATTTACAACTGGGGTGCAACTGATCTTGAGATCTATTCAATTTCACCAACAAATTCGAAGTACCATGTTTCACTACCCCCCGAACTCTCTTACCCATTAATTATTCCATCATTAACGAACTTAGTTATTGATATTACTTTTACTCCTACAGCTGTTCAATATTACCAAGCGAACTTAATGATCCTTTCAAATGATCCCAATAACTACTTGATAACCAAACAATTAAGGGGTTATGGCTATATCCTCAGTTCAGATTTTACGGCTTCCCCTCAATCTGGAGATATCCCACTGGAAGTGCAGTTTACAAATGCCTCCCAAGGAGATATTGTTTCCTATTTGTGGGATTTTGGCGATGGCCAAACCTCAAACGAAGTAAATCCACTCCACACATATAGCCAAAAAGGCATCTATGACGTAACGCTAACAATTCAAGACCAATATACCACTCGCAGTAAAACTGAAGAAGATTTCATTCAGGCGATAGCACATCCCCTACTCACTTCACCAAATTCAGATACTCCTCTCAGTTTTGGCATAGTATATCTAGGTGATACCGGAAGTCGGCAATTGATTTTAGAATCAACCGGTTCGGACTCGGTATATATCCACAACTTGAGTTTCTACGAATCCAATACTGCTTACTCTGTTGTTTCTGCCAGCATTCCTGAGTTCTTGTTGCCTGGAGAACAAGTTCTGTTGGATTTATCGTTCAACCCTTCACAATCTAGTGCCTATAGGGACACCCTGTATATAACAAACAGTTCCGAAAACATGCCCCTAATGAAAATCCGCTTGGACGGAATTGGTGAGTATGTTCCTCCCCAGGAGCCACAAAGTGTTGCAATAATTATCGATGGTTTGGATGCCGTGATTAGCTGGGAGCAAGTTACGCAGAACATTTACAATACTCCAATAACTGTGCCGTATTATTTCATCTACGGAGCGGTAGTTCCTGACCCCGATTATTCACAGCAGGTTTTCCTTGGATATTCTACCGAAACTACATTTAGGCACTTAGGTGTGGGTTTGCCAGGTTCTAATGTGCAGTCTCCAAGGGAGTTTTTCTATACTGTAACAGCTGTCGTTTGGTATCCGCCAAGAGTTGGCAGTATTTTATTAGACGATCTCATAGGGTCGAGTAGAGAAGAAGTGGCTCATAAGTTGTTCAATTAAAGATAATAAACAGCCGTGCCTTATACAACAAGGCACGGCTGTTATGAATATACTAGAACAGTATTTCTGTAGTCGTCCTGCACTTCCAATGAAAGGGTGGGAAAGGCGTATGCGCTCCGGATACTCCTACCGGGTTCATCTCTGAGTCGTATTCGATCTGATCGTCTTTGATCCAGGGTGCGAGTGCTTTGATATAGTCTCTGGCATCATCCAGACTGTTTGACTTGGTATCCAGAGCCATGAGATTATCCATCACCTCCAGGGCATCGTTTAGGGGATAAACCTTATCCTGGGCTGCCAGAGCCCGGCAGATGTCACTGGTACGGTCATCTAGGATAACCACGAGCTTGTAGTATCTGGCTTTGGCTTTCTTGTAGCCCTGCAGCCTTCCGAATTCTCGTATTCTCAAGGCGGTATGCTCTGCCAGTCCCTGCCAGTAGTTGGATGAGCGGTTGGCGAGGTCATTGAACTGGTCTTTGAGGGTATCGGCCAGCATCTCCTTGGTATAACCCTGCTCGATGGCTGTTGATAGCACGTCTGCGAAGTTCTGGCGCACGTCAGCCTCGAAGTGGTTCCCGATCCAAAACAAAGCTGCTTCTGGATGGTGGATGAGAGATGCTGATCTTCTATGCCCCAGAGCCCGATGCTGGTCTTGGTTGGGGCTTGCACTTGGACATCTTTCAGTCCGAGCCGCACACAGCGGTCTATTATCGCTTTGGTGGGCTCATT
>JAQUJJ010000196.1 GCA_028681035.1 Candidatus Cloacimonadota bacterium
AGGAGATATCAACAAACGACTTGTATCAGGCATTACGATAAATCATGTCGAACGCCCCCTTGATTTCATTAATGATGTGTTGACTGGATGGTTACTTGATCGAGATAAATGCGAAGTGGAGGGAACTGATTTAGGAAAAGTATATGTAAGCATCGCTGGTGGCAAGAGCTATGTCTGGATGATTGATGATCGGACATATATGCTCGCAGGCAGTCACAAGCCGACCTTTGCCGTCTATCTGAAGCGCTACCCCAGTGTTTTGCCGATTGATTTGAAGATCGACCGCGAGGCCTGGATGCGGCGTGAGGTGGCTGGATCAATTAAGCGGCTTGAGAAGTATGCAGCCGCTGAACCGGATGATAAGGAACAATCGGCTTATCAGAACGAGTACCAGTACCTCTGCCGCTTTGTGGAGCAGATCGACAACGCCCCGTTTCTTTGGGGCTGGCTGAAGAAGATCAGCAAAGATGAGGAGCGCTATCACTTCAGCGAAGTCAAGGATTGGTGGGAGAAGAACCACGCACGCTACTCACTGCGCAAATACGCGCCCATCCCGGTCCTCGATGTTACCCGTGAAGGGCACGGCGGGCACAAAAACACCGATGATGAGGTCACCAAGAAATTCCGTGAGCGCAGCCAGTTCTATTGGCGCTCCAAACGGGTTGGCAAAGGGAATTAGCCTTCCTTCACGTGGAGCCAAGGCCCATCCTTGGCTTAAAACTGTAAATATAGTAAGAACGACACGGAGTTCGATCAGGGAAAGAATTTAATCAAGAAAAATGGTATTTTGAAGTCGGTTGTCCTGCCATAGCAGGGAGCTGTTGCGCTACCGGGAATTTGAATTGAAAGCGATAATGAAGTAGAGCAAGCATCCTGCTTGCTATGGAATTTCATCCAGTATGGAGTGGAAGAAAGCGGCTGGATGCAGATCAAGATCTTGTGAAAATGGTTATCTTGATAATAGAGCGTTTGATGAAGTTTATTGAAAACACCATTAAAGGAGAGTGGAGTGTTAAAACGGATGAAATTAATGTTTTTGCCCATAGCTTGGGAAATAATCTGGTACTGGATAGTATGAGGATACATCAATTTTTAAATCCACATCAAAAGTTTTTTAATACCTTTGCAAGCGTTGAGGCAGCGGTATGGGGAGAAACCTTCCTTCCATATGAGAGTTATGTCCATACTGGACCTGACCCGGTAATATACACCGTAGATGATCTTAAAATGCATTCGTGGGCTTTTTGGTTTAATCAGCCTGGACAGGAAACAAGAAAAGCTGTAAATCATTATGTTCATAGCTGGAATTCTGGTGACTATGCCGTAGACATTGGTATGACTTTTGATGAATGTTATAAACGTAATGCGTTTTCAGCCCAATATATTCGCCAAGACAAGGAAGTGCATAGCTTTTCCAAGAAGCCAAAATGGCTGCCCATTATAAAACCACGACTTGTTGTGAACAGCGGCTATAATGAACTTGATTTGGCTCGAGAAACACCTGTATTGTTGGATAGGGATAAAAATAATGCAGGTGAGGAGTTGGCTCCTATTACCACAATTACTCTTCTTTATAATAATAATCCAATGGACGTGTTTCCTCCGTTGGGTACAGAAAAACATCCATTGACATTATCGGCTGGCATTAAAAACATTGAAGCAACTACTTATGGTTGGGACCCGTTAGCGCACGGGAGTGGTTTTAAAGGCGCAAAGGATATTCTTGATTCCAAAGACACCCCTTTGTCTACAACATGGATATGGTTTGAGGAATTAGTGAAAAACAAGGCTTATAAAAAAGGAACGGAGTAATTTATGTCAACTAAAATGGAACAACCCTTTATGATTTTTTGGCTCTTTTTTTCATTTAATTTGTTTGCAGATGTTGTGCCTAATATTCATCCGGTTGAACGGGCTCAGCAAAAACTGATGATGAGGGCAATGAAAAAACAACTTGTGCATGATGTGAAGGTTAATGTTAACTTAGTTTCAGAGAAAGACGAACAGTTAAGTGGAGTATTATTGGAACTGGTTGTCTTAGATGAAAAGGGAAGTACCACGGAAAAAAAAGTTGTCGATAAAACCTTTGTTTTAAACTATAAAAACGTTATTAGAGTAGATGTGGCTATTACAAAGCCGGGGTACTATGACGAAAAGAAAGTGTTTGCTGCTAACTTGATGAAAGAGGATACAGTTGTGGTTGAACTTGTTGAAATTGGGCAGCATGTTGCATTGCAGGAGTTCCAAGGGTTCATCTCTTTTTGTCCGACTGGTATGTCAATGGTGGCGAGTTTTGTGCCAAACGAAAAAATGATAAGCTCTTTATTATCAAAGGATATTCTTGCGGAGAGCGGTGCATTTCCGCAACATGGGATATATGTTCAAACAGATGTGGATAATTCAAAGGCATTTGTGTTACAGCCGTGGCGCGGTATGCGTGTGCCGAGCGGTGTTAGACTGCGGAATTTTAATGAAGAGGATGGCTTTATCCCTTACGAATGTTTTGAGCAAAATCCTGGCCGCGCCGATCGACGTATGAGAACAGCTCCCGAATCAGGATACAAATCATCAATGTTAGTGCCTCCCAGTGAAAATAAATTCTACTTTTATTGTAAGATCGGCGGGTTGTATGGCAAGGGGTTTGTTGATCCCGTAAGGAGCATTCAAACTGGTGATAAGATCGAAACTTTTTTTCGTATATTACTTCAGTCTGAAAAATCAAATGATCGAAATGTTGCAGGGAGTCGTTAACATGAAAAATTGTATTTTTACGCTTTTTGTTTTATTGTGCGGTTTTTTTGCCTATAACTGCACAGCGGCTCAAGTAACTGAAGAGTTTATGAAAGCTGTAGTTGCAGGTGATATCAGTAAAGTTGAGCAATTTGTGAAGGATGGCGTTGATGTTAACATGAAAAGCAAGGAGGATGTTCCTATTCTTGTGGTTGCCGCAGAGCATGGGCACCTTGCGGTTCTACGCATGTTGCTTGACTACGGGGCATTGCCTTCCAGCGCGACCGAGATGGGTGACACCGCTCTTATTCGTGCTGCTGCCAAGGGGCATGAAGATATTATTCTGGAACTAATTTCCAGGAAGTCCGATATTAACCACGCCAATATGTATATGGACACGGCACTTTCAGCAGCGGTTGCGAATGATCAGACAAATACTGTCAGGATTCTTCTTGAACATAATGCTGATGTTAATGTTTATCATGTTAGTGGTTGTCCCCTCCTTAGCAGTACCGTGCTGCGCGGTAATATGGCACTTGCAAAAATGCTGATTGCTAAGGGAGCCGATGTCAACATGCGGACATATCCGGCTAATATGACAATGCTGATGTTAGTTGCGATCGAAGGGGATGAAAGGCATGTTGAAGAAATTATAAAACTAGGAGTTGCCATAGATGCGGTTGACAAGACGGGGTATTCAGCATTGATGCATGCGGTCTGTTGTAGCAGGGCGAAGGTTCTGCAGGAGTTAATCCGATTAGGAGCTAACCTTGACATTCAGGATATAGAAAAAAAACAGACAGCACTTATACACGCAGTAGAAAACGAATATGTAGATTCTTGTGCATTACTGATTGCAGCAGGTGCTGATAATTCATTGAAGGATCTTTATGGGGGAACGGCTCTTGCAAGGGCAAAGGCTACGGGGAATAGGCGTATTATTGAGATGTTAGAAAAAACAGGTGCAAAAATGCATCTGTTTTCAGAAAAGCCAGTTCGAGCTGATGCGGAGTTGACTTTAAGGGAGATGGAGAACCTGTCAGGTGCTATCATGTGGTGTTCTTTCGCAGATCGAAACCCGAAAAAGACTTTGGATGATGTGCCTGTATGGGATGACATAACTAAGTACTTAAGGCCTGGTGATTCTCTTTACGAAAGGAAAGGTTTAGATGTCCTTGGAAATAAATTTATCATTGGGTCTAGTAGAAATGAATCAAGAGTAAATCCAAATACCGTTGAGATATTTGAAAAAATTCTTGGGGGCGAGGAGGCATCCAAACTTTTCTGGGGTAAGTATATGCCTGATGTAAAGTAGGTGTTATGGCAGTTTTACCTCATGGAAATGGCGTTGAATACCGCCTGCGCAGCCGCGGCCTGAAGTTTGTTTATACAGCTGCCGCGCTTGCGCCTCTCGGTCAGTTGCGGGACATACCTGTGTTCCAAAAAGTGCCTTCAGGCATGTTCACTAATTCCATCTCGCCCCAGTTACGTGGAGAAATCCTCGCCCGAGGCATCCCCGCGCTATCAGGGCCGACGGGGAGCAGGCTAATTAAAATAAGATGACCGATAATGGTGAAAGAAATATCAACATGAACACGTTTGATCGCCCCAACGACTGGCCGCGTCCGGCAAGCGATGTCCCATACAAGCAGCACTGGAAGCATGGTGACTGGAAGGCAGCGGCATTTTTTTATAACTTTAAAGTGTATGAGGATATTATCACCAAAGGAGGCTTGAAATGAATAAACGGAAACATGCCGCGATCATTGTTTTGGTGATCATATTTATCGGGGTTATTGTTTTTATTATCAGACCCAGGCAACGTGCAAAGGCGGATTCACAATTGGTGGGTCAGACGAATAATCCCTCCGTCTTTAATGTCATGAGAGACAGCGATTACAAGCAAGTTGAAGCAATTGCAGCCTCTGTGGCACTTTATTTAACTCAAGAGCAGCAGGATGCTCGTGAGCATAAGTGGGGAAAGCCTAATTTGCCGGCGGTTGACAAGGCTCGTCAGAGTGGGGCGGAAGCAAAGGTTACTTTACGAGTTATAGATTCCCGCGGTGCGCCTGTGCCGGAAGCAGAGATTCAAATGGCTTTCTTTCCGCAAGACTCTTATGAGGCGGCGAAAATAAGCAAGGGGTTGACGGATAAAGATGGGCTGTTTGTTGTGTCAGGTAAAACAGTTGATGACATTTCCTTTTCAACGAGCAAGACAAATTATTATGTTACAAGCCGGAAGTTTCACTTTTATCGGCGAGGGACAGAATGTATAAAGAACGGCCGCTGGCAGCCGTGGAATCCGACGCTGGAAGTGGTATTGAAGGAGAAGCGTAAGCCAATACCGATGTATACGAAGCAAGTTGAAGTAAAAATGCCAATTCGTAATGTGCCAATTGGATATGATTTGTTGAAAGGAGATTGGGTTAGTCCGCATGGACAAGGAAAAAACGCCGACATAACTTTAACTTATTCCGAATCACCGCGTACGTGTTACGAACCAAATTAAAACGGTACGCGGTTCCCAAATTAAAACGGTATAATATTGCATGATTCCCACGCTCTAACTGTACGAATGTTCCCAAAACGGTCGTAACAAAAAGTGGCGGAAATTCAGT
>JAQUJJ010000197.1 GCA_028681035.1 Candidatus Cloacimonadota bacterium
AAGGTAACCAGCCGGCGCTAGCGTCAGCCTGGCTTGTGTTTTGCATCCAGACCTGAACCTGCTTGGTTTCCTCTGTCGGGAAATTATTGAAGTAGGATATCGCTTTAATGGTTCCGGCACTTGCCTGAATCTCGCTGGCCAAATACACTGATTCTGCCACGAAATCTTCCCAATACATATTGAACGGATAGGATGAGGTTACCCAGTTCGTGGCGGGATCGCCAACATAGAGTAAGTTCATGCTGGCAGGATAGATGGTTACATCCATGGCAGCGGATACGTTGTTAGCTGTCACGAGGTCACCGGTTGCTACAACCTCTGCATACACAGAGATCGTTCCGGCTGTGGTAGGTGTCCAGCTAAGATCGTGGTCTGCGGAGCCAGCAGCTGGCAGTGCTACGTTAATGGTTTCCTGTGCTAGTACTGCGTCTCCAACAGCGTTTTTGATATATACTGTGTAACTGGACATTGCGGTTGCACCCATGTTTGCCACGGTAACTACGTTAGTAACAGGGGAATCGACAAAACCGACGGTGTCGCCACCAAGTCCGGTTACAGCCAGATCCAAAGCTGCAGGAATGAATATGGAGATATCATCCACGGCAATGTAGTCATTGTCCGCATCAGTATAGGCGTGCCAACCGAAGTAATAGTTACCTGTAGTGCTTGGTGTGAATGGCCTTTGGATGGTAGTCCAATCTGCCTGCGTGATATTGGCGTTATCATAGAGCGGAGTATTGGCATTCATCGCTACAATGGTGGGAGCTGTGCCGTAATGTACAGCCAATGCTTCTGGTACGCCTTCCCAGCCCGGGGCTTTCAGGGCGAAGGAGATGGTGTAGAGCTGGTTGGCTACCATCTTAATCGGCGGAGTGATCATCCATTCATCTTTGTCATAGTAGGAGTCATAATAGGCAACTGCGCAATTGGGCATTGAATTGGGGGCGATATTAGCAGCAGCTTGCCACGCATTAGAACCGAAGATGGTCATATTATTGGGCATATCTCCAATTGTTAGAGCATCGAAGTTCTCTAAGTAAGGTACGGAGACACTGGGGTCGGCTTCAATCGTGAACGAGATGGGAGGATCTACGACAGCGGAACCATCATTATTGACGGCTTCCACAGTCCAGAACCAACGCTCTTCATAGTTGAAGCTCATCAGACCATCGGTCACAGGGTTGAAGCTGGTGCTGGTGATACCGTTGAAGATCTCTTCTTCGTAGATGGTCTCTGCGCTGGTAGCCATATAGACGGTGTAGCTGGTAGGTGTGCCACCAGTGGCTGCAGGAGCCCAAGTGAGGTTGAACCCGTTTTTGGGCAGATCGGCTGCATTATCTACGGGCGATACCAGAGTTACAGCATCAGGAGGCCCTACGGGAGTTACGCGCACTACTACGTTATCGATATCTACATAGTAATCCCCGGCACCCCAGGTGCTCAGGAGTTTCACTTTGATATTACCGGTGCTGTAGGCAGCAAGAGGAACGATTACAGTAGCAAAGGCAGTACTTGTAACGTGGTTGCCTTGATTGATGGTATAGACAGTGGTGAAGGTGAGTCCACCATCTGTGGAAACCTGGGCTACAATGGTGTCGGTAGTTATAGCAGTAGCGGTGGCTGGATAACCGGTGTAATTCACAATACGGTAATCAAACTTCAGCTCTGCATTGGCTACCATCGGCCCGATGGGGCAGGACACGACATTGGTAGTGGTGGCACTGCTCCAGAGGTTTCTGTACAGCCCGTTCGTGCCGCTCGCGCCATGCGTGGCTGAAATAGACATGTCACCCGTCCAGTTGATACCAGCAAGGGTGGTGCCGCTATCGAAGTTTTGTACGTAGGGCAACGGCATAGGTACGTTGGGATCAACGGTTGCTTTAGTAAATGCTGGTGGTGTGCCGTCTGTTTTATAATTTGTATTCCCAAGTTCATTAGTGTAGGGATAAATTACAAAATCATAGGAAGTGGCTTGAGTTAAACCTGTAAAGGTGTAGGTATTAGCCCCAACAACATGTGCAACATTGATCGCTGCATTGTTGTTTGTCCAGTCACTATCATTAGCCACTGGAACGCCATCGGTGACGGTGGCAAAGGTGCCGCCGGCTTTCTTGGCTAAGATCAAATACTTGGAAGGCAGTTGTGTGCCAACTGAACCGGTCCAGTTTAACTGGATGGAAGTTGTGCTTGTAGTTCCAAACGTAAACGCGGTTGGGTATGCTGAGGGTTCAGGATCATTGCTCAAAGGAACAGCACTCAGATTCAGCGTAAAGGGTATGGATTGAGGAGACGTCCAACTGGAAACGATGGCAAAATATGTGCCTGCAGGTAAAACTACAGGAGTCATCGTAGCAGATGTGCCTGAACTGGTAGCAATGCCCAATATCGGAGCGGGTGTGCTTGCATTAGGCTCCTGCCCCAGAATAAACAGGCCAGGATAGGAACTGGTTGTGGAGATGTTGCCGCTCAGTGTGCTGGGCAGTGCAAGCGTAAAACGCAGCACCATGTCATCACCAGTAAGATAATAACTGCTGGGCGTTACCCAGCCAGAATCATAATCATCTCCATACAGAGATGTGTCACCGGTAAAACCAACCAGAGGCAGAGTAACATCAAGGGGATTGCCGCAAGTGGAACCTGCAGGTCTGGCAATGCCACTTCCTGTCAAGGGTATCACAGTCTGACCTGTGTTATCATTTATGGTGATATCACCGGTATAAGGTCCACCCACTACTGTAGGTGCAAACTGTACTGTAAAAGTAGTGGAGTTTCCGGGTGCGACAGTCATCGCGGGCGCAACCGTGATGCTGTAATAACTGCCATTGGCTACTACACTGGACATTACAAGGTTTGCGGCACCTGTATTGCTAATGGTGAACACCTTGCTTGCAGGTGCCACTACATCTACATTGCCAAAATCCCAGGTGGTGGGAGAGACGGCAATTACAGCACCCGCGGGTATTGCTTCTATGGTTATGTCATCAATATAGAAGCTATATCCATCTGCATCGAGCAATCTGAAGGCAATATACTGAATGCCTTCGTAGGCAGCGAGATTTATGGTTTGCTCTGTCCACACGGTAGGCATATTTGTCCCCGCCACATAATATGCTAAATCTGTTGTAAAGTTAGCAGCGGCAGAATTACTGGTAGCAATCTGTACTTTCAGGTCTGTACCAAGTGAGCTGCTTCCTTTCAGCCAGAATTTCAGACGGTAGTCTGTGGTTCCCAAGCTCAAGGGAGGGGTTATCAATAAATGTTCTCCGCCATCACTCTGATAGGGAGCTCGTGCACAAGATGTTCCACTGTGAGGGCTATAGGTATAAGGCTGCCAGGGGGCTGTGCCGGAAACAGTGATCTGCGACCAATCTTGAGGTGCAGAAGGAAGTCCAGCCCATGCTCCTTCAAAGCCTTCGCTCCAAGGGAAAACCGTAACTGTGGAATTACCAGTTGATACAGAAACTGAAGGAACTATCCCATCTGTTTTGAAATTAATGTTAGCTGCTGCATTAGTATAGGGATAAATCACAAAACTATATGCAGTATCCATGGTTAATCCATTAAAGGTGTAGCTATTGGCTCCAACAGCGTGGATAACGTTGACAGCCGCATTGTTGTTCGACCAATCTGCGTCATCTGCTACAGGTGTGCCATCTGCTACTGTAGCATAAGAACCAGCACCTTTTTTGGCAAGGATCAAATACTTGGCAGGTAACTGAGCACCAGTTGCGCCTGTCCAGGTAAGTTTAATTGAAGCTGAGGTTATGGTTGAGCTTGCGAAATCAGTTACATGATTTGTAGGTTCGGGGTCGTTGGCAACATATAGCTCTGGGCCCGCGAAATCATCAATATAGAGGTAGTAGTTATACGCATTGGCATACTTAACTGCAACATACTTTGTTCCAACCGGTAGGTCAGTCTTGGTATATTGCTGCCAAGTTGTAGTTGCATTGGTGATAGCAGTCGTCCAAGTAAAACTGGCATTGGCATTATCAGTGGAAGACCAACCAACTTGGAAACTTTCCGAACCAGAGGTGTACTTACGATAGTAGAAGCTCACAGTCTGGTCTCCAGAACTTACATTTAATCTCGGGGTGATCAAGTATTGATCATAGGGGGATCCACTACTAAAAGACGAGAAGCGGAAAGAGCGCAATCCCGTCCTAAAGAAAGTTGTGGTATGTGTCATCAAGTTACCCGCAGGTGGCGAGGCATTTGCATAGCGGATTGTCCAGTCTGTTGCTGGACAAGTAGTGCCCTCAAAGCCTTCACTGAGGGCTGCGGCGAATATACTGCTCATTGCCATTAAGGCAATCAGTAGAATCATTAATTTCTTCATATCAGAATACTCCTTATTAGATGTAATTCTATTGAAGGGTTATTGATCTTTATCAGGCGGTAAATAGCCCTCCATGGCGCAATGAAGCGCGTTGGGGCGATCTACCAGATTTAATCATGATGGTTGTTTTAAGAGTCAGTTCCGCAAAGAGCTGCTTTTTGTGCAGACGGATCTGCTGGCCGGGTGGGCTGCAATCCTCTTGATTTTGAAGGGTGAATGATAGGTCGAAGCGATTCCGGAGGCATAAGTCCTGCTGTTTAGGTGATAATGTGCGACGATTATTACTCAGAGTGCAGGCACTATGGTGCCGGGTTAAGCTTCGGGATGTGAATTGGTTTTTATGATTGTAATTGATAGTGTGGAAATGTGTCAACACGAAAGCAGACCTTGCCTCTTTGGAGCCGCAGTAAATATGCTCTAAACACTTGCTCGACAATGAGTAGTCAAAACGATTACAGCAAAAGTCAGCTTTCAAAAAAAACTCCTTTGGTTAGGGCCGGTGGCGCTGGAAATATCCATGATACGGGCCTTTTACCAGTTCAGCCTGAAGCGATCTCTTATCCTCTATGTGCAAGTGCTATAAATACACTACAGACGACTAAAGAAGGTCTTTAGCTTACATACCCAAAATATATGATGAGCAAAAAACTGTCAAGCTTTAAATTGGGTTTTAACGTTTTAGCGTTTTAGCGTAGCGCAGGACGCCGTTTCTGTGGAAGTTTAATAGAACGCGGATCGGGCGGATTGGGGGGATTTGCTGGATAAAAGAGGTTTAGAGGGTTTAGAGGGTTTAGGGGGTTTAGGGGGTTTAGGGGGGCACGCAGATCGGGCGGATTGGGCTGGCTCAAAAGGATAAAGAGGTTTTTTGGTGCTGGTGTTCTGGGTGCGGGAGTTTGTAGCGCAGGACGCTGTTCCTGCGGAAGCATAATAGTCACACGTATTATGCGGATGAGGCGGATCGACACGGATTCTTTTTTACCACCGAGAACACGGA
>JAQUJJ010000056.1 GCA_028681035.1 Candidatus Cloacimonadota bacterium
CATCTTACTCTTTATTGGACAGTTAATTAAGCAGACTGGCTCCGGCAATCGGAACAGGTGGCTCTATTTTTCAGAGAAGTGGCTCTCATCAAGCGGAACAGGTGGCTCAGTTGATCCGGAATACCCACAACCCTTGTTTTAATGGATTCATGGATAAAGACTGTATATAGAAACATTAACAATAACAAAGGAGAACGTTTCAACCCTTGTTTTAATGGATTCATGGATAAAGACAAAAACAATGACAATATCGGGGCCATCGAGAGATGGGTTTCAACCCTTGTTTTAATGGATTCATGGATAAAGACGCAAAGTTCAACCTGCTCTTCATTGAGCATATCCCGTTTCAACCCTTGTTTTAATGGATTCATGGATAAAGACGGCTCGCCTACTTGTCTTTGATTTATTTTTTACACATGTTTCAACCCTTGTTTTAATGGATTCATGGATAAAGACGCGTCATTGCTGGGCTAAGGGATTTGCTCCCTCTGACGTTTCAACCCTTGTTTTAATGGATTCATGGATAAAGACCTCCTGGGCACATAACTTTTACGTTCCCAGAAAAAGTTTCAACCCTTGTTTTAATGGATTCATGGATAAAGACGGCAAACCGGTTGCGGCTTGCCCTGACATCGGCGGGTTTCAACCCTTGTTTTAATGGATTCATGGATAAAGACCGCAACCGGTTTGCCGCCGATGTCAGGGCAAGCCGGTTTCAACCCTTGTTTTAATGGATTCATGGATAAAGACAGGAGGATAACATGAAAAATACACAAGAATTGAACAGTTTCAACCCTTGTTTTAATGGATTCATGGATAAAGACTTGCCTTCGTGGCACATCTCTGCGCCACAGTTTTCGGTTTCAACCCTTGTTTTAATGGATTCATGGATAAAGACTGCAAACCGGTCGCGGCTGGCAAGCCACATCATTGGTTTCAACCCTTGTTTTAATGGATTCATGGATAAAGACAACGTTCATGGGACAAAGTCACCATCCCAAAAACTGGTTTCAACCCTTGTTTTAATGGATTCATGGATAAAGACACCGGTCTATGGGCGGCTGGCAAGCCACATCATTGGTTTCAACCCTTGTTTTAATGGATTCATGGATAAAGACTGTGGCTTTCCCTTTCTGGTCTTTCCGCGATGGGGAGTTTCAACCCTTGTTTTAATGGATTCATGGATAAAGACTGTCATGGCCAGGACTACCGGTTTGTCGCCGATGTGTTTCAACCCTTGTTTTAATGGATTCATGGATAAAGACAACTGTATGCATCTTATAGAAACGGCTCAAACCGTGTTTCAACCCTTGTTTTAATGGATTCATGGATAAAGACGAAGGAGGAGAAATGACACAGATTAAAAACTTACTGTTTCAACCCTTGTTTTAATGGATTCATGGATAAAGACTTGTTGGAGGCGGGAAATCATTTCCTTCAAGTCTCGTTTCAACCCTTGTTTTAATGGATTCATGGATAAAGACTCAAGTGCGGCAAACCGGTAGTCCTGGCGAGCCGGTGTTTCAACCCTTGTTTTAATGGATTCATGGATAAAGACCTGGTCATTTTACACCGACATGGTAATAACTTATTGGTTTCAACCCTTGTTTTAATGGATTCATGGATAAAGACCCCGGTTGCGGCTTGCCCTTGCTATGACATCGGCGGGTTTCAACCCTTGTTTTAATGGATTCATGGATAAAGACGAAAACTGAAAGAAAAGGAGGCTCATTATGAGCTAGTTTCAACCCTTGTTTTAATGGATTCATGGATAAAGACGGTTGCTGAAGTCCCGCTCGGGGCCATCGAGAGATGGGTTTCAACCCTTGTTTTAATGGATTCATGGATAAAGACCTCAGGACGTGTGAATTTTGTTAAACTTCTATAGAAAGTTTCAACCCTTGTTTTAATGGATTCATGGATAAAGACCCGGTTTGCCGCCCATAGTGTGGTTTGTCGCCGATGTGTTTCAACCCTTGTTTTAATGGATTCATGGATAAAGACCAAACCGGTTTATGGGCGGCTGGCCGGTAGTCCTGGGTTTCAACCCTTGTTTTAATGGATTCATGGATAAAGACCGACCGGTTTGCCAAGATGTCATAGATGTCATGGCGTTTCAACCCTTGTTTTAATGGATTCATGGATAAAGACATTGCACCGGTGCCGCCGAATGCGCGATTTCCAAGGAGTTTCAACCCTTGTTTTAATGGATTCATGGATAAAGACCGTCCTGACGAGCCGGTTTATGGGCGGCTGGCACAGGGTTTCAACCCTTGTTTTAATGGATTCATGGATAAAGACAGTGTGAATTGACTTGAGATGGCTTGTCATTTCTTGCGTTTCAACCCTTGTTTTAATGGATTCATGGATAAAGACGCAGTCCAAGAAGCATATGAAAGTTTCCTAAATGGAGTTTCAACCCTTGTTTTAATGGATTCATGGATAAAGACTATGATTTTCAAGCACACGATGCCGTTGTCTGTCAGTTTCAACCCTTGTTTTAATGGATTCATGGATAAAGACCAATAATTTCGGTCTGTCATTTTGGCAAGAAATGAGTTTCAACCCTTGTTTTAATGGATTCATGGATAAAGACCCGGTTGCGGCTGGCCGGTAGTCCTGGCGAGCCGGTCGTTTCAACCCTTGTTTTAATGGATTCATGGATAAAGACGATGTTCGCGGATGCGAACGTTCATGGACCAAGGTCGTTTCAACCCTTGTTTTAATGGATTCATGGATAAAGACAAGTGCGGCAAACCGGTTGCGGCTGGCGAGCCGGTGTTTCAACCCTTGTTTTAATGGATTCATGGATAAAGACTTTGACGTAAAAGCATATGAAGCCAGTTTAGAAGCTGTTTCAACCCTTGTTTTAATGGATTCATGGATAAAGACGCACACAATCATCCCGCTGCTGAATTCAGTACACAGTTTCAACCCTTGTTTTAATGGATTCATGGATAAAGACGCCAGCCGCCATAGACCGGTTCGTCGGGATACTGGCGTTTCAACCCTTGTTTTAATGGATTCATGGATAAAGACCCAGCCGCCATAGACCGGTTCGTCGGGATACCGGCGTTTCAACCCTTGTTTTAATGGATTCATGGATAAAGACGGCCAGCCGCCATAGACCGGTTCGTCGGGATACCGGCGTTTCAACCCTTGTTTTAATGGATTCATGGATAAAGACAGTAATACCATCGGTTCTGTGGCTTGGTATTCTGGGTTTCAACCCTTGTTTTAATGGATTCATGGATAAAGACGGAAATCATGAACACCCTCGGGGTGACCCGATGGAGTTTCAACCCTTGTTTTAATGGATTCATGGATAAAGACCTGGCCATGACATCCATGACATCTATGACATCATTGGTTTCAACCCTTGTTTTAATGGATTCATGGATAAAGACATGGGCGGCTGGCCGGTTGTGGCCGACGAGCCGCGTGTTTCAACCCTTGTTTTAATGGATTCATGGATAAAGACACCCCGAGCGGGGCTTCGGCAAATGCCCAGATATAAGTTTCAACCCTTGTTTTAATGGATTCATGGATAAAGACAGCTCGCGATGACGCGGGCGGCAGCAGCTACAGCAGGGTTTCAACCCTTGTTTTAATGGATTCATGGATAAAGACTCCCAGAGAGAGCAGTTTATAGTCTTGCTCAGGACGTTTCAACCCTTGTTTTAATGGATTCATGGATAAAGACTCTATGGCGGCTGGCCGGTTGCGGCCGACGAGCCGCGTGTTTCAACCCTTGTTTTAATGGATTCATGGATAAAGACGTTAAGGTTTCACGATATTGAATATAATGTTATGAGGTTTCAACCCTTGTTTTAATGGATTCATGGATAAAGACACTGCAAATCTGTTGGGAGTAATCCCGTTGCTGGTTGTTTCAACCCTTGTTTTAATGGATTCATGGATAAAGACGTCAGTCAGATGTTCGCGGATGCGGACATTTATGAGCGTTTCAACCCTTGTTTTAATGGATTCATGGATAAATGCAGAGAATCGAACTCCCATGTGGAGCAATGGCATCGAGTTTCAACCCTTGTTTTAATGGATTCATGGATAAATGCAGTTCAAGTCCATCAGGGCGAAGATTAAGAAGTCAGGTTTCAACCCTTGTTTTAATGGATTCATGGATAAATGCATCAAGGCAGCACGGTTATCCGATGCCTTGTTTGTGGTGTTTCAACCCTTGTTTTAATGGATTCATGGATAAATGCCGGGAAAAGGTTTCTTGCTATCGACGAGATGTTCAGTTTCAACCCTTGTTTTAATGGATTCATGGATAAATGCCCTTCTTTTGGCTCGTATTTTGCCCCACATACGGGGGTTTCAACCCTTGTTTTAATGGATTCATGGATAAATGCACGAACTGCGGAATGACGAGAGGGTGATTGCCCTTGGTTTCAACCCTTGTTTTAATGGATTCATGGATAAATGCAAATCCACCTAATCATATCTTTGCGAAGATAATCCAGTTTCAACCCTTGTTTTAATGGATTCATGGATAAATGCAACTTGACGAAGACGATCTTTGCCTTGAGTGCGCAGGTTTCAACCCTTGTTTTAATGGATTCATGGATAAATGCGGCTTTTATTACTGGGAAAAGAATGTCCCTCTCATGTTTCAACCCTTGTTTTAATGGATTCATGGATAAATGCTCGGCTGGAACGAGCCCTTCTGTTCGTGGACAGGGCGGGTTTCAACCCTTGTTTTAATGGATTCATGGATAAATGCAGCAGTGTTTTTCAAGCTGTGCCGGTTGGCACAATGTTTCAACCCTTGTTTTAATGGATTCATGGATAAATGCGGGGCAAATGGTGAGCGACGAGGTTATTTTTTTTGGTTTCAACCCTTGTTTTAATGGATTCATGGATAAATGCTGGGAAGGTGATTGTTATCACCTCGAATCATGGGTAGTTTCAACCCTTGTTTTAATGGATTCATGGATAAATGCTCCAGTTTACACTATTGAGATGAACGAGGATGCCAGTTTCAACCCTTGTTTTAATGGATTCATGGATAAATGCGAATGTTATGAAAAAGACACTTATCCCAATCAAGGGTTTCAACCCTTGTTTTAATGGATTCATGGATAAATGCAGATTTTGACATTACCTTCCATTACCTTGATTGGGAGTTTCAACCCTTGTTTTAATGGATTCATGGATAAATGCTCGCTGTCAAGTAGCCAGTCCAATACTGGATAGCGCGTTTCAACCCTTGTTTTAATGGATTCATGGATAAATGCTGTTACTCGGGAAAGGTCTTGCCGTGCGGGTTCAGGAGTTTCAACCCTTGTTTTAATGGATTCATGGATAAATGCAAATCCAAGGAGCGACACGCCATGCCGCGCTAGACGTTTCAACCCTTGTTTTAATGGATTCATGGATAAATGCAAAAGCGGACGCATATGATGAAATGGTAGATCGCGGTTTCAACCCTTGTTTTAATGGATTCATGGATAAATGCTATAATCCACCTTCGTCGCGGCAGACTTGCCGCAAGTTTCAACCCTTGTTTTAATGGATTCATGGATAAATGCGGCAAGGCGCTTCCAATCTCGTCAAAGAGACTGTTGAGTTTCAACCCTTGTTTTAATGGATTCATGGATAAATGCCTTGCTTTCATCGTTTCTCCCGTGAAAGCTGTCGGGAGTTTCAACCCTTGTTTTAATGGATTCATGGATAAATGCATGAACACCTTGGCAAGCCATGTCCAATCTGTGGATAGTTTCAACCCTTGTTTTAATGGATTCATGGATAAATGCTCTGAGCGCGACCGACGGGACACTTGTCAGAAAAATGTTTCAACCCTTGTTTTAATGGATTCATGGATAAATGCCAGGCTTGAGCTCGTCGCAGGTATGGCATCTACCATGTTTCAACCCTTGTTTTAATGGATTCATGGATAAATGCCCATAGCTCCTACCGGCTTCGACCAGTTGGAAGCTGGGTTTCAACCCTTGTTTTAATGGATTCATGGATAAATGCCTACAGCGAGCCATGCTATGCGCTTTGATTTTTTCGGTTTCAACCCTTGTTTTAATGGATTCATGGATAAATGCGCTCTTGCGGCGCATTCCGGGCATAGATCGTCTTCATGTTTCAACCCTTGTTTTAATGGATTCATGGATAAATGCATCAGAACTTACAATCAAAACCGAACAGGGTCAAGGTTTCAACCCTTGTTTTAATGGATTCATGGATAAATGCGGCAGAGATTGAGGTCATGCCAAATAGGGTGACGTGTTTCAACCCTTGTTTTAATGGATTCATGGATAAATGCGGTTCTCCCGTGCAGAGCGGTCTTGCGGAGTGCTAGTTTCAACCCTTGTTTTAATGGATTCATGGATAAATGCAGAAGAATAAGGGCTCTGCCCTTTCCTTCGTTCGAGGTTTCAACCCTTGTTTTAATGGATTCATGGATAAATGCATGAGCATTAATTAGATGACTCTGATTTGCGAGGGGTTTCAACCCTTGTTTTAATGGATTCATGGATAAATGCCCGCAATCCTGCCGATGTGCTGTTTGTGATATCGGGTTTCAACCCTTGTTTTAATGGATTCATGGATAAATGCAAAATCTGCCAATTCACAAGTATAGCCATTTTTAGAGTTTCAACCCTTGTTTTAATGGATTCATGGATAAATGCGCTGTGTGGGTCTTTGGGTTGGGGGAACAGCTTCTTAGTTTCAACCCTTGTTTTAATGGATTCATGGATAAATGCTGCACTCGTTAATGAGTGCAATGATAATTTCTCTTGGTTTCAACCCTTGTTTTAATGGATTCATGGATAAATGCGCTGGACACAGAGAAAGATGAATCTGTTATGGTTTTGTTTCAACCCTTGTTTTAATGGATTCATGGATAAATGCGGTGAATTATACGGAGGGGTTCAGCGAAAAGGAGCTGTTTCAACCCTTGTTTTAATGGATTCATGGATAAATGCTCGTAACGGTTTCATTTGTGCGAGTCATATTGATTGGTTTCAACCCTTGTTTTAATGGATTCATGGATAAATGCCCGATACATTTCCTCAGTCCAGCCTTCTTGCAATTGAGTTTCAACCCTTGTTTTAATGGATTCATGGATAAATGCACCAGCATGCTTACATTGAGTCATGCTCGAACGTTGTTTCAACCCTTGTTTTAATGGATTCATGGATAAATGCCATCGCTATCAAACGGCTTCAAGTTATCAGAAGCCATGTTTCAACCCTTGTTTTAATGGATTCATGGATAAATGCAGACGACCTCATCGTCTTGAGAGATGATGAATCTTGGTTTCAACCCTTGTTTTAATGGATTCATGGATAAATGCCCCATCGGGAAAACAGTGGAGTTCCCAGTGAATGGAGTTTCAACCCTTGTTTTAATGGATTCATGGATAAATGCCCAGACAATTATTCATCTGGGGCATATTCAATTCTGTTTCAACCCTTGTTTTAATGGATTCATGGATAAATGCAATAGATTTGGCGACCGAATCTTTTGACCTCGCTCATGTTTCAACCCTTGTTTTAATGGATTCATGGATAAATGCTCAGAAGCCATCAAAATTCAAGTTCAATACATTCAGGTTTCAACCCTTGTTTTAATGGATTCATGGATAAATGCCCAATCTGCAAGAAGCCAATTTGCAGAGTGCCAATCGTTTCAACCCTTGTTTTAATGGATTCATGGATAAATGCAAACTCCCAGATTGGATGCCAATAGAGGTCGTCGGGTTTCAACCCTTGTTTTAATGGATTCATGGATAAATGCTCTTGGCTGGAGCCCGTTTTCGTGCATGTATCCAGGGTTTCAACCCTTGTTTTAATGGATTCATGGATAAATGCTCAGAAGCCATCAAAATTCAAGTTCAATACATTCAGGTTTCAACCCTTGTTTTAATGGATTCATGGATAAATGCTATATATGTACAAGATAATCAATGCCGGTATTTTGTGTTTCAACCCTTGTTTTAATGGATTCATGGATAAATGCCTTGCCTCTTGCTTCGGGAAAGTATGACTGCCAAGTTTCAACCCTTGTTTTAATGGATTCATGGATAAATGCGGAAAGGTGATTGTTATCACCTCGAATCATGGGTAGTTTCAACCCTTGTTTTAATGGATTCATGGATAAATGCCAAGAAGATAGTCAGACTCTAAGCCGGTGTCACCAGTTTCAACCCTTGTTTTAATGGATTCATGGATAAATGCGGCATCCCATGCGGTTTTTCTTTGTGAACATCTCGTGTTTCAACCCTTGTTTTAATGGATTCATGGATAAATGCGACCTCCGTGGCGCAGACCTGCAATGGTGTATCCTAGTTTCAACCCTTGTTTTAATGGATTCATGGATAAATGCCCATGCCATTTTAGGAGGTGATGATGAACGATCTTGGTTTCAACCCTTGTTTTAATGGATTCATGGATAAATGCCGGTCAAGCTTATCCTGTTTTCTCATCTCGTTATGTTTCAACCCTTGTTTTAATGGATTCATGGATAAATGCGATGTTCTTTATTGATTATCTCAGGAAAGATGTTGCTGTTTCAACCCTTGTTTTAATGGATTCATGGATAAATGCAAAGAATGAAAGTTACACTATCGACAGAAGGCGGAGTTTCAACCCTTGTTTTAATGGATTCATGGATAAATGCGCTTATGCTGAGAAAATAAAACATCCTGAGGAGGAGTTTCAACCCTTGTTTTAATGGATTCATGGATAAATGCAGCTCTGTCAGTTCGGGGATTGGTATGAGTCTGACGGTTTCAACCCTTGTTTTAATGGATTCATGGATAAATGCGGGTGCCAATTTGCAGGGGGCTAACCTCCAAGAGGCGTTTCAACCCTTGTTTTAATGGATTCATGGATAAATGCCCGGTATATTCGCTTCTCGCTATCTTCTGCAACATGTTTCAACCCTTGTTTTAATGGATTCATGGATAAATGCTTAGTCAGACTATAAAGCCTGCTTATCATGCTCCCGGTTTCAACCCTTGTTTTAATGGATTCATGGATAAATGCCTCAATCTCATCATTGACTTGAGCCCGGCGATACTGTTTCAACCCTTGTTTTAATGGATTCATGGATAAATGCTCCAGAGCGCGACACGTCATGCCGCGCTAGACGAAGGTTTCAACCCTTGTTTTAATGGATTCATGGATAAATGCCTGCATGCTGCGGAACATCTCCCGCCATTATGCGATGTTTCAACCCTTGTTTTAATGGATTCATGGATAAATGCCCGATGCGCCTATCACGATACAATACTGTTTCAGGTTGTTTCAACCCTTGTTTTAATGGATTCATGGATAAATGCTGAACTGGCGGAACTGCCAGGATATTTTTGGTTCCGGTTTCAACCCTTGTTTTAATGGATTCATGGATAAATGCTGAAAGAGAAAGAGACCATCATTCTTGTTGACGGCGGTTTCAACCCTTGTTTTAATGGATTCATGGATAAATGCTATGTTGCCTGTCCGATTTGCGGAAGGACTGATTGGTTTCAACCCTTGTTTTAATGGATTCATGGATAAATGCGTCCAAAATTGGGCATTGTAAGAGGAGGAAGAAGATGTTTCAACCCTTGTTTTAATGGATTCATGGATAAATGCAATATCTATTCGAGGAGTAGAAATGTACGAAGAAGTTTCAACCCTTGTTTTAATGGATTCATGGATAAATGCGGGATTGACTCGCCTGCCAAGTGGTGAAGGGTTTATGTTTCAACCCTTGTTTTAATGGATTCATGGATAAATGCAAGAAGGCTCTCAAAATACGAGCTGCCCCAATGGGTGGTTTCAACCCTTGTTTTAATGGATTCATGGATAAATGCATAGTCTCCTTGATACACGTCGCCATTTTTACTAACGTTTCAACCCTTGTTTTAATGGATTCATGGATAAATGCGGCTTTCTTATCATGTTTCTATCACTGGAGCACGAGTTTCAACCCTTGTTTTAATGGATTCATGGATAAATGCAGTTTTTTTTGTTAATAGTGAAAGCTGCCAAGTCAGTTTCAACCCTTGTTTTAATGGATTCATGGATAAATGCAAAGTTACAGTTCTGGTCTCCAAGGACGGCTGGTGGTTTCAACCCTTGTTTTAATGGATTCATGGATAAATGCTGCGCCATGAATCGTTCGTCAACGTTATGATATGGTGTTTCAACCCTTGTTTTAATGGATTCATGGATAAATGCCCAAAATAGGACGCACTGGCGTCTGACGATATCTCAGTTTCAACCCTTGTTTTAATGGATTCATGGATAAATGCATTGACTATCTCAGAAAAGATGTGATTAAGTGGATTTGTTTCAACCCTTGTTTTAATGGATTCATGGATAAATGCAATCAGGCCATGAAGCCTGCTTATCATGCTCCCGGTTTCAACCCTTGTTTTAATGGATTCATGGATAAATGCAAAGATAAATAAGTGCAAACATATAAGGAGAGAAGGTTTCAACCCTTGTTTTAATGGATTCATGGATAAATGCTGGAGAATTTCTCATCGCCCCAAAGAAGCCCTCATTCGTTTCAACCCTTGTTTTAATGGATTCATGGATAAATGCCGAGGGAGAGCTATGATTTGGCTCATCCCTCAGCAGTTTCAACCCTTGTTTTAATGGATTCATGGATAAATGCAAATTGGCGACACATTAACGATTGTGGCACGGGGCTTGTTTCAACCCTTGTTTTAATGGATTCATGGATAAATGCCGCCATGCTGCTTTTTTACCACTAATGGCATTCTCTGGTTTCAACCCTTGTTTTAATGGATTCATGGATAAATGCCTTGGCCAGTTTCAGGCCAGCCAGAGCGGCCTTTCGTTTCAACCCTTGTTTTAATGGATTCATGGATAAATGCCTGGGCTGGTCCGGCACCACACCATCAGCGCTCCTGGGTTTCAACCCTTGTTTTAATGGATTCATGGATAAATGCCGTTGAGGACGCCGATATGGCCGTCTTTGACCCGTTGTTTCAACCCTTGTTTTAATGGATTCATGGATAAATGCTGTGTTACTTTTCTGCACACACCATTGACGGTCTATACGTTTCAACCCTTGTTTTAATGGATTCATGGATAAATGCCTATCCAATTCCGAGCAGACAATCTGACCCAGCTGGAGTTTCAACCCTTGTTTTAATGGATTCATGGATAAATGCGGGATTTAGGTATGTAATCAATTGAATAAACGCCAGTTTCAACCCTTGTTTTAATGGATTCATGGATAAATGCCAGCAGAAACGCCAGCTTATGCTGAGAAATAAATATCCGTTTCAACCCTTGTTTTAATGGATTCATGGATAAATGCTGTAGCCCCGACTGGAAACGCGGCAGCCGCCGGCAGTTTCAACCCTTGTTTTAATGGATTCATGGATAAATGCCTGTGATTGAGCCCTCTGTTATAGAAACTGAAGTTGTTTCAACCCTTGTTTTAATGGATTCATGGATAAATGCCGGCTTGTATTATCTTGCTGACTGATGAGCGAGGTGTTTCAACCCTTGTTTTAATGGATTCATGGATAAATGCCATTTTGGATGCATTGGAAAACGATGCATCTGTTGACTGTTTCAACCCTTGTTTTAATGGATTCATGGATAAAGACACCTCCTCATGTCCAGCGGTATTGACCGCAAGAACGGTTTCAACCCTTGTTTTAATGGATTCATGGATAAAGACAATGCAGGGGAATTGCCAGCCTTGTAGCTAATACCGGTTTCAACCCTTGTTTTAATGGATTCATGGATAAAGACAGTCGGAACAATGTGTATTAATAATAGCTAAACGAGTTTCAACCCTTGTTTTAATGGATTCATGGATAAAGACTTCTCATCTCGTTCATGGAATTCAATCTTGGTATTCTGTTTCAACCCTTGTTTTAATGGATTCATGGATAAAGACAAGCGGGGTTAGTGATGCCACCGCGCTTCTCCCTTGTTTCAACCCTTGTTTTAATGGATTCATGGATAAAGACGTAAGCATGATTACACAAAATCAAGCCAGCCTTGCGGTTTCAACCCTTGTTTTAATGGATTCATGGATAAAGACATAGGCAGGCACAGTTAATTGATCGCTTGACATCAGCGTTTCAACCCTTGTTTTAATGGATTCATGGATAAAGACTTGCGGAGAATATCTCACTCCACAGAGGTTCTTCAGTTTCAACCCTTGTTTTAATGGATTCATGGATAAAGACAAAAATGATGTTTATATTAGATATCTTGACCAAAAGTTTCAACCCTTGTTTTAATGGATTCATGGATAAAGACAATCCGGCCGTGTCGCTAATGACGATCTTCAATGTGTTTCAACCCTTGTTTTAATGGATTCATGGATAAAGACTTTAATCGTGAGGTCTACGTTGTGCCCATCAACGTGTTTCAACCCTTGTTTTAATGGATTCATGGATAAAGACCTTGACGGCAACGAGCTTGCCGACGCAATGATTAAGTTTCAACCCTTGTTTTAATGGATTCATGGATAAAGACTATTTTTGAATTCCATATTATCTCCCTATCCCTATTGTTTCAACCCTTGTTTTAATGGATTCATGGATAAAGACCATTACAGTACCCCGACATGTACCTCCAGACACAAAGTTTCAACCCTTGTTTTAATGGATTCATGGATAAAGACAGGGCGAGCTTGTATTGCAGCGCACTCCAGGTGCAGTGTTTCAACCCTTGTTTTAATGGATTCATGGATAAAGACTGGCTCGGGCTCTTCTACCTCAATGTCTGCGGTAGCGTTTCAACCCTTGTTTTAATGGATTCATGGATAAAGACCCTTTCCAGCATGTCTTTGAGCCTCTTAACGTAGTGTTTCAACCCTTGTTTTAATGGATTCATGGATAAAGACGCCTGGTTCCGGATCTGTGTGCGGGACATTAAAAAGTTTCAACCCTTGTTTTAATGGATTCATGGATAAAGACCATGGTGATCCAGAAGCGCCAAAAGACTACCTGGCTGTTTCAACCCTTGTTTTAATGGATTCATGGATAAAGACCCAATGCCCGCACGCTTTTGATTTCCTTGCTTTGCAGGTTTCAACCCTTGTTTTAATGGATTCATGGATAAAGACCTTATCCGCTATCGATGCGCCGCGGAAGCCGTCCAGTTTCAACCCTTGTTTTAATGGATTCATGGATAAAGACTGCAATGATCTTCACAAAGACGGCAACAATTATCAGTTTCAACCCTTGTTTTAATGGATTCATGGATAAAGACCGCAATAGCTAAAGGAGAGTCTTATGGGACTATTGTTTCAACCCTTGTTTTAATGGATTCATGGATAAAGACAATAGTCGTA
Source organism: Candidatus Cloacimonadota bacterium (assembly GCA_028681035.1). The sequence goes on from JAQUJJ010000056.1 coordinate 13,315, forward strand.
GCGGATTATCACCGGTTGCAGCGCAGTTTCAACCCTTGTTTTAATGGATTCATGGATAAAGACTCACGCTCTCGTCTGGGGTCTCGTCTACCTTCGCTGGTTTCAACCCTTGTTTTAATGGATTCATGGATAAAGACAGGTAATGGTTACGTTTACTGTTTTACCATTAACCGGTTTCAACCCTTGTTTTAATGGATTCATGGATAAAGACAATGATCCCCGTGGAGAGGCCAGCCAGATCTGCACGTTTCAACCCTTGTTTTAATGGATTCATGGATAAAGACTTTTTCATCTGCTTCAGCTCTGCGCGCAGCTCGTTGTTTCAACCCTTGTTTTAATGGATTCATGGATAAAGACGATTTTAACGAGGAATTCTTTTATGGACAAGATGTTTGTTTCAACCCTTGTTTTAATGGATTCATGGATAAAGACAGGTTGTTTATGGAGGCTGCTGGCTATGAGGTAAAGTTTCAACCCTTGTTTTAATGGATTCATGGATAAAGACTACGAGAAAATAAAGTCTAAAATGATAGCAGAACGCGTTTCAACCCTTGTTTTAATGGATTCATGGATAAAGACACTCATCCCCCGCCAAGTTACTGTTCTACAAATAGCTATTGTATGAAAACCAGCACAGGATAAAGCTCTCTTTTCCGCTTTATAGGACACAAAATCCCCGAGTTTCAAACTCTCAGGAACGCTAAAACACTCTATACAAAAGCAAAGAACAGAATATAAGGCAAAATGTCAATAACTTTCTTTCAGGACACGCAGATATTCCGGTAGGTGCAATCCTCGCACTTCCTTGTCGAGGTCTTGGCATCCGGAAATGAGCCTTCATTGACAATCTGGAAGACATCGGATACTATGTCAAGTGCTTTTTCTTTCATAGCTGCGGTAATAGCGATTTCTTCAAGGTGGTTTTTGGAGCGCACATAGACCAGGAAGGCTTTATTGACTGGTAGATTGAAGTTTTCTTCGATCAGGATGGCATAAAGAGTCTGTTGAACTTTGTGAGTATTGTAAATTCTATCTTCCCAATAGGCGTATTTATAATCCAATGGCGCAGCGGAGCCATCTTCCAGAAAGAGGGCTTCATCCACTTTACCCACCAGATGGTACTTTTCGCTGCTCAAGTATAGATCCAGCAGTTTATCTTTGGCCCCGATTTTGGCTCTCAAGTAGTCTTTGTTCTGCACCAGCTTCAATTCATGAATATCCCTGCCTTTATTTACGAGGTGACGCCGGTGTTCATGCTGATCGATCTTCAGCACACTCATAAAGTACACAAATCTGGGACAGAATATATACTCGAGAACTTCGGAGGGGGTAATAAATTGTGATTGCATTGTTTTACAAAAAAAGGGCTTTCACTTCATCTGTAATAAGATCCCGATCAAAGGCCTGCCCAAGCAAGATGCAGCTATTGAAGTCTTCTCTGCACATAGGAAAGATATAGACCTTGTCTTCATCGCAGTTGATCAGGTCTTCGATCTGAGTGCGGAGTTCTTTGCGTTGGGTCTTGTTCATCTCGCCCAACCATACCGAATATTGGACTCTGTAGATGCCGGCTTTCTCACAGCATTTTACTATTTTATTGCGGATTTTATCTTGCACGATATCGTACATTACCCAGGTGAGCATTAGTCCTCCTCATCAGCAAAATCGCTTTTAGGATTTATAAAGTTCTCAAACTTCCGCGCTATCGAGCTTTCCAGATAGTTCTCCTTTTTACCGATCAGGAAGTTGGCAAAGCTATGTGCATCAGTTTGGATCATATCGATTTTCTTGCGGTTTTTATTACGATAGCGGATGATTTGGTCCAGATACTCCAGGATATATGGGGCAAAGAACTTTTTCCCCTCTGTGCTGAGGCTTACCCCTTTGTAGATATCTTCCAGATATTCTGGCTTGCATTTGCCGCGTGTGAAAATATAGAAGACGGGCTCATCGGCCAGAGTGCGATAGGCCTCGATGAAATCGAAGACAAAGCTCTTCTTGTTGTAGTTATCGCTATGCAAGAGGCCTATGTAGGGATCAAGTCCTGCGATCACCAAAGCCCGCTCTGTTTTGGAGTACAGGATGCCATAGGCATAATTCAGAAAGGCATTGAAGGCATCCTTTGCCGGTCTGGAGCTTCTGCCGGCAAATCTATATTGCTCCGGCAGCATCATGCTGAGCAGCCCAAAATAGATTCTGGATGCACTGCCTTCCAGACCCATAAAACTGGGCGATAGCTCCTCCAACGAGCCTTCAGCGGTGAAGATTGAGATGGCGTATTTACGCAGTAATTCCAGCTTTTGCTTCTGCTCCTGGGTGACCCAATCCCGCTTTGAAAACAGCATTTTGATCAGGCGGTATTGATTCATGATCTTGATGCAGATCCAGCGTTTGATAAAGTCCAGCCCCACCGCATCGGAAAGCATCTCCAATTGCCTTCTCCTGATCAGCACAGTGCTGCCGATCCTGGGGAACCAGACCCTGGCATAAGGATTGCCGTATTGATCCAACATCACCACATCGATATTGTGCTCCATGGCCAATTGAATGGCGTCCGAGCTGATCTGTACAGCATTGGAGATCACAATGCTGGAGATCTTCAGCGGAGATATCTTCATCTTCTTTTCATCCACAAAGATTTCAAACATATCATCTTTTTTGCGTAGAGCTGAGCCGTAGGTATTGAGGTGGAGTTCCATAATTATAGTGAAAGAGCAGAGCCCGTATCTGAAGGGTTGAGGATGAATCCGGTTTCGCAACTATAGGCTTTTCTACATCCTTCAAGGGTAACGTAATACACATAGTCGTCCAACTTGTTAAAGTAGGACATTGCCATGCTGTAATTCTTTCGTTCAGAATCACTGAGATTTAATTGATATTTGGCAAGAAAGTTATATGCTTTTTTGAGGCTTAAGCGGGCTTGGGATTCTAAGTTTGGCGAGAGCTCATCATTATTTTTTAATTCTTCGCGTGCCAAGATGAGGTCATCCATCGCAATTTGGGCATCCGGATCCAAAAGAATATACACAGAACTGGTGGCATACTGATCTTCGATAAGACGGAAAGCATCAATAGGAAGCTGTCCAACGATATCTTGATCATAATTCAGCTCACTTATAGCATTTAACAGAGCTTTGGCCTCTGCTCCGAATTCAAGTTTCAGATAGTATTCCCGAATAAGATCAGCGAAGTTCAGGCTTTCCAATTCATCATATGGGAGCAGGGTTTCCCGGGTTTTTTCGATGAGGTATTTATCGTAAATTCTGGTAGAGTATTCTTTGCCATTCTCCCCCAAACGCAGCAGGTGCATTTCACCGCCCAAAACGCCCAGTTCGCCATGACGATTGCATCTTCCTGCCACCTGGATGATAGAGTCCAGCGGTCCCATATCTCGATAGACACGGCAAAAACTGAGATCTACTCCTGCTTCAATGAGCTGGGTGGAGACCAGGAGAATTCGGCGTTTGTCATGAAGCGCATCATTGATAGCCTTAATACGCTGAAGCCTGCATACTGGTGCATGGTAGGTGGTAAGACAAAAGACTGTGTAATCATCATGATACTGTTTTTTAAGCAGTTCAAAAAGATTCAAGGCACTGCGCTTGGTATTCATTACAAAAAGCGCATTATCAGCTCCTGTGAGATTCAAGTCTTGTACAAAGTCCTCCAAAGTGCAGATATCTTTGTGAATATGAAGCTTAACCCTATTAAATACCGGGTGGTCGAAAAGCTGGGGCGGACTAATCTCCAAATAGCTTCCAGGTTCATAGATAAAAGGTTGTGTAGCAGTACAAGTAAGAATGTAGGTATCGAATCTTTGGGCTAAAACGGCAAAGATTCTGCGCAAGAGTGGATAATATTTGGGAGGCAAACATTGCACCTCATCCAAAAGCAGGATAGAGTTGATAATGTTATGAAGCTTGCGAACCATAGAATTACGAGATCCAATCAGAGAGTGAAAAAGCTGAACAAATGTGGAGACTACGCAAGCGGCGTTCCAAGAATCGGCAAGCAGATGGTCGTTCAAATAATCGTGATAATCGTAATCGTCACCTTGGTTTGGTCGGGAGTAATCCATTAGATGATGATGCTTAAGTAAAAGATCATCGTTCTTGGAATCCAAACCATTGTTTTTAAAAATCTTGTCTATTACTTCGTGGTTTTGATCTATGATAGATGTATAGGGCAGACAGTAAATTACACGTCTTGGGTGGGATATGGCTGCTTGTAGTGCCTCGGCAAAACCCATACAAGCTAAGGTTTTGCCACTCCCGGTAGGCGCGCTCATGGCAAAGCATCTGCTGCCAGAGGGCAGGAAATCCACATTTTCTGCTGCGTGTAACAATTCTCCACGAATCCTGTTTAAGTCATTATCCTCTTTATTAAAGCTCTGCAAATAAGCTTCAGGTGAATATGATATCTTTTGCTTAAGAGACTGATCAGAATTAAAGTCAATGCGCGCAGCATCATATTTATCAGCATCAATCAAGGCGGAAAACAATAGATTCTGCAAGAAAAATCGTTCAATAGCGTCGTCCAGGTTTTCATAGGCCGTGAAATCTTCCAAATCAAAGCGCAATGTGCGAAGCTTATTCTTATCCAGATTAGGAAGAGTGATCTTGTGGCAGACGACGAAACTATCTAAATCCTCATCATGTGCGATCTGAGTCCTGATGTCTTCGTAAATCTTGAGTGTATTTGCAATCAGTACGCCATCATCCAGACGCTCTGTACCAAAGGCACTGAGATTTCCATGATGCCTTTGGACAGCTTTGAAGCCTATGAGGGCAAAATCTTTCCAGCGTTCATCCTCTAAAAGATTGTAATATAGGATAATGGCGGAGATGAGGCTATGCCTAGTATAAGGTGATTTCCTGCCTCCGTGAATGTAATCTTGGAAAAAAGAGCTGGCTTTGCCAAGATCGTGAAGCAAGCCAATACGGAAGGCAAGATCAGCCAGGGCATCTTTGCTAATTAATTGAGTATAAAGAGAAAGCCTCTGAATACGAGCCTTAGACCCGGCAGCCACATTGCTGAGGTGAAGCGACAAAGGCTTTCTCTGATACTTTTTGAAGCTAGGGTGAGATATGATCATTACAAAAAAGCTATTCTCGTTTTTGTTTCATTTTCAAGCTCAATGAGATCACTAAACTCACCGGTGAGGCGCATCCCTGTAGTTTCGATTACGACGTCAGCAAAACGGACAGACTTTCTGAAGCTTTGTTTACCTTTTGTTTCCAAAGCCTGTTCCAAGGGTATCCGTTCGACATTGATACGAAATGAACTTGTATCAATATCTTTTACCCTATCTTTGTCTATAACAGAATCCACATAATCGGAAACTGCTACTACTTTCATATCGGCTGCGCTGTATTTATTCAGCAGTCTGATGCCAGCACGGAACTGACGCTGCCCCAGATAAACATCGAAACCAAGATTTTGCGAGACAATGCGCTCTTCCAAGGAATCCAAATCTGCATCACAACCTTGTTTATAGCCCAGATATACAATCCAGGCCAGCTCTTTCCCAACGGCGGGCATCAAGAGCTCCAATCGGCATTGCTTGTGCTGAGAGACGTTATTGATACATTTATCGTCACCCACATAGTTCGTAGTAAAGAACTGCTTGCGAAATTCAGCTCCAGGGGGCAAAGCAATAGCCACACCCAAGTTAGCCGAATTAAGGGTATTGTAATAAGAATCCCGGGGTAGCTTCAATATAGAGGCTACCAGACCGCAGATACCAGTTCTTGGTGGAATGTTGTAGGTAAGCGAAGACGCATTAGTATAAAACTTACGAAAATGCGCCAGCTTGCCGGACAGCTCCACTTCCAAGATAGTATCAAAGCTTTGTAGATCATTCATGATGTCCCCCTATTATAGAAGGGATAACTCATGTTTCCATTCTTGATTTACAAAGATTTTATCGAAATCCGGAATATCGAGTTCATCGTCCTTGAAATAATGGATTTTTTGGATTTTATCCTTGTTCTTGGCAAGGTAAGTCGCGAGAGGATTGATATCAAGATAGTAGTCTTCCGGTTTGCGAATAAGACGCAGATTGTTTTTGATCTGATCATTTGCTGAATCCACTGAAATCATGGAACGGAGATCTTTCAAAAACTGCTCTTTATTCTTCAGTTCAATCCTCAGATAAAGCCTTGGATACTGTCCAATTTTGGATCTCGTACGAGCTAAGGGAATGCCTCTTAAAATTGCCTCATCAAAGAGGATAATATCTTCTTCCTTCAATTGTGTATTTTCGGAGGCATTTGCATTGATGCTGCCAGAAAAAGCGATCAGTGAATAGTGTAAACGGTAATCCTTACCTACACCCTTTCCAGAGGCAAAACTGGAAGTGATTGTGCTGCTATCCACCGGTTCCACAGGATGCAGAGAGTAGCCCCAATTGAACTGAACGGGGCCGGTATAGTGCCCGGCCACGGTATCCTTCTCAGCAGTAACTGCTCCAAAGAGGCGAACGTCGATAAGGTCTGTATGTGATAGTTTCAATTCCTTAATCTGCTTATTTCTGTCTTCAGCACTTTGGGCGTTAGCGGTTATAAAGATATCTTTGCCTTTGATTGTTTCCAGATAGTCTCGGATATACCGTTTGAGGCGCACGTCCGACACCAGATTAGTATAGGTATCATAATCCATGCGCGGTTTATTCTCATTGTCCATATCCCCATTGGGGTTACACATTTGAGCATCATAAAGGAAGAGTATTTCGGAATTGCTGTTAATCATTTTCTGCCTCCTGGCTTTTTTCTTTGTTACTTTCTTTCTTTCTGCTTTCAATTATACTGATATAGCTGTTATAGGCCCGACCACTCAGGATGTGAAATACCACTTCTTCGGGACTGAACAAACTGTTTTCGATACCATTAATGCACTCGCGGTAATAGGCATCCGTAATGGGGTCATTATATACTTCCCAGATTTGGCGCATATCATCCATTATAGCCATCACAGATTTCACTTTTTGTAAGGGAATACCCCGCAGATTGAGCTTGTAGATGGCGGTTCTTTTGATTCCTTTTTTGCGTTGTTCATTCTCAATACTGGAGATATACCAACCTAGGATAAACAGGCCTTGAGCATGCTTGCTTTTCCCATATATCTCAGCGTTATTCTCAAAATAATCGAGCAGTTTAGAATTCTCGAGAGCGGTGGTCATAGGTTTGTGGGTCATAAGGTTTTCCTCCATACTTTTGATACCTCTTATTTGCTGAAAGTTCAATAAATGTCTTAGGTAGATGTTCATCACATAAGGTGAGAGATTGAGACTGTAGGCAGACTGATCTCCGAGGTGATTGAGCTTGCGAGAAAATATATCTACAAAGCTCTTGATCAGCAGATTATAATCGAAGCTCTGAGAATAAAGATAGGTGGAGAGCAGACTGAGCATATCCCGGTTGATCTTCCGATTGATCTTTTCGTATTCCTTAGGCTTTAGTTTGGAGCAAGTTTCCTTAGAAGGCAAAAGCAGGAAGCGTAGGTTTTCGAAAGAAAGGCTATAGTCGTAATTAAAAAGATCAACTAAATGATGTTCCAGAGTTAGCTGATCCAAATTTTCTGTTTTCTCTACCAGAGAGTCTATGCTAATGCCCTTGATTAATCTGTTTACAATATACTCATTGCTGGTTGGTTTGGGCTTAATGCCAAAAAATAAAGAGAACTTGCTCAAACGAGATTGGATATCCCTGACTAATCCCAAACCAATTTTGTGTTCTTCACCTGAGCGGCGACGCAAAAGACCAATAATTGCATGCAAATTATTTGGGTTAATTAGTTGTTCATCAGTACCTTGAGCAGTATCCAATTCTGGTAAGACTATACAATTCAGCCCCAATAGATATGTGCTTAACTGGGTCCCAGCATACTGTGTTCCCACTATCACTTCATCATAGCACCTCTGACACATGGAAAAGGCTGTATAATTACGATTTTTAGCTCCACTGTCAAAGAAATACGGATTTGTTGTCCCATAAAACTTCTGTTTGAGTGAAACGTCTTTTGCGAGATTGCTAAAGGTAGAACAGATGTGACAAGCGCCCTTTGTCTTGGGTGCAATAAACTGCCTATCTACAAAATGATAGTATAAAACATCCAAATAGCAGGATGAAACTTCATCAAGCTCGTGCATATATTTACCATCAATAGTAAGAGCAAAGGCATGCTTATTTACAGGAATGAAGTCCATATCCTTTTCAAAGTATTTCTTCACCGCAGTCAGGTCTGTTTGTAGAGGAAAGCCCGCTCTCTGTTCATCTGGGAACAATTCAGGCTTTGGCCAGATTCCCGATGCATCTTCCAAGAAGAAGTCTTCACGTATCTTCTGTAGATATTTTATGCTGTCATCAGCCTTGTCAGGATCACTCCATTGGATTTTTCTAACGTTTTTTTGTATGTATCCCAACAGATCAAAGGAAAGGATAGATTTATAGCCTATATGGGTAGCATAGATATTTGAATCTGCCGAAGCATAGTTTTTCAAGATAAGGTACTGTGTGCATGCGCCTGCATCTATTTGAGCGCCACGCGAAAATTCAATCGTGTTTCTTTTTGTGTCCAGGTTCATCGTCACAATCCTACCGTACTGGGTTTCGTCCTTCCTTTTTTCTTTATAGCTAAAGGATGAAACTTCCGCACAAAATTGCTGGATGATATACTTCTTTTGCTCAGCAGGCGTCAAGTTTTGAAAGCCATCGCTATTCATCCGAATCTCACCAATGTAGCGATAAGTTGTAATCATTTTTCCTCCTTTTGTCTCTGCACCACTCCAAAGCCCCGGGCACTTTGTTTGCCCAGAGCCAGATAATCCGGAATCATAAAGTTCACCGTGAATTCTCCGGTAAAGCAGTGCATGGGGATATTGTGAAAATTGCGTGATACGGGCTTGAACCAGCCATCTACCTCAAGGGCTTCAAAGTCCGGAATCGTATAGGCAAAAGCCTTGGATAGGGTAAGCAGATTTCCCCTGAGAATCTGCTTGAGGCGTTTCTTTTGGTCCATGCTGTTCATCTTGATATAGTCACGATAGTTTTCCTGGTTCAGCGCCATCCAGACCGAGCTGAAACGGTAATCCTGAAAGCTGTCTGTTTGCCCAAAATCTG
>JAQUJJ010000001.1 GCA_028681035.1 Candidatus Cloacimonadota bacterium
TATCAATCATTCCCTGTGAGCCAAGGCTGGTAACGATATTCTCTATCTCTTTGTGCTTGCCTACTCTTTTATTTATTTCTTCACAAATGATTGCTGTTTGCTGTAAGTTATATCCTTGGGGAAGCTCTACTTTTACACTGATGGTTCCACGATCCATACTCGGGAACAGTTCCATGCCAATTATCGGTAATATTGGCAAGCTGGCAATTAATACTGCTATAGTCAACAGCATAATAGTTAAGCTTCTTTTCTTAGAATGCAATACGGAGGATAAAAACCGGGAATAAACTTGGGCAAACTTGTTAAACATCGCATCAAACTTCAGCCCAAACTTGCTGTCGTGCTTGCCTTCTGGGATTATCATGGAAGCCAACATTGGGGTAATTGTGAATGATGATATTAGAGAGAACATAGTAGCGAAAGTAACCGTTAAAGCAAACTCTTTAAAGAACTGACCTACCATGGAAGCCATAGAGGCTATTGGTAGGAACACCACAATATTGGTGAGTGTAGAGGCTAAAACAGCAACAGTTATCTCTGCTGTACCAATGTTTGCTGCTTCTTTGCGGGAGTTTCCCAAGTCTTTATGCCTAAAGATATTCTCCAGCACAACCACAGAGTTGGATACCAATATCCCAACTGAGGTGGATAGCCCCATCAAAGTCATCACATTTAAGGTAAATCCAGCCATCTTTAAGAACGCAAAAGTGGAGATAATTGAGATAGGCATGGATAGTGCCACAATAAGAGTGGAACGTAGGTCGTGCAGGAAGAGGAATAGCACAAGCCCTGTTAACAGAATTCCTATCAGAATATTGCCCAAGGTATCGTTAACAGTTGCTTTGGTGAAGCTACTGTCGTCGCTAATTACTTCCAATTTAACACCCTCGGGCATTTCCTTTTGCAGACCGGGCAGCTTTTGTTGCACTTCTTTGGCTATATTCACTATGTTCCCATCGGAGCTTTTCGTAAGAGAAAGACGAATAATGTTTTCCTCTATCTGATTCTTGGGGACGTTGTAATAGATAGCACGGCTGCGAACCTCTTCATTGCTGTCTATAACCTCAGCGAGATTCTTTAATTTCTTAGAGCCAAACCTGGTTGGGATATCTGTTTCTCCAATGTCTTCGAGATTCTGATATTCTCCTTTTAGGCGTACAGAATACTCTTGCGTACCGCGTTTAAAGTTACCAGCCGGCATATCCATATTCTGGGCAGCGAGTATCTGAGTAAGCATAGGCAGTGATAGCTGGTTTTCATAGATAACTCTATCTTGCAGGAGAACGTCTATTTGCCTTTTAGTGCCACCGGTAAGGCTAACTTGGGCTACTCCGGGTATCTGTGAAAGGCGGTCTTTAATCTTGGTATCTGCAAGCTCGTACAATGCTTTTCCATCCATGTTGCCAGATAGCACGATATCCAGGAATGGCATAGCACCAAAATCTAGTTTCTGGATTACTGGTTTTTCGGCAGCAGCGGGGAAATCACGCAGGATTGCATCCACCTTATCTTTCACTTCCTGATTGGCAATATCTACATCTTTACCCATTTTGAAAGCGATAACCACGATAGATACGCTTTCCATAGAATAGGATTGCACATAGTCTATTTGGCTGATTGTAGCTATTGTGTCTTCTATTTTCTTCGTTATCTGAGTTTCTATTTCACGTGGCCCGGCACCGGGATATACTGATTGGATGGATACAACAGGCAATGTAACATCCGGCATCAAGTTCAGGGGCATACCAATAAAACCTAATAAGCCGAAAACAACAAACACAAGTATGCCCATCGTTACCAGTACAGGTTTTTCTATTGCTAGTTTAGAGAGAAACATCTTATATCTTCCTATTCGATTATGCGAAGCTTGGCGTTATCATTAAGTGTATGAATTCCCTCTGTAACTAAAATGTCGCCAACAGACATGCCCGATATAACCTCAAACTCAAGAGTGTTATCAAGCCCCGTTACGATTGGGGTTTTCACTGCTTTGTTATCTATGTTCAGCCAAACGAACTTGTCGCCATTTTCGCGTACTATAGTTTCTCGGGGTACAACAATAACATTCGGTTTACTGGAAACTTCGATTTTAATCTCAGCGGTTACCCCATAATTAATTTTACGGTTCATACCGGGGAACATAATCTCCACCCGAAAAGCCTTGCTGTTCACATCCATAGCAAGGGATATCTGGCTTACCTTTCCTGTAATAGTTTCGTCCAGCGTGCTTGCAGTTGCTTTTATACCTTTCTTTATCATTCCGATCTCAGTTTCAGGTATCATCAGCACAGCTTTGTAACCACCCGTTGAAACAACCGTGAATAGTTCCTTGCCTGGAAACACTTTCTCACTGGGATTAACCATCATTGCGGCAATAATACCCGATATCGGTGCTCGCACGTTTATCATCTGTTCACTTGCAGCCAGATTAGCCTTGCTTACATTGTATTGTGTCTCCACGTTATCCAAATCCTGACGGCTGATAGCTCCCTGGTTATTCAAGCGTTTCATGCGTTCGTAAACAGTTTTGATACTATTAAACGCAGAGCTTGCTTGCTCATACTGCGCGGCAGGAGTATTGGAAGGGAAGCTTACGATAATCTGGTCTTTGCTTACTTTATCACCCACCTTGGCATTTATCTTGGTGATAATATCCGATACCATTGCCGTAGCCGTAGATTCTTCGTTTCCGCTGAGGCTTGCATTATAAATAAGTTCTTGACGGAAGGTAGTGGTTTCCACAATTATCTGGCGAACAGGGATGCCTTCTTCATTCTGGATTTGTTCCATGTTCTTACTGGAATCTTGCTTTTTTCCACAGCCAAAAAGCAGCACTGTGAGGGATAGGACGATAAGGATTTTCTTCATTATATTCTCCATTACAAACGGATTCCGATTGATTTATTTAAGTTGCTATCAGCCATGATGATTTGGTAGATAGACTGAAAGTACTGTAGTTTAATAGCTTGAAGCATGATTTGAGCGTCGAATACTTCCAACTGAATGCCCACCTGGTTATCGTAACGAACCTGGGCAAGTTCAAGGCTACGCTGTGCTAAACTGATATTCTGAGTTTGAACTTCATAGTTACTTCTGGCATGTTGTAGTATCTGATGATTCTGCTTAATCTGCAAGCTTATCAGCTCTTCTGCATCTCTTTGTTGCAAGCGAGCTTGCTGATAATCATGGTTTGCAAAGCTACGCTTTGAGCTATTGGAAAAGCCCGTAAACAAAGGGATTTGAAAGCCAATACCTACACCGTATTTAGAACCAAAATCGTCTCTTTCAATCCCATAATCATCCGCTGCTGTAAACAGAGAATAATCAGCGGTAAGTGCTATATTAGGAAGGTAGTTCCCTTTCTCTGCATTATACCTAATCTGCATGATTTGGCTGTTTATGTCAGCAAGTTCCAATTCAGTGCGATTTGCCAATCCTTGTGTAGTAGCTTCATCAAGGCTTATCTCGGAATCAGGCGGAAGTACAAAATCACCTTCGGGGACTACCGTTAAATCTTCGGAGCCGATCTGTTTTCTGAATGCCGAAACAGCAAGAGTGTAGTTATTCTCTGCCTGTAGAACTTGAGGTTCCAGCTTAGCTACTTCCAATCTGGCACGCAAAACATCAAACTCAGCTACTTGTCCCTCTGTAGCAAAAAGCTGCACTCGTTGCAAATGTCTATTTGCCAAAGCCAAGCCATCAATCTGCACATCCCATAGCTTCTTTGCTAAAAGACATTGGTAAAAAACCTCAGAAGTTTGCAGCACTACATCCTGCTCGGTAAGAGTATAGCGGAGTTTCTGAATGCTGCGAAATCGATCCACCGCACGGATGCCATTAATCAGCTTTCCGCCTAAGAATACTACCTGATCCATCTTCAACTGCATGGCAAAAGAGCCTTCTTTCATGGGTGAAGAGGGGATCATGGAATTCACCACTCCCGCCATTACACCCGCCAGATAGTTATCATCATCTGTAGCAGTGGCACTCAAACCACCGGAAATATCAACGGGAGAAGGAACAGCAGATTTTGGCAGATTGGTTGCCGAAAGACCGTAGGCTCCCTGAAGGCTTAGCTGCGGAAGCAAGTTTCCACGCACATCTTTATAAGTTTGTTCTGCTTTATACACATCTTCCATTGCCATCAGCAATTCTTTGTTATTTTTCTTAGCTTGGCTGATGCTGTCATTCAAGCTAATTCCCCATAACAGGGAGAACAGAACAAGTGGAACTATGGTTAATAGAATTCTCTTCATTATTTAAACCTCAACTATCGATTATAATTAGATATAGGCAACTTACTGAGTTTTTGTAGCATAATATTATAGCTCAAACTGCCTATGGTGACATTACTGTCAAGCAAATTGATGTAGTCAAACATTCTTCTGTACAACGGTTATATGGTTGATTACTGCTTCCCAAAGCACATCAAGCATCTTGGTGAAATTCAAGTTCTTAATCTGTATCAACATATCATATTCATGCGTTTCATTACATTTCCCTTTTTGATAAGGCGAATCTTTAATCTGGTCCATAAGATTAATTATCCCTATGCTACCCATCCACAAGGTCATGCCTACCTCAAGTGGATCAATATCTGCCCTAAATATTCCTTGCTTGATGCCTTCGGCAATCGGGTTACACACGAGCTGCCATATTCTTTTGTTAGCTACTACCAAATCATAACTAATCTCATACTTTGTAAAGACGATTTCATCAGTTAGTTCAAGGGTATTCAGCAATTTGTAGTAAGCCGGATATTTATGGAAAAAGGACAAATATGCCCTTCCCAGAGCATGAAGGTTTTCCCGAACTGTATTTTTAGAGTTTTGAGAAGCCTCAATAGCCTCGCAAAAAACATTCACCACGATGAGGAGAACAGTTAAAAATAACTCTTCCTTGTTTTTGAAATACAGATAAAGTGTCGCCTTGCTCAGTTCTGCCTGCGTAGCTATCTCATCCATCGTTGCATCTGCTAGTCCTTTTTTAAAAAAGACCTGGGATGCCGCTTCGATGATATCGTCTCGGCGCTGTTCTTTTTCCCGCTGTCTTCGTTCACGGATTCCCATAAATCATCTCCTGTTAATAACCAGCGGTCATATGGTTGACCGATGGTCACAAACAAATTCAGGGTTACTATACTGTCAAGCGGTATTTTGGATTTTGACTTTTTTAAAATCGGCGACGGTATCTTCCAAGACAAGGATTGCTATATTCAAACTCCTCTTATTGGGCTGCCAATCTCCGAATTGGCAGAGACAGTGAAACTGTCTGAAAAGCATTCTACGGATGCTGTGGCAAATCGTAGTTTGCCACCCCATGCACCAGCATAGGTTTCTCCTTGCTTGCATTGCCCTATCATTGCCCACCTAATGCCCACCACAAGGGCAATGAGTGGGCAATGATAGGGCAGTGCAAGCAAGCTTACATGTAGAACGGCATTCCGATACTGCTGATTGAGAAAAGTAACTCAAGAAAAAAAACCGACCTAAGTAGGTCGGTTTACAATTATACCTTATCTATTGGTGCAGCTATTGTACGCCGCACTCACTAATGATTGTATTAATCATCGCTCTGGCATCATCCGCTACCATATAGGACAGCGGGAAACCAAATGTGTAAGCTTTCCCGCCAGAGGGATTGGTCTTGCGTATTCCCACAGGTTGGTTAGCAAATGAATTGAAAATAGTTGAATCTGCTGGAGAATAGTTATCAGTTCCAACAGGTTTGCATCCCAGCTTATAAATTGTTTCTCCAGTAGCACTCTTGAAATAGGCAACTGAACCTATGCCTTTATAGCGAGTGTTAATAAGATTAAAGTAACTGTCGGTTGTATTCAACGCTATATCATTAAAGCCTGTAGCACTGGAGATAGCTTTGTAAAAGAATGGGTTAGTATTAACAGATGTGCTCATTATTTTAAGTGCACTACTATTAGGAATGCCCATGGCGTTAATTAAGGTGTTCCTTCTTCCAAATGGTGAAACATCTGTGATCGCAGCCGTTAGCCTGCTAGTGTGAGAAACTACAAGATTTCCTCCATTTAGCATATACAAAGCTAAAGCATCGGCATTATTTACTAGACCATCTGGTTCCTCTAAACGCCCGGCAGCACTTGGATTGTCATTGTGATACAAAACCATCTTATACTTTTGCAAATCACTCAAAGCAAGCTGTCTGTTTCTCGCATCGGAATATGTATCCTGGTCATTAAGTCCTGCCTTTGATTGATTAATGAAACGGGGAGTACCTGTATAGTTTTGGAATAATGATTCATAGTAACTCTGCACAGCAACTTGAGGCGAATAACTGTTGTGTATCTTATCGTCATCAATCACTAACACACCGCTACGCAATGAGGGAGGATTATATCTATGCAGATAGAATCTAAATTCTGCGGGAATGGGATCTACCACACCTTGTAAATCTTCACAGGCAATTTGGAAAACATGTTCTCCTGGCTCGGCATTATCTGGAATTGGTAATCCAGTAAGCAAAATTGATTGACCAATTACCGAAGTAACGGGAATTCTAAGCCACCAATCTCCGCTAGCATCCTGTGTCCTAAGATGAGCATATGGTGGGAAATCATAAGCGTCATTATCATAACGCAACCAATAATAAGTAATCTCACTTAAGTAATTCACTCCCGTATTTCTATCACGGACAACATCTACCTTTTTGCCATAAGGGTTTTGGTCTTCATAGATGAACACTGTGTCATTTTCTACTTTTGCATATTCTCCAGACCAGCCCCAACGGAGCCACAGTTTCAAATTATTCGAATACACGGCGGTATTCTTACCTTCCAAATCTTTGAAAAATGGAGTAGCCCATCTCTGAGCACCTTGAGTGAATTGAGTGGGTAAAACCTCTGGAGTAGTGGCGTCTCCCCAGTCCTCATAATGATAATCACCCATAGCATAGGTCTTTTTTCCATAGACTAAGCTCTTTGGGCTAAAACCAGCTTTAACTTGGAAAGTCATTACCGTACCAGAACTCGTAAGCGAAACAACACCACCCCTGTCTGTAACTCTGGCAATAACACGAGTTTTAGAGATGGCATTACCATTGGCATCATAATCGTAGCTAATAGGAGGGTTAGATCTGAGATTTAAAAGGAACTGATTAATCTGCAATAACTGACCTGCTTCAACATGTTGAGTTTTAGTATCTATCCACACTAGGCTTTCAGGGGGAGTAATCACAGTGCCTAAAAGATCTGTTTTCTGAAGCTGGAATTCGTATTTGAATGGAATAGTCGGCAGAGCTGGATCACCACCTCCCATAGAAAAACTTAGTTTAAGTCCTGCACCAACAATTTTACCATTGGCATTACCTTTGGTAGTAGATACAACGCAGGTAGGACGAATCGATGTTGTAGCAAAATTACGCCAGGCTACATTGGAGGTTATTGCCCCGCGATTATCAATAGCAACCACTTCAAAACGGCTTGCTTTCTGCAAAGGATTTCCATCTTCATCAGCAGCGGGGAAATTGATTTCTGCATACTTCTGTGATGTCCAAATTGTACGCCTTGTTGCTAGTGAGTCTAGAGAATTGGTTTCGTCCTCGCCCGGAACGTAGTGGATAACCCATCCACCTCTTGGGTCAAGGTCAAGCAAATTTTGCGGGATGAGATTGTCTGCGGCGGAAGATAGATGCTCATAGCCAGGAGTTGCAATAGGTTTTCCATTTTCATCCAAAACTCTGAAAGCATAGCCTGTTACAATACCGTCTTTATCCCAAGCATGCCAGTATATACGTTGATGAAAACTGTAAACTAGGGCTGTATTATATCCTGCGGCAACATAGGTGCTGTCCCAACCTTCAAACGAGGTTATCTGTATTTCAGGTGCTTGGTTACCCAAGCGGTTTCCAGATTTGCCACAGCCTGTAATAATTAGCATGACTGTTAGCATCATTAACATGATGGACAAGAGTTTAAAGCTCTTAATTTGCATCATTCCTCCCAAACATCTGATTTTTATCTTCTTGATTGGCATTAAAAATGAACGTGATAAATTCGTCAATAGTTTTATTGACACCTATTTGTACAAAGCAGGCTTTTATTAGATTCAGAAACAAAACTGAGGTGGTTATTCTTCCTATACCGCCAGGTACAGGAGTGATAGCTATAGCTTTGTCTAAGCACGAGTTGTAGTCAACGTCACCCACGTACTTAGATTTTCCTTCTTCGTTAATAATCTCGTTAATACCCACATCCAACAATATGGCATTTTCTTTCACCATATCGGAACCTACAAAGTTACTTTTACCAATCGCCGCAATTAAAATATCGGCATTCCGGGTAATGTCTTTCAGATTATTGGTTTTGCTGTGGCATACTGTAACAGTTGCATTAGTAAATGCTTTTTTCCATAGTAATATGTTTGCCAAAGGCTTTCCAACAACGCTGCTTCTGCCTAGGATTACGAGATTCTTTCCCATTGGGTCTATATGGTAATAACGCATTAAATAATAAACCGCAGCAGGAGTGCAGGGCAATAATCCATCTGCCTCAATCATTATCTTGCCGAGATTTAGGGGGTGTAAACAATCCAGGTCTTTATCTGGATTTATAGCGAAATTGATAGCGTTGTCGTTGATATGCTTAGGCAAAGGTTTCTGAATCATGATGCCATTAATCGCAGGATCAGAATTGGCAGCTTTGATAAAATCCAGCAATTCCTGTTCAGAGGTATTCTCTGGTAATTGCTTTAGGGTTGTTTTACATCCAAGCTTTGTTCCGTGTTTAATAATGCTTTGAACATAATATGCCGATGCAGAGTCATTGCCAACTTGAATCAATAACATTTGGGGTATTATGCCATGTTCGTTAATCAGTTTTATGGAAGCCCTGTCTAGTAAGGTTGCAACAGGTTTTCCATTAAGCACTTTTTCCATAATCTCCTCATCTTAGTGAAAGCGAATCGGTTAACA
Organism: Candidatus Cloacimonadota bacterium; assembly: GCA_028681035.1. The sequence goes on from JAQUJJ010000001.1 coordinate 8,944, forward strand.
CAACATCACGCTTTATTCGGGTTATATCGGTAGCAATTCCGGTTTCATCGTCTAACTCTACAAAGACAGCGTTTACTTGAAGACCAGTATCAGCAGCTTCATAACGGTTGGGGATTCCGGTAGTGAATTTATCCAGGATTATATTCTTCTTTACTCCGATAACACTGTCATGCGCTCCCGTCATACCTGCATCAGTAATGTATGCACAGCCTAAGGGGAGTATTTCTTCATCAGCAGTTTGAATATGTGTATGAGTGCCGATTACTACGTTTACTTTACCATCAGCAAACCAACTCATTGCACGTTTCTCACTGGTTGATTCTGCATGGAAATCTAGCAATAAGGGGAATTCATCTGTTCTGCTTTCCAAGAATTGTTCCAAATTGCTAAAGGGACTATCGCAACTTGGCATATAAGTTTGCCCGCAAAGACAGGTTACTCCTAGTTTATATTGCTTATTTTGAAGCACCAAATAAGGGTTGCCAGGTATGCCTGAGGGGTAGTTCATCGGCTTAACTATACGTAGTTCTTTGCGGATGTAATCCAAAGATTCGGCTCTATCCCACAGGTGATTTCCACCGGTTACGGCATCCACACCGCTACTAAATATGGGATGAAGGGTCTTTTCGGTAACACCTCTGCCATCAGCAAGGTTTTCTGCATTAGCGATAATAAAATCCGGCTTGAATTCTAGCTTCAAGCCGGGTAAAGCAGTTAGTAATGCTTGTCTTCCGGCTTTGCCAAAGACATCGCCAAAGAAGAGTATTCTCACCTATTTTGCCATTGCAATCTGGCGTGTTTCGCGAATAACAGTTACTTTAATTTGACCGGGATACTGCACTTGTTTTTCAATTGACGCTGCAATTTCGGTTGCCAATAATGCGGTAGTTCCTTCATCCACAACGCTCGGCTCTACAATAATGCGTAGTTCGCGTCCAGCTTGTATAGCATAAGACTTGCTTACGCCTTCCACAGAATTGGCAATATCTTCTAGCTTGGCAAGACGCTGCATATAGGTTTCCAGCATTTCGCGTCTAGCTCCAGGACGTGCTCCAGAAATGGCATCGGAGGCTTGAACTAAAGCAGCATATACGGACGTGGCTTCAACTTCTTCATGGTGAGCCTCGATAGCGTTAACGATCAGTTTGCCTTCGCCATTCTTGCGGGCAAGGTTTGCTCCGATTATGGCATGGGTGCCATCAAATTCATGGTCAACAGCTTTTCCGATATCATGAAGCATACCTGTTCTGCGAGCTATTTCCTGGTCTAAACCAAGCTCGGCTGCCAGTATGCCACAAATCCAAGCTGCTTCAATGGAGTGTTGTAAGACATTCTGTCCATAACTGGTACGGTAATGGAGGCGTCCCAATACTTTAATAAGATTTGGGGAGATATTGTGGATGTTGGTTTCCAGAACTGCTTTCTCACCTATCTTAGTAAGGGTTTCGTCCATTTCTTTGGTGGTTTTAGCAACTACTTCTTCAATCCTTCCCGGATGGATTCTACCATCGGAGATTAGCTTCTCTAGAGATAAACGAGCTATCTCTCTACGAACTGGATCGAAACATGAAAGCACGACTGCTTCGGGAGTATCGTCTATAATAAGATCAACACCAGAGGCTTTTTCGAAGGTACGAATGTTTCTACCTTCTCTGCCGATAATACGACCCTTCATTTCATCTGACGGAAGCGATACGACGGAAACGGTTGTTTCAGAAACATGGTCAACAGCCATCCGTTGGATAGCTGTAGATAGAATTTCCGCAGCTTTCTTACTCGTATCTAGTTTCAGTTGTTCAATAGTTAAGCGGGCGTCATTAGCTGCTACTTGGCGAGCTTGGGAGATTAGTTCTTCACGTAAACGAGCAACCGCTTCTTCGCGGGTTAGCCCTGCAATCTCGGCAAGCTTGCTTTTTTGGTCAGTAATAATTGTCTCATATTCTGTCTTTTTATGGCTTAACTCGTCTTCCTTACTTTTTAGTTTCCTTTCTTGTTCGGTTAAGTTGTTCTCTTTTACATCTAGAGAATCAAGCCTTTTATCCAATGTTCCAAGGCGCTCATTGTATTTCTTTTCTTGCACGCGCAGTTCTTTTTGGCGTTCCTTGATTTCTTCGTCCATTATCCGCTTTTGTTTGAACCACTCTTCTCGGGCTTCTAACATCGCAGTTTTCTTGGCATTATCGGCTTCTTTTTTAGCGTCTTTCTTGATATCTTCTGCGATTTGTGATGCTTGAGAGATAAGCTTAAAAGTGCTGTTGCGCCTAACAATATAGATGATAAGCGCAATTACAAAACCGATAAGCAGCCCTATTCCAAGTGCTAGGATGGGATTTATTGCTTGCATATAAACAATCCTTTTTTTGTAAATCTATGAAACTTTGGAGATCCAAAGCGAATTAAAGTGCCCGCATGAACCGTGTATGCTTGTCCTTACAAAGCCAAGCATTAAGTGGGTATCTACCTTGTGAGCTTTATGTATCCGGAGCTTGCCGGCTCGCACGCCACTCATGGCACGATTCCCGATATTTTATTAGCTTTTATACAACTCATAACACGAATTCTGCAGGCAATTATACTTCAGGAATGATCATTGAGATCATCTGATTCATGCGTTCAAGATCAGAGCTTAACTCGCTGTTCTTGTCGCCTAGTAAAAATATCTGTTCTTGTTGTTGAAGGCAGACTAGCAGCAGGATTTTGGTAAAATCGAGGTTTTCGTAGCTTGCAGTTAGTTCCCCGATTTGACGGTTTATCTCGTCAGCTATCCTTTTTGTTCGAAGAGGATCATCGCTACGCAAACGAAAGCGTCGCCCGAAAATCTCCACTTCAACAGATTGCATGGTTTATTCCCCACCTTCAATAAGGGGGAAAATGCTATCAATTTTCTTAATCGCACCTTCAGCTATGCTCTCGAACCCTGAAAGCATTTTTTGGAGCTCGTTGTAACGGTTTTCCAGTGTGTTAAATTCGTTTTGTAAAGTCTGTAATTTCTGCGCTTGCTCGCTGCTAGTTTGTCCACTTTCTTCAATCTGACTGAAGAGCTGAAAGTTTTCCTCAGAAAGCTGCTTATTTTGTGTTTCCATTTCTTCCAGTCTCTTTTTATCAAGAGTGTACTGGTCAATTAACTTCTGTATTTTGTCTTGTAAATTCACTGCATGATTTTCCATAATCTTATTACCTCAAGTTTATTTGCCAAGTGTTCTTTAGTTTTGTCTTCACAGAATCAACAAGATGATCAATGCGTTCATCTGTCAATGTTTTTTCCAAATCCTGAAACTTTACGTGAATTGAAAGGCTCCTATAACCGCTTGGTATCTGCTTTCCGCGGTACTCATCAAAAACTGTTAATTCGTTAATTAATGTGCTATCGACGCTTTTTATGCTAGCAGCGATGTCATGATAAGGAATGCTTTCCTCTATAAGAAATGAGATATCCCTTGTAACTGCGGGATAGCGGGGTATTGGGACAAATGTTAAACGATTGTGACGTGTAGCTTCTGTTAATAAACTAGCGTCGAAATGCAGAACCCAAACATCTTGTTTAAGTTCTATCAGGTCAATCCCGAAACTTTCCGCCACCGAAGCCGACAACTTGCCAAAATATCCTATATCCGTTCCATTGATGCTGTAGGATACAGATTCCTGCTTATTGAGAAAGGGTAAACACGCTTGTTTCGACTGGTAGCTTGATATACCTATAAGTTCCAGCAACTCATCAAGCATCCCTTTAACAGTAGTTTCTCCGAGCAGCGTGGCTTTTTCTTGCCAGTGTTCTTCGCGTAAGTTTCCGCTTAGGATTGCGCTTAGATACATCGGCTCAGTAATCAGACCATCCTTGCTTGTATATGCCTTTCCTAATTCAAACAGTTTAATGTCTCGTTCGCCGTGATTAAAGTTATAAGCAAGATTTTGCAGAAGTTGGGGAATCAGCGAGGTACGCATTACGCTCATTGTCCCGCTCTGTGGATTCTTCAGCTTTATCATTTGCATTTCTGGTTCTGTTTCTTGATATCCCAGTTTTACCATTAGAGCTGGATCAGTAAAGCTATAGTTAAGCGTCTCAAAACATCCTCGGCTAACAATATAATCTGTCATTTGCCGCATAAGCCGGTATGCGTGCCTATCCATTATCCTGCTTGGCAGAGTTTTAACTGGAACTTTATCGTATCCATCCAATCTTGCCAGTTCCTCAATCAAATCAATCTCTCGCTCTAAATCCTTTCTGTAGGTGGGAACTTCGAAATACAAGGAGTGAATGCAATCTGGGAGCTCAGAGAATTCAGTTATTCCCTGTTTCAGTTCTTCGCCATGGTGACAATATACTTCTGAGATATCGCTTATCACACCAGGTTTCCAGCTTCCGTATTGCAAGAACTTTAGCCCTAGCTTACCGAGATAGTCTTTAATGGTATCAGATTCCAGCGGGTAACCGATCACCTGTTCATAACGAGCAGGTCTGATTCCCAAAATGATGGACTGGGATGGATTGCTCCAATTATCATACACCTTTTCACACAATTCAGCACCCGTCAAATCGCAAATCAATTGAGTTGCCCTCTTTGATACCTCATCAACAGAACGATCGCTTAAGTGCCTCTCAAAGCGGTAAGATGAATCTGTGCTTATCTTATGTTTATAGGATGTTTTGCGGATTGAGCCAGGATGGAAAGCAGCGGTTTCAAGAGCTATATTTACACTTCCTTCGCCAATTGCGGATAAATCTCCCCCCATAACCCCAGCCAAAGCTGATGGTTTTTCTCCATCTGCGATAACCAGCTCATCTCCATCGAGGAGATAACTTTTGCCATCAAGTGCAGTGAAAGGTTCTTTGGCATTGGCAAGGCGAATGACAATAGCAGGATTATCCGTTTTCTGGGGAATTGCCCAAAGCTTATCATAATCGAAAGCATGCAAGGGATGCCCGTATTCTAACAGCACATAGTTAGTGATATCTACGAGGTTGTTGATAGGTCGTAATCCAGATTTTATCAGTGCGCGCTTCATCCATAGGGGAGATTGGGCAATAGAAACATTTCTGAATACACGGGCTAGATAGCGGGGACAAAGCTCACTTTCATTATTGATAAGGGTTAGAGGAAGTTCTTGGGCAGCAAATGTCTTAGTCTGTAAAACTATTTCAGGGAGCTTGAGAGGTCTATTCAGCTTAGCAGAAAGGTCTCTGGCAATCCCTATATATCCTAGTAAATCTGGACGGTTTGGCGTTATCTCCAGTTCAAAGATAGTATCTGGAAGTTCGTATAGCTCGTTTGCGCTTATACCTATTGCAGTCTCATCTGGAAGTTCGATAATACCCGCATGGTTATCTGATATTCCTAATTCCTTCTCAGAGCACAGCATCCCGTGTGATTCTACACCTCTAATCTTTGCCTTGGTAATCGTTATATCTGCAAGTTCAGTTCCGGGCATAGCGATTAGTGCCATCATGCCAGATTTGCAATTGGGCGCACCACAGATAACTTGCACATACCCGTCTTCAGTTTTTTCAGGATAGGGATATGCTCCCACATCCACTGTGCAACTCTGCAAATGGTCGGATTTGGGAACAGCTACTGCGCTGATAACTTTGGCACTAAAAACGCTATCTGGCAGGGCTTGTAAGCGTTTTACGCTTTCAACTTCGATACCGGCGAAGGTTAGCAGTGTCTCAAGTTCTTCCACTGATACGGGCAAATCGATATATTTGGATAGCCAGTTCAAGGATATCTTCATCTGGATTCTCCCTTAAACTGCCGCAACATACGCAGGTCGTTTTCAAATAATATCCGCATATCGGGAATGTTGTATTTTAACATGGCAATGCGTTCTATACCAAGCCCAAAAGCGAAACCTGTGTATATCTCGGAATCAATGCCAAGAATGTTAAACACATTGGGATCCACCATTCCTGCGCCGCCCATTTCCAGCCAACCGGAGTATTTACACACCCTGCATCCTGCTCCGCCACATGCCACACAAGAGATATCCATCTCTGCGCTTGGCTCTGTAAACGGGAAGAAATGAGGGCGTATCCTGCTGCCCGCATTTGCACCAAACATAATAGATGCAAATTGTGAGAGGGTATCTGTCATATCCGCCAAACTAATTCCTTTGTCCACCACTAAAGCTTCCACCTGATGGAAAACAGGGGAGTGAGAAGGATCAGGTTTGTCGTTTCGATAACACCTTCCGGGAGAGATAATCCTAATGGGAGGGGCATATCTTTCCATCACCCTAATCTGAACAGTTGAAGTCTGGGTGCGCAACAAGCCACCATTTTCCAGATAGAAAGTATCTGCGAGATTACGGGAGGGATGGTTAGCAGGAGTATTAAGCGCATCGAAGTTATGGAAATCGTCTTCGATATCTGGTCCTTCTGCGATCTCAAAACCCATGCTTAAGAAAACATCGTCAATCTCTCTGCGGATAATAGTAAGAGGGTGAAACCCACCACGAGAACCATGAATTCCCTGCATGGATAAATCAATAGCTTTACCGCCTTCACGGTTATTCCACGCTGCTTCTTTAACCTTTTGGCTTTGTGCCTCCAGCAATGTCTCAATCCTGTTACGGCTTTCGTTGATTAGATTTCCAAAAGCTGGACGTTCATCCGCGGGTAGCTCTCTCAAACGGGCATAGAGCCCGTTTAGCAGACTCTTTTTGCCTAAATACTGAGCTTTCACGTTCATCACGTCATTAGGATTCTGGCAAGCCAAAATGTCTGTTTCGGCTTGCCGAACTAGTTCTATCAACTGCTCTCGCAAAGTGCTTTCCTTATCAGGGCGTTACGGTTATGGGTTTTATTGGCTAAAGTTATTATCCTTTTTGCCATTGTACACAGCTAAGTGTGTGAAATGTTCGTTTACAAACCTTTGGCAATCTCCACCAAGCGAGCGAATGCCGGAGCATCGTGCCAAGCAAGATGAGCAAGGGTTTTACGGTTAATATCTATATTAGCTTTATTCAAACCATTGATAAACTTGCTGTAGCTCATATCGTTAATGCGGCAGGCAGCGTTTATACGGGTAATCCACAATCTACGGAACTGGCGTTTTTTTAGTTTACGGTGGGCAAATGAAAAAGCCATTCCACGTTCGACAGTTTGTCTAGCAACGCGGTATGTTTTACTCCGGCAACCAAAAAAGCCCCGGGCTTTGAGCATATATTTCTTTCTTCTACGATGGGCGGCGACATTATTTGCACTTCTTGGCATCTTCTCATTCCTCTCTTATAATCCCAGCATCCGGTAAATTCTGCCTTCATCACATTTGCGAACTATGGCACTCTTGCGAAGGTTACGTTTCAGTTTTGGCGATTTCTTGGTTTTAATGTGTGCGCTTTTGGCATGATGACGCACAATCTTACCCGATCCGGTAACCTTGAAACGCTTGGCGGCAGATCTGTTTGTTTTGATCTTAGGCATTTTCTATCTCCTTAGGTACATTAATACTTATCTTAAAAGCCTTAAACAAAAGGCTCTTTTTATCGATATTTTGTTTCTGGTAAATCTATATGGTCTCTGGTTCCTTTTTCTTTCTCGGGGGCTTTACAGCCTTGGGTTCTGCTATTTTAACTACAGTTTCCACAACTGGGATTTCAATAGTTTCTTCAGCAACAGCAGCAGGTATTACAGCAGCTACGTCAACAGGAGATTCAACCGTTTCAACAGCCCCATCGCCTGGGTTGGCTTCTTTAGCAAGGATACGGTCAATTTCCTTTTTGGGGGATACAACCATGGAAAGCAGGTTTCTATCCGATACTGGTTCGCTATCGATATCCACAATGTAGCCAAGTTCAGCTTTCAGCTTGTCCAAAACTCTGTAACCAAGTTCCTTATGAGCCATCTGGCGTCCCCTGAATCTAATGGTGAATTTCACCTTGTTGTGTTGCTTCAGGAATTTGATGGCGTTGTTTTTCTTGAAGTTAAAATCGTGCTCTTCAGTATTAGGCCCGAACTTGATTTCTTTCACTTCCACTTCATGTTGTTTCTTGCGAGCTTCTTTGGCTTTCTTTTCTTTCTCGAAGTAGTATTTGCTAAAATCCAAAATACGGCATACTGGCGGATCGATATTGGGGGATATCTCTACGAGATCGAGATTGGCTTCTTCCGCTCTACGCAGAGCTTCACGTACGGATACCACACCAATTTGTTTGCCATCGGCACCAATCAAGCGAACTTTATCCGCACTGATTTGGTTGTTGATACGCTCTTTTGGAACCACTTCCTTGGTTCTGGCTTTACCCTTTTTGATCCGGATTATAAGAACCTCCTTCTTACCGGAAATGAAACAGGCGGCATTCTCATCTAAAGAATTCCGCCTGCTTCACAGTAACATTTTATCTTTATGTCTATGTTTCATAGCCTTACGAACACATCAGGTAGTAAGGCAGAAGCATGCGGCTTCATTTCTCTGCGCATAACATTTGAAGTGGCAGTTTCTGTCAAGCAGAGAATGATTCAAACAAATCTGTCGGCTTGCTTCGTGCCAAAATTAAAGTAGTAGCTTAGTTTTATCTTTTGCGATGGTTAATTCTTCCAGCTAGCATCTTGATGATAAAATTAAAAGATGCTAGCTCCCATTTACTGCTAAAAGAAAACATCCTCACAATAACCTGTCTCGAATGAACATAATCTAGGCTACAGAAGATACAGAATAGCTGGCAAGCTATTTAACGATCATTAGTTTGCCGGTTAAACGGTCATTACCACTACCTATACTATAGAAGTAGATTCCGTTCATGGCTGTAAGTCCATTATCAGTTTTACCATCCCATTTCACAGTTGCTGTTCCTTTAGAATTGGGGGATACTAGCAAACTCCTTACTAACTGTCCCTTTACATTGTAGATATTCAAACTAGTTGGTTGAATAGCTTTTAAAGAAACGCTAAAAGTAGTATTTGTGCTGAATGGATTGGGGTTCACACTTATCTTCTGTTCTAAGCTGGCGATTTCATCATCATTGGCAGTATTGCCAACAATAACGGTAACAACTGGGCTGGGATCCGAGAGATAATAAGGGTTTTGAAACATTGAACAAATCTTGTATTCATAAGTTCCATCATCCAAGAAAGTATCTGTGAAAGTAAGTGTGTTGGGATTGGTAATTGTAGCCACATTGAGATCGTTCCTATACAATTTATATCCCAGTAAACCACGTGTATCATAGTATTGTGGCTTTTGCCAAGTGCATATTACAGTGTTGGGGGGATCAACAACTGCGTTAAAGTTCTGCGGGATGGGAAGGTCGATAACTACTGCACTGGGAGAGGACATTACAGGTGTTCCGGCAAAGCCATGAATATCAACAGGTGTTACTTCAAAAGCGATATTAGCTCCAACATCGTTTACAGTAATCTGGTAATCGAGTTCATTTGCTCCGTTAATCAAAATTGGAGTTCCATCAATTATTTGATACCACTTCATCAAAGAACTGCCCTCGTCATGGTTTTCCGGATCGGTAAAAACATAGCCACCGTTTAATGTCTGATGCAGAACAGGTATCCCTGTTTGAACTACTTCGCTGGCAGTTGGTGCCGTGTTTGTAAATGCCATCCCGTTTAGAATAACGAGGAATTCCTGGCTATCCATAAAGTTTCCGGTAACAGTCATAAAGCCTTCATAGGATAGTGCCTGAGTTGGGTTAAAGCCAATCTCCACAATTTGGATTGATGTGGGGGGAATGGAAAAGTTAGTTGCACTACTTGTGAATACCGGGTTATCTATGTTAATATTGCCGGTAACTGTAGAGCTGCTATAGTTTGCCAAAACTAGCTGTTTTGTTGTAGTGGAGTTTACCGAAATATATGGGAACATCATAAAGTCTGTTTGTACAGAAGCTCCGGCAGCTATTGCGTTTAACGCATATTTCTTGCCTTGCAGTATTTCTTTAGTAACCGTGTTTTGTAACCAAAGAACCAATTCTAAATTTTGCACGGGCCAGGAAGACTGAATCGTAAAGTTCAAGGGTATCGAAGTTTGTTCTCCTGTTGCCAAATCTACCGGAGTTCCATTGTGATCAGGAGCCATCAGCCTCATAGCATTGTTTACTTGAGTTTGCCCCTGCCAATTCATAGCAATGTTAGATTGAGTTAATGCAGAATGTAGCACAACATTAGTATTGGTATCTTCCTCTGGTTTATCTATGTTAACCACAACCATGTAATTGTTGCCAGTGTGCGCACCAGATGCGTTGATGGTGTAATGAGATGGAACAGCTAAACGAGCGTTCACACGCGGCAAAAATGTAGAGTATAGAGACTGAGTATTACTGCCACCTGAGTATCGGTTTAAACCATCAAATAGGGAGGTTGGGTAGCCGTTAACTGCATAGTAGTTGTTTCTGGCGTTAGATGCGGTATTGGCAAAAGAATCTTGGTTGTGGTTTTTAACTACAGCTACTGCGATTCCATTAGTTAGCAAGTCATGTGCACCCATTGATGCTCCGGGGCAATGCTGACACCAGGTTCCAGTGGCGATTTCAACCACCACGAGTTCCCGTGGTACTGAGTTCAATCCTGAAAGTATTCCCAACAGGATTATAATAATGAGCAATGTTTTCTTCATAGCACTATCCTTTTATTGTTAAATGTCGTTAGAGAAAGAATATGCAATTTGTAGTCCAAGTGCAAGGATAATTTTCGTGATACAAGAAAAATACCTGCTCCAGAGTTGGAGCAGGCATATTGAAGTTATGTTTTTAGGTATTTACACGACACCCATGTCGCACATGGCGTTGGCTACTTTTAAGAAACCAGCAATATTGGCTCCTTTAACGTAGTTTACATAGCCATCGGCTTGCTTGCCATTGGTATAGCAGGCAGTATGAATGTTACGCATGATTTCGTGAAGTTTTTCGTCCACTTCGTCTCTGTTCCAGTTCAGGCGCATGGAGTTCTGGGTCATTTCCAAGCCACTGGTAGCGACTCCACCTGCGTTAGCAGCTTTGCCGGGTGCGAAAAGAATCTTGGCATTTTGGAATATTCCAACTGCTTCGGGTGTGCAAGGCATATTGGCGCCTTCAGTTACGCACATAGTGCCATTAGCGATAATGGATTTGGCATCGTTAACATCAAGTTCGTTTTGTGTGGCGCAAGGTATTGCCACATCCACTTTCACTTCCCATGGGCGTTTGCCGGGGAAGAACTTGGCATTGGGATACACTTTGGCATAATCGCTAACACGGTCATTATTGGAAGCACGAAGCTCCAGCAGATATTCTACTTTTTCGCCGCTAATGCCTTCTTCGTCCAAGATATAGCCATCAGGACCAGAAATGGTAACTAATTTGCCACCCAATTCATTTACTTTCTGAGCTGCGCCCCAAGCAACGTTGCCGAAGCCAGAGAGAGCTACTCTTTTGCCTTTAAAATTGGTGCCGTGGCTTTTCAGCATTTCTTCGGTAAAATAGATGATACCAAAGCCGGTAGCTTCTGGACGGATGAGGCTTCCGCCCCAATTTCTGCCTTTGCCGGTTAAAACGCCAGTAAATTCGTTCTTCAGTTTCTTATACATCCCGTACATATAGCCAATTTCTCGACCGCCCACGCCGATATCACCGGCGGGAACATCTGTATTGGGACCAATGTAACGGAATAATTCAGCCATGAAGGATTGGCAAAAACGCATAATTTCTGCATCGGATTTACCTTTGGCGTCAAAATCTGAACCACCTTTTCCTCCGCCCATAGGCAGAGTTGTTAGGCTATTCTTAAAGATTTGTTCAAATCCTAAGAACTTTAAGATGGATAAGTTCACACTGGGGTGAAAGCGTAAGCCACCTTTGTAAGGACCTATAGCACTGTTAAACTGGACACGATAGCCGCGATTAACATGCACTTCACCTTTATCGTCCATCCACGGGACGCGGAAGATAATGGATCTTTCAGGTTCGACGATACGATCGAGGATATTTGCCTTCACAAAACGGGGATTACTTTCGTAAACATCCCATACAGTTTCGACAACTTCTTTAACAGCTTGCAAGAATTCCGGTTCACCCGGGTTCTTGGCAGCGACCTTTGCCATGAATTCATGAATGGTCATTTGGTTCCTCCATGTAGTATTTTGTTATTTTTACCCACTATAATAAATGGCATTTTTGTGTCAAGTGAAGAAAGATGCAAACGAGAGCTATTTATTGATATTTTGAAAAGTAACAATGGAATCACAATGCAGATGATAGGTTTTAACAGCACTCTTACAAGCATTTCCCTAACATTGCCCACTCATTGCCCTTATTGTGGGCATTGGGTGGGCAATGATAGGGCAATGCAAGCAAGGAAGAAGCTGGTGAATGGGGTGGCAAACTACGATTTGCCACAGCATCCGCAGGATGCTTTTCAGACAGTTTCACTGTCTCTGCCAATTCGGAGATTGGCAGCCCAATAAGGGGAGTTAAAATAGAAAAAAACCGCATGTTTAACATTTTAACTCATAAAGCGGCGAATGTGTAAATATCAGCGTTCTATCACGAAGATATAGTCGCCGCTTAATAAGTCAAAATCACTGCTACATTAAAAGCAGATAATAGCTATTTCCCGTCCAATAGCTTTGCTACTTTAGGCGCACGCAGCCTGTGAGCTACAGGAAATCCTGAGCCAAGCAAAGGGCGCAGATAAAAACGGAAGTCGTCGGTGATACCATTGCCGGTAGCGTTTATGTATTCATCTGGCATAAGTTTGGTTTTGCCGGCTATATCGCTAAGTTTTTCAAGCTGGTAATTCACCGAGTAATACCCCGATCTTTGGATAGAGATGGAGCCGTCCATATTATACCAAATGGCATAATGAGCAGCGCGTTCGCCCACCTCTCTGGCTTCGCGCTGGTCTACATCAGACACGCATCCCATAAAAGAACGTTGCAGATAACCGAAAGTATCACTCCGCACTCGCTTTATCTTAAGTTTGCTTCGTATCAGGTCGCATAAAAGGTCGCCAAGCATGCCTGTTCCAGATAGCTGTACATTGCCGTGGGCGTCTTTCTCGATATTTTGGGATAGTTTGCTGATAATGGGGATTCCCTTTTCGTCCACAATTCCTTCAGAAACAGCGACTACACACTTGCCATATTGTTTGTAAACACGCAGTACATCTTTAAGAAAGCTAGCTCTATGGAAGGGACGCTCGGGCATGTAAATTAAGTGCGGTCCATCATCAGGATACTTTTGTGCTAAGGCAGATGCAGCGGTTAAAAAACCTGCGTGACGCCCCATCACCACTCCGATATAAACACCGGGTAGGGCGCGGTTATCCAAGTTTACTCCCGTAAAAGCGGAAGCTACAAAACGAGCCGCAGAGCCAAAGCCGGGAGTATGGTCACTTAACACCAAATCGTTATCTATGGTTTTGGGGATGTGGATGGCACGAAATTCATAATCTGCTTGATCGGCTTGTTCGTTTACTATCCTTACTGTATCTGCTGAGTCGTTACCGCCGATATAGAAGAAATAGCGCACATCATGAGCTTTTAAAACCTTGAAGATTTCTTTGCAATACTTTTCGTCTGGCTTATCTCTTGTGGAGAGTAGCGCTGAAGAGGGGGTGTCTGCCACTTGTTCCAGATTGTGGGTGGTTTCCTGAGTAAGATCAACAAAATCCTCATTAACAATGCCTTGAACTCCGTATAAAGCACCATAAACTCTTGTTACTTGGTTGAATTTTCGGGCTTCCAAAGCAGCTCCAACCAACGATTGATTGATTACTGCGGTGGGTCCGCCACCTTGAGCAATAACAACTTTTCCTTCCAGTTTCATTTGAACCTCCATATTGTTGGAAGAGACTAATATTTCTTTTAACCAATCTTTTTAGCGGGGGGAGATTCTGTCCAGAAGAAAACACGCAGCTCCTGAAAAAATGGACAAGCACCAACAACAAAGCTAACTCTGCAAAAGTGAATGAAAGTTGCGATACTGGAGCAGCAGGCATCTTGCCTATGCTGGAGTAGCAGGCATCTTGCCTGCGTTAACAAACGGGACACCTGTTGTTCCAGTACAGGCGTCCCACTCTAAGGTTCTTTTAACTCCTTAACTCTTTGTTTATCAGTCCTTTAGTTTACATATCCTATTTCTTCCGGTTTCGGGTCTTGATCAACAAAGCTGGCTGTTGACAAACCTCGATAGAGGTGGAATACTTTAGCCTGAGGTGTGAACCTCAGGTATGAATAGGAGTATCAAACAAACCACATGGGGGTGACACAATAATTGGTAACACATTGCTATAATGTTATATATGTCGCCCCAAAAGGGCTTTATATCTCTCTTAATGCTGACCTGGGGTTTCGCTTCGCTACACCCCAGGCTAAGATATTTCGTCCCTGCGGGACTTTGTCAACAGCCTGAGCCCGTTAGGGCGACATCCGATAGCGACGGGTTCGCAGCATTGCGGATAGCAATGTGAAGACCCTCGACAAATGCAAGAATCAGTTTAGCCCCATTGGGCGACATATAATGCCATTTGATATATTATCGGTCGTTTAGAAATATTCAAAAAACCCATGTTGCGCAATCTATACAATATTGATGGTAGATTGTGTCGCCCCAAGGGGCTAAATCGTAGGTTCATGTTACGAGGGTCTCCATGCCTTCGGCATTCCGAACCCGTCGGTATCGGATGTCGCCCTCACGGGCTTTAATGAGGGTACCCATTACAATTGATATCTCTAAAAACAATGGGTAGGTAAAATTCAATTCCTTGGTATCACTAGCTGTTTCAACAAAGGTGGTAACCCATTAGCATAGATTACAGCCTTTACAGAAACGTTAGTTTCATTGTGATAGAAGCAATGGCTTTTTGATTGAGGGGGATGCATCAATTGCCACAACTACATCAATGCCATTGTCCTTCACCATAAATCCCGGTTCGGTTCTGCCATCAAAGCCATCCATTACGTCAGCAGCACTGAAGGCAAAGTGGATTGTATCATCTGGTGTAGTGGGGCTGCCAATATCCACTATTATGTCATATTCACCCTCTTCGGTGGCTACCCATATTTGCCCGTCCCAATCTCCGGAGGCATCTGTGGTAGCCGTTGTATTGGGTGAAAAGCCATTGGGATAGAAGCTGCTTAAGGATGATATAGGTGCACCATCTGTATAAGTGTAATCCCCGTGTTTTACCACATAGATATTTATCCGGGTATTCTGGGGGCAATTAGTTACCTTCACGTTCACAGGATCATTAAGCCCAAAGATGTTCCTGCCTTTCTGCCCGGAACTATAACTCTCCACCGTGGGATAGAAATGCAAGCCACGGCTGTTGTAAGCATCTTTAATTATATTCTGGGTTGCAGTATTTGCATTTTGCATAAGTAGGTTAAAAAAATATCTTGGCTTGTGTTTATCTTGATCATCCTCTATGACAGCCTCTAAAGCTTCAAGCAATTTACTGTCGAAATTATCAAACCAGAGACTCACTCGGATATTATCCCAAACTGCTGCAATAGGCATACCACAATAATACCACGAATAGAAATCTTCGTTTAGAGGCAATCCTTGGGGGTTATAGATTGAAGAAGACTGAACATTATAAATGTCGAGCAAATCAATCGCAATTGAATTCCCATCATAATTCCGAATAAAGCTGTTGGTATCAAGACCTTTTCCCAACCAATATTCTGCGAATGCTTCGTCCATTGCGTCATTACCCATTGTTGAGGCAAATGTTGCATTATTCATTCGGTTGTAGGTGAAGAAATGAGATAATTCATGCATTATTATGTATGGGTTGTATCCATTTTGGTAATGGATTGCTAGTGCACCAGTATTAAGATTAACTTCAAAAATTCCTCCCCAGTCATTTGCTGGCAAAGCTTCATTATCATTGAAAATAACTGGATAGTTTACATCTGAGAATGAAGAGCTTAGATTTGTAAAGACACTGTCTATTTTCTGGAGATGATAGTAAATGTTTGCAGCATACAAGGAGGGATCTGTTGGATTAAGTAAATCTTGGGTATCTATAGTGTCCTGGATAATGGTCTCGTAGTTCATCGAATCGATTTCTGTATAGTAGTGTACGTTTAACGCGTTTGTGCCACAATAAATTGACCTAATGTCCCATCTTTCGCTTTCCAAGCTTACTGTAAAATTGTCTTGGGGAACAGAAGATAATTGGATGATCCCATTAAGATCAGTATAATCAGCTTCACTGCCATTCTCAACATGTATAGCCTTTAACGGTGATATAGGAGGGGTCGTAGGATCAAACACTAACCCGCTAATAGTTGGCTTGTACGTTTTGCCTTTTACTGAATAATTATAGTATTTCATAGTATTTTCGTATTGGTATATTTCTAAAGTTTCTGCATCAATACTGTAAGAAACCTGAAAAAACATCATTGACCAAAATAATCTATATGGCGTTGGATCTCCAACTGTTGAAATTCTGTGATAGCCAATACTTGGTTCTTGGGAACTCCCCCTTATACGTCCATTATAGAACTCTGACTTTTTATATTCATTGATCATAATCTCTTTAGCATCATCTTTACTGATGTTTATGGGAATCGGTGTATTGGGTATATCTGCTGTAGCATCAGAGATAACAAACTCATTAGTTGAGATGTTGTAAGCTATCCGTATATATCCCCCTGGATAAACGCCATAACCATTAACCCTTTGCTCCCATTTCTTTGATACCGCAGATTGGTTACTTTCGATATTTAGGGGGAAAAGTTGACCTTCACGAGCTGATGTGAAGGGAGACATCGTTAGCATCACTTGATCGAGTGCGCGTTCAGCTAATTCCTCATTTTGAGGGTCTTTCAATTGGATATTATAAAATGTCCCATGAAGTATGGAAAATTTCGCTTTCTGTAGATTGTAACTAATATCACCCTCAAACCCCGTTTCTGCCTTGAATCTTTCAGAGAGTGCTTTTAGTTCTCTGGTTTTACGCTGATACTCCGCATTCTCGTTGGGATCATCGCTGCAATACAATATGGCTACTACCACTAGTAGCAGGATTGCTAGAAATACTCTTGTTTTCATTTGCTTATCTCCTTTTGCCTATCGTTGTTTTGTTACCATGTTAGCCATTTAGCTAACGCCATATACTCTCTATGTGTTACACTGCCAATCCACTGTAGTCAGAGCTTGCCAAAGCTCTGCTATTGTATGTTTACACTGCTAATCCGCATAGCTAGAAACCCATTTACAAGGATTATTAACTCTGCAGAAGTGGCAAGCTTTATTTCTTTGATTGTAGGGCTTTGCTTTGAGCTGCCAAAACAACCATAGCCATCACCACATCTATATTTATGTCCTTCACCATAAATCCCGGTTCAGTTCTGCCATCAAAGCCATCCATTACGTCAGCACCACTGAAGGCATAATGAATTAATCCATCTGGTGTAGTGGGGCTGCCAATATCCACTATTATATCATATTCACCTTCTTCGGTGGCAACCCATATCTGCCCGCTCCATACTCCAGAGGCATCTGTGGTAGCCGTTGTATTGGGTGTGAAGCCATTGGGATAGAAGCTGCTTAAGGCTGATACCGGCGCACCATCTGTATAAGTGTAATCCCCATCTCTATTATCTATTTGAGCAACATTGTAGCCCATGCCACTTATCAATTCTAAGATTTGTGCTCTTTCAATCTCTGTATAGGCATTCCCACTTTCTCTATTGGACATAAGCGTATAACATCCTAAGGGATACTCTTCAAAACTTACTGCTCCAAGTAAAGAGAGAAATATCGCGAAGGCAGCACATAAACCGAATTTCATCTGCGTGTTTAACATCTTAAACTCCTTTTAGTAATTGGTTAATTTCCGTGTGCTTAGCTGAATACCATCTTTTGAAATGGATATGATGAGTACTCCCTTTGGCAATTTGTCAGACTCAAGATTCAGACTACCGTCTTTTATGTCTTCCGTATGTATGGCTTGCGATAACAATTTCTGTCCTTTTATGTTATACATATCCAAGTGATAGTTAGCTGTGTCTTTGTATCCAGTGCCCTTGAATATGATGCTGAATCCTGTATCCTGAATGGTTACGGGATTGGGATAGACTTCAATTTGCCACAAATTTGAACCTAAAGCGGGGATAAGCACGTCCTCATTAGCAACCGTTGTCTCATGTAAATCGGCATTGCCAGCCATGATATAGACCCTTCCCGTTGAGTTATGATTGCTGAGTGGTCCCCACCAGGGGGCACCAACCGCCACATCGCAATAGCCATCGGCATTAAAGTCACCAGTCGCCTTTGACCAGCCATAATTCATGCTATCGTAGCCTGTAATTCCCAGACTTACAAAATCCAGTGTTCCGTTCATGGCAGGGCTACCCATCCACAGATATAGATAACCGCTATAGTACCCTGCTTCACTATCAAAGCCTATCACATCCTGATAGCCATCTCCATTCAGGTCTCCATGCACCATAGGATAACCGCTGCCTCTTTCGCTTATTTGGTGGGGTAATCCATTGTTGTCTCCCGAAAGGTCAAGGCTCCAGTTCTCCGTAAGCACCTCTCCACCCAGCCATAAATGCTGGGTATAATCATATATCAGACTGCCAGCCGTGAAATCGTCGTACCCGTCTCCATTCACATCTCCAAGGGGGCAAGACCATGATTTGATAATAGCGTTGGAATCCTCGCAGATGGTCAGGCTATCTGTCTCAGGGAAATTGGGGCTACCATAATAGAGAACCAGGCGATTATGGGTCTCTCCTGAGGGATTATTCGGGATGTGTAAGAGAGTGTCATCAAAGCCATCATTGTTTACGTCACCGATTCCGCATAAACGGGTTAACCTCTGTCCGTTCAAAGTGCTTATGAATGGTATAGGTTGTTCCATAATATCTTTCCAGACCTGCATGATCCTCAAGTTACCTGAATCTTCTCCAGTCATTAAACATACATCAGATCTTTCATCATCATTTATATCTCCTAGTGATATCACACCCCCAACTGAATAATAGGGATATTCATAAGTAAGTACCACATCAGGCTCAGGTTGAGGATTCAATCTGCCAAAATACAGAGTAACAAGCCTGTTATAACTGGATGATCTCTGAACCAAGATAAGATCGTCGATACCATCGCCATTCATATCCCCGGCGTTAACAACACCAGTACCTGGCCCCATCTGCCAATTGTAAGCACCAGGGATAACAAAATCTGGGATGTTATCGAAATTGGGACCTCCCCAGTAGAAATACAGCTTACCCCAGCGATTTTGATCGGCAAAGGTCAGATTGGGATTCCATGCACCTGATGAAACTACCAAGTCCATATAACCATCTCCATTAAAATCAAGGCTGGCTATAGATTCTCCAAACTCGCAGCCTCCAAATTCACCACTCATGTAAGTCATTACATTCAGGTAATTAGCTTGGGCAGCTAAAGCACTGCTTGTTACCATCAGTGCCAAAAACAAGATTAGCTTGATACGCATTGTTCCTCCTTCTTTATAAGTTTTGCCTTCGATAAAATACACGAGCAGCAGCTTGCATATTTCTCACTTGACTTTCTTTTTGTTTAGTAACAACTGGATGTTGCTTGCTATGTTTATCATGGCATTCTACTTTTTTGTTAAACAAATATCTCTGCTATTCTCTGTTTTTCTCTGCTTCTCTCTGTGTTAAAAAAAGAACTCTGCTTTAACAGTTACTCTTCAGCAGGATTGGAATCCTGCTCTACAATGAAACTTGCCTCTTGGCGTTCAGCAGGATCGGAATCCTGCTCTACAATGTAGCTTGTTCTTGGCTTTGCTTCATGTCATTATGTAATAGGAATCCATCTCTTAAAAACCTTCAAGCGCATTGGAAATCTCTAAGCAAATTATGTCAAGTTATAAATGCTAAATATTTCGCTACTTGATATATTGTTTCTTAGGAACATGAATTCTTAGCTTTGGAAATATAAATCGCAATTCTGTCCCAAAATCTCAGATTTGTCCCCCTTACATTATAGAAGCTTTTATTCTTTGATATGTGTATAGAGTGTTTATGTGTTAGAAAGTCGAGGAGTCGAGATGTATGATGTAGAGCAGCATTCCAATGCTGCTGAGGGTGGAAGGGTGGAAGAGTGGAAGGGTGGAAGGGTGGAAGGGTGGAAGGGTGGAAGGGTGGAAGAGTGGAAGAGTGGAAGGGTGGAAGAGTGGAAGGGTGGAAAGGTGAAACAAATGGATAGTTTGAGTTGCATAGCTAGAGATTAAGAACGGCTCTTTTTTACTTTTTGTAAAACAATGTTTTAGCAAGACTGTAGTCCTGCAACCGGTAACAACAGCCGCCCTCGGCTGTTTTCACACGAGGCGTGTGAACTTACAAGCGTGTATATTCTCGCTATCCATCGCGGTAGTCCTTGCCCCAGTGTAACTAATTGGATAGTTAAAGTATGCTGTTGTGGCAACGACTCCAGACTCAGCCGTAGAGTAGCTTATCCTGCCCAGCAGAAAATGCTTGCCCAAATAAAGAGTATAAAAAATGATGGCTTGGGAGTATAGATGAGTTATATAGTATTAGCCAGAAAATACCGACCGCAAAGCTTTAAAGAAGTGTACGCTCAGGATCACGTAACAGAGATTCTGCAATCTGCGATATCATCAGCACGCATTGCCCATGCATATTTGTTTACCGGACCTCGTGGAGTGGGGAAGACCTCGCTGGCACGAATCATGGCAAAAAGCTTGAATTGTGTGCATGGACCCACCATAAGCCCCTGTAATATCTGCTCAAATTGCGTGGAGATAACTACAGGTACGTCCACGGATGTAATAGAAATAGATGGTGCCTCAAACACCGGTGTAGATGATATTCGAGAGTTACAGCGTGAGTTGCTATATGCGCCCAGTGCTTCCAAGTTTAAGATTTATATCATTGATGAAGTGCACATGCTGTCCAAGAATGCCTTCAATGCGCTGCTTAAAACGCTGGAAGAGCCACCGGATAATGTAATATTCATCTTTGCTACCACCGAACCACAAAAAGTATTGGCTACTATCATTTCCAGGTGTCAGAGATACGATTTCAAACGCATTCCTATAGAGGCAATAGTAACAAGGCTAAAAGAACTTAGCATTGCCGAAAATATCAAGATAGATAACGAATCTCTTTATCTGATAGCTCGTAAGGCAGATGGCGGATTGCGTGATGCGCTTTCGTTGTTAGATCAGGCAATATCCTACTGTATGGATAATATTACTATCGATAAGGTTCGCCAAATCTTTGGGCTTATCCCGAACCAACTATATTACCAGTTTATGCAGCTAATCAATGCCAAAGATGCTAAGGGATTGATTGGCGAATTGCATCAGGTCTTTGAACAAGGCACTGATTTGCACGAGTTCATTACTAATATGCTGGAGTTTCTCCGCGTGCTTATCTTGCGTAAGTTGGGAGTGGAAATAAGAGATATAAGCTCTGATGAACTGCCTTTCTTCGATGAATTAGGAGAGCTGTATCCCCAAAACAAGCTGTTGTATATGATGAGCTATCTTATTGCCTGCAAAACAGACTTGAAAACCAGCTCAAATCCCTATCTGATACTGGAAGCTTTGATGATTAAGCTATGTAAGATGGACGAAATGGAGGATATTTCCAGCCTGATAAACAAGCTATCGTTCGGTGTAGCTAGTCCCAGTCCTCAGGCTAAGCCTGTTAACCCCACTAAACCATCCCCACAGGCAGCTAAGCCTGCCTATAAGCCAGAGCCTGTATATGAAGAAGAACCGGAGTTTAGTAAACTGGATTTCAATCAAGAAAACCTGAATAAGCTGTGGAATAGGGTTGTTGCCAGAGCAAAGAAGAGCAGTAATATGTGTTCAGTAGCTCTGGAAAAAGCCTTGAGTAAAGAGGCAAAAGCAAATACCCTGATTATCACTCTGGATACGCAAACAAATCTTGCTACCATCAAGAACAATATGGAGCGTATCCAAGCAGTTCTATCCGATCTCTTTAATCAAAGCATTACTCTGGAATTGAAGCTGATTCAGAAAGAAAGCCCCACGCAGGTTCATATCCAACGCCGTACAATAGATGATGTAAAAGCAGAAAGCCCGGAGATTGCCAAGTTTATTGAGGTTACCGATTCTGTTCTGGCTTAGTTAGCTAATGAATCTGTTGTTTACTGTTTTCACTGCTCTATACTCGCTTTTCATGCTGTGGCTGGATAGGGGAGTGCAAGCTATAGGCAAAGAAAGCAAAAGCAAGGTTATACCAGATAAGCACCAGCCTATATCTATCATTATCGCTGCCAGAAACGAACTAAGTAATTTGCCCCGCTTGTTGAAATCCCTAAATGAGCTGTGCTATCCCCAAGAGTGCTATGAGATTATTCTCATCAATGATCATTCCGATGATGGCAGCAGAGCATATCTTGATACGCAGACCATCTTCCCCAAACTGAAAGTTATCCACTTCTATCACGATACTCCCCCTCTGGTGGGAAAAAAAGCAGCCTTGCAGCAGGGGATTGATATGGCGGCTAATGATATCTTTGCCTTCACAGATGCAGATTGCATAGTTCCTCCCACCTGGTTGAGCGAGATAAACCGCAGTATGACGGAAGATGTAGATTACCTCTTAGCCTATTCGCTGATGAAGTACAAACCCGAAAGCGGCATATTCAGGCTGAAGAACTTTGAGCGTAGCGTTTATTACGCTCTGGCGGCTGCTGGTCTTTACTATCATATTCCCTTTACTAGCAGTGCCTGTAATATGGTTTACCGCAAGCGTTTATTTAACGAATCAGGTGGTTTTGATGGTATTGGGCACCTACTATCCGGTGATGATGACCTACTACTTATGAAGATGATGCCACAGCTTAACAGGGGAGCCTACAATCCTTCTGTGCAAATGCAAGTGTGTTCCATCGATGGCACGGATGTAAAAAAGCATCACAACACTAATATACGCCGGGCATCGAAGTTCTTGTTACATCCTTGGTGGCTAAAGGGATTGTCCGCATTTGTGTTTGTCTATTTTTGCCTGTTTTACCGCAGTTTATGGCAGCTATTGATGGGTAAGGCGACAGCTTTGCCAAGCTTAAGTTTGGGGCTAAAAACAGCCACCGAGCTTATCTTCAGCCTTCGTCATTTAAAACTAATCGGCAGAATAAAGCTCGGTGTCCTATATCCGTTACAAATACTTGTGTTTCCCGCACAATTCATATACTATGCGTTGCGGGGAACATTGGGTAGATATCGCTGGAAGTAATTTACATTTCTACAATCTGTGCCTGTACATAATTAACTGCTTTCAGTGCAGTCAACATGGCGGTTAGCTCGTCTTGCTTTCCTTCTACTTCCAAAACAATCAAGCCGTCATTGGCGCAGAACTCTTTGGAAACTTCATGCAAACCCAAGCGAACTTTGATGTTGCATCCGTACTGAGTTAGAATATCCTGAACTACGCTAGCCTCTGTGCTGCGATGGTCAATTTTGATTAAAACAACCTTATAAGTCATTTTAGCCTCCTTTTTGGTATATTTTATTATTTACCGGCTTTCGCAAGCCATCTATCTTTAAGTGTGATTATTCTGTTAAAAACAGGTTTTTCAGGCTTGCTATCGGCATCCACGCTAAAATAACCTTGTCTTAGGAATTGGAAACACTCTCCCACTTTTACATCTTGCAGCGAAGCTTCTGCCATAGCGTGCTTGTTTAATATTAGCGATTCTGGGTTAAGGTAGTCCTTGTATGTTTTACCCTCTTCAATATCGCTCATATCAGGCATAGTGAAAAGCCTATCATATAAACGTAGTTCCACTGGTACTGCATGTGGTGCGGAAACCCAATGCAGAGTTCCTTTAACCTTGCGTCCGTCGGCAGTTCCGCCACCCTTGGATTCGGGGTCATAAGTGCAAAGTAACTCTACTATCTCACCATTTTCGTCTTTAAGGGCTTCGTAGCATTTGATATAGTAAGCATGTTTTAGCCGCACTTCGTTATTCAAACCTAAGCGAAACCAGCCTTTAGGCGGATTTTCGCTAAAGTCGTCTCTTTCAATGTATAGATTAGGGGAAAACTTAAGCAAGCGTTTACCAGCATTCTCATCTCCGGGGTTGTTATCGGCTTCCAGTTCTTCAACCTTATCCTTGGGATAGTTAGTAATGGTAAGCTTAACGGGGTTCAACACAGCCATAACACGAGTGGCAGATTTATTCAGGTCTTCGCGTACACAGAACATAAGAAGTTCATCATCCACCATCGAGCTTGCTTTAGCCACACCTATTCTATCGGCAAATTCACGTATTGCAGAGGCGGTAAACCCGCGCCTTCTCATTCCGGCGATTGTAGGCATACGCGGGTCATCCCATCCCTTCACCAAGCCCGTAGTAACCAGCTCTAATAAAAGGCGTTTACTCATCACCGTATAGGATAGATTCAGGCGGGCAAACTCAATTTGCTGGGGATGGCAAGGGACGGACAACTGGTCTAAAAACCAATCGTATAGGGGACGGTGGTCTTCAAATTCCAGCGTGCAGATGGAATGGGTAATCCCTTCCAGAGCATCGGAAATGCAATGCGTGTAATCGTACATCGGGTAGATTTGCCAATCGCTACCGGTGCGGTGATGATGTGTTTTCTTTATTCTGTAAATCACAGGGTCACGCATATTTAGGTTGGGTGAGTTCATGTCTATTCTAGCCCTTAAACTTCTGCTGCCATCAGGAAATTCACCGTCGCGCATGGCACGAAACAGCTTTAAGTTTTCTTCCACACTTCTTTCGCGATAAGGACTATTCTTGCCTGGAACAGTTAATGTCCCGCGGTAGGTACGCAGTTCTTCAAAACTTAGGTCGCAAACAAAGGCTTTGCCTTGTAGGATAAGGTCTTCT
This sequence comes from Candidatus Cloacimonadota bacterium, assembly GCA_028681035.1. Next base: position 33,730 of record JAQUJJ010000001.1, read on the forward strand.
GCAAAACCGTAAAGCTCTTCAAAGTAGTCTGATGCATAGTACAGGTGTTCGTTCCAATCAAAACCCAGCCAGCGAACATCATCCATAATCGAATCTACGTATTCCACATCTTCTTTCACAGGATTAGTATCGTCGAAACGAAGGTGGCAACGTCCCTTGTAATCACGCGCTAAACCAAAATTAAGACATATTGATTTGGCGTGACCAATGTGCAAATATCCGTTTGGTTCAGGCGGGAAACGGGTAACAATTCCGCTGTGCTTTCCGCTCTCCAGATCTTTATCTATAATAAAACGTATAAAGTTCGAAACTGGCTTGCTCTCGCTAGTGCCTTCGATAGTAGTCTCTTTATTTTCCATTTCTTTCCTATGTCCTTAAGTCTTCCTATATTCAAATAACATATTTCACATCCTGCATATCCCGTCAAGAATAATCACAACAAACCGCTAATTTTGCTGTAGAGCAGCACTCCTCTGCTGCTTATGGGCTTCTTCGCCACTTGCTGAAATCTCAGGTGATCCCCACGTGATCCCCACGTGATTCCCACGTGAAAGCGAGGGAATCACGCAGGAAATTCCTCAGTAACACCAAAGATTGCTGCATGAGCATAACAAAGCAGAGTGAAAAAAAGAGAAAAACAGAAGGGGGGAGTGAGTCTGGAGTCGCAGACGCCAATGTAAACAACCATAAGTATGTATCTTCAAAGGCGTTAAGGACTACAGCGAAGGATGGCGGCGTTACTGAGGGGATATCCAATTGGTTGAGTTAAAATCTTTCTGCTTAGTCTCTCCAATTTCTATTGACTTTAGCAACTCCCGACAAGAAAATGTAGTTTAGCAGCTTTGTTAACTATTTCAACGTAATCCAGAGCTTCATCAATACTTTCTGCCCTACAAAGCAAGCCATGCCCTTCCCAAATAAGGGCTTGCTTATCGCCAAACTTTCGGCAGCTTAATTCTGCCAATTCCTTACTGCCCGGCTTTTGGTAATTGGTAGTAGCAATTCCATTTGGCAGGTATAAGGGCAATTCAGGTAGAAGTTGGGCAAGATGACTGTTGAGTGCTTTTTCGTCTCTGTAAAGAGCTGTTTGCGACAATGCAATGATCTCAGTGGGATGCGTGTGCAGAATACAGGGGTATGAGGTAGTTAAATCACTTTTATGTATCAAGCGGTGGCAATTCCATTCTGATGTTGGTTTTGCAATAGCGGGAAAGTATTCTTCAATATCGGAGACCTTCACCAGCATCAAGCCACTGGCTGGTTCGTCTGCAATATCGCGAAATCGGCTTCCAGATTTTGAAACAAGATATAATTCACTTTCTGCCCAATCTATACCTATTTGCTTAAGGCGTGGTTTTACTATGCTGCCAATTCGAATAGATAGGTTACCCGCATTAGCTTCAGCCCATCCATGAGCATGCAGTACAGAAGCTACTTTAGCAATTCGCTTTAGTAGGGATACTATTTCTGGAATTTGTGTGAAACAGTATTCATCGAAAGATGGCTGGTTACTTATCCCCATTATTGCTCTTTTGGCGGCAGATAGTTTCTACAGCGCGGAAATTAACCTTACCGCTTGCCATCATGGGAATATCTTCTATAACATAAAATTGACGTGGCACAGCTATGGAAGGGAGTTCTTTCTTTAATTGTTTCAAAACCTTATGCATATCAAAATCGCCAGTAGCGACTGCTGCCACAACATCAGCTCCTTTTGTAAGATTGGGAACATCTACCACGCAACAGATAACATTATCTGGTAAAAGGCGGCTAAGCACATCTTCCACTTTAACAAGAGAGACCATTTCTCCGCCAACTTTCACAAACCGTTTCAGCCTTCCCTTGTGCCACATAAAGCCATCATCATCAACTAAGCCAATGTCACCAGTATCATACCAGCCATTACGTATTCTTAGGGATGTTTCTTCCAAATCTCCGAGGTATCCTTCCATAACCAGGTCGCCTTTCACTAATATCTTACCTTCCAAATTATTGCCAAGGATTTTGTCTGTTTTGACATCAACAATTCGCACCTGCACTCCAGGTATGGGCTTTCCGATGCTACCAAGTTTATGCAGTCCAGGGAATGTAGCCGATATTACAGGACTTGTTTCTGTAGTACCATATCCTTCAAATACGGGGATGCCATGTTTCTTCATAAAGCCATCATACACTTTGTCAGGGAGTTTGTCTGCGCCGGAAATGGCGATACGAATAGAGGAAAAATCCCCCTCGCTGGATTTCTGGAGATAGCCATAAAAGAATGAAGGCGTGGCTGCGATAAAAGTAGCTTGGTATTGTCGGGTTAACTCAGATACCGTCTTGTAATCCAAAGGATTGGGATAGGTAACCATGTATGCCCCCAACAACAGTGGTAACCAAAAATCTACCGTTAAGCCAAAGACATGAAACATGGGCAGGATACTCATAAATACATCAGTATGGTCAAGCTTGATTAGTTGAGGTATAGCATCCACATTATGCAGAATATTGCGATGCGACAATTGCACAGCTTTGGGTTCCTTTTCGCTGCCGCTGGTAAAAAGAATTACAGATACTTCGTTGATATCTCCACTGTGCATCATTTTTAAAATCACGGGCGTGGGAAGTTTAGAAAGAAATGCAGCCCTTAGCTTTGCTGCTGTTGTTACTTCAGCAAGGATATCCTCTATAAATATCATATGCTCTATAGGCTCTAGGTTAAGCTTTTCTAGTAGCTTCTTGCTGGTAAGAATGGTTTTAAACTGGCATTTGTTTCTGGCATAGCGGGAGTTATCAATTGCCCCAGTGGCATAATTTATCATCACTGGTATTTTCCCGTTCATCAGTGTGCCAAGAATCGAAAGCATGCAACCCATCGAAGTGGGGAGGAGGATTCCCACATACTTACCCTTAATCTTGCCGATATGCTCTTTTAAGATAAGAGCTGCAATAAGCATGCGCGAATAAGTGTAATCAGTATTAGTTGCTTTATCATACACTGCTATTTTAGAACCATGTTTTTTTGCTACTTGTACAAAGCGTTGATGTAATTGGAGCATAGTTATTCCTTTATTATGTAGGTTGTTTTATCTTTAGCATATACTGTGGAAATCTTCTTGGCTTACGTAATTGCAAGATTATCCGTGAATATAGACCTAATTAATGATGTGTAACCAGTCTTTTAATAGAAACTCTAGCCTGCCTATTAAGAGAGATACGCGAGCCATTACTGTGTATCCAAACGATGCGCCAAAGCTTATCATAAGAAACCAGATGCCGATTTTAGAGGGAACGGCAGATATCCCTTCCTGCTTTTTACTAAAATAGAAATAGTAAACACCACAAAGCGTACCAATAATTAGCAGGAAGTTACCAATTATTCTTGAGGTGGTTTCACCGGCAAATGGATTGATCATAGTAGCAGAGATTTGGCTTAACAGATCGCTTTTGGCATAGCGAACCATGCTAATCCCAGCCGATGTTCCAATCATAATCGCAATGGGAAAACGGCTTAACCACTGAGTTTTAGGAATAAGGCGCATTAACATCATAACTCCCAAGGCGGCAGGGATGAGCAGAATGACATTACCCTTAAAATCAGTAATCAGCTTGGTGAACAGATTTGGCAACATGATACTGTAGAACAAATAAACAAGCCAGTAAGCCGCTGAAAGCCCTACAAATATCTGCTCTGCTAGCTTGTAAAAGGGATTGTCTTTATAGAGAAAACTGAAGATGCTGAATGTGAAGAACACAGACACCCACAGACCAAATACGCTCATAAAATGGCTCATAAGGCTCTCCTTCTGCGTGCCCTTAGGGCTTTAATGTTTCCTGCAGCAATGAAAATTAGTATCAACATGTGAGCTACCGACTGGGCATCCATTTTAACAGTTGCAGAACCAACTCTATTTATCAATGTCTCGTATTCGGAGGCTGCTTTCAATCCCCCCAGCAATCCGTATAATTGCCTCTGACTGTTTACATAGGGAATAAGCCCCGGTGCGCTTACAGCGGTTGTGCCTCCCGTAACAGGAGTGTGATAAACATCCCTCGCTGCCATAACCCATTCCTTTATCCCCGGAGTGCCGGAGGAAAGTGAATTAACATAGCTTACATCTTTCAAAGTCTTAATTTCCTTTAGCAGGGGGATGTCTTTATACTTAGTTCCAGATTGGTCTGCTGGGAACACTTCTTCCATATTCTTTCCCATCGCCTGAATGGCTACAATTCCGGCAACCTTATAGCCCATGAAAGCATAATCCTGCCCGTAGCTGATATGAGGATGATACGCTTTTACCACATTGATGGCTTGGTCTGCCATTTGCATTCCCTGAGGCCATAATGCAGTAATTATAATCTTTTGATTGCGAGAGAAAGCATGGTCAAGCATAGCTTCAGCCATTGGCTGCAATTCCGTCATGGTGGATGGATCATAATCGAAAGAAAATATAACCACGGATGAATCTGGCGTAGATTCGATTAGCTCCCATGCCATTTTTGTATAGTTAGTAACCCCTGTTTTCCATCCAATAGGGAAGATAAGAGGTAAAGCGACCGCTATAAGAAGGAGCAGAAATACTATTCTTCGCTCTGTTTGAGAGCTGTTTACAATACTCATTTATCGCTCCCCAAATATGATCTTTCAATGCCCAGAATAATCCTTAAACTGCTGCCAATGATACCTAAGGCTGCACTTATCATGATGGCTCTCTGGGCGGCAGAATTAGGGAACTCCATAATAAAATCGCTTAGGTTGGGCAACTGCCAAAACCTATAGCTTTCTGGTATCCAAGCTGTAAGCATACCACCGAAGCTTGTTCTTCCCAGAATAACAATAACTGCTGTTAGCATTAAGAGGTTGGATTCGAAACTGCGGATAATAAACGCCCGGTAAGCTGCCGATGCAATGAAAAAAGCTAATAAAGAGAACATCGTGGCAGACAAAGGCATATAGGCAAAATCAAAGAGATAATCGAAAGGTTTCGAGCCTATTAAAGCTTGTACATTTGCACCATGACCAAATATACCTCCAGTTTCCTGTGTGCCCCAAAGCAACCCTACAATAAGCATTACACAAAAGCTGATTAACCCGGCAAGATAGAATATCCAACCGCTTTCTTTTTGTTTTATCTTACTTATATTGGATTGAAACAAACTGATTTGCCCTAAGATAATTGCAAAACTAGAGATAATCATAAACCAGTTCTGCAAAGTATCTATCATTATGCTGAAGGGACGATGAGGAATAAACTCCGAAGCTATTACTAAGATGCCACAAAAAAAGGCGAAAAAGAGAGGTAGATTACGCTTCATTACTGTGCCCCTTCAAAGAATGCTTTAAACCAGTGCCAACCAAGTATCTCAGTAACTACCCCTGTGAGAATTAAGATAATTACCATCAGCTTACCAAAATCGTGTCCCTTCAAGCTGCCTAACTGCTGCGGATCACGAGAAAGATATGCCGAGGCAGCAAATAGCTCTTCTCCAATTAATGTATAATCGCAAGAAACTACAAAGAATGGAAGTTGGCTAGCCTGTGCAGTGCCTGAAGTTTGAATAGCCCCAGTGCTATAGCCTGTCTCGGCAAGGATGAGGGACTCGGCGTAAAAACTACCTAGGAAGAAATTGGCTGCTGGTTGCTCACGAACCATGATTCCATCTATGCCTGCGACATATCCGAACTGATCGTCTGTAAGATAGAAAATGTGATCTTCCCTGTAAGTATCAGGTTTGCCTACTCTTAGGTAAGCTTCTTTAACCACTTCACGCGCTGCTGAGAGCACCATAGAGAAACGGCAAGGAACGATAAGCTCTGTATCGTATTCGGCAGAACGCTGAGCCAAATGGCTTAAAATAGTTAAGCTGGCGATGGTTTGTATATCATCCAAATCACCAATACCGGGAACAAAAAGAATGGGTTTCCCTTTTTCGGTAGCTCTTCCAATTGCCTCTTCCATGGAATCTAAACCGCCAATTCGCCTAATAAAATAATCCTTACCCCTTTTTGCGCTTTGGATATAGTACATTATTGCACCGCTAATGACGAGGAGAATGAGCAGATAGGATAGTTTATGTAGATAAAACCATTGCTCTACTGTCATAGCCTCGGCTGTATAGAAAAGGCTATCGGAAGTTGCTTTTTGTGGAATTACCAATCTATAAGAGTAATTTTCTCCTGGGTTTAGATCACTGTCTGTAAATATAGGTGGTTGGCTGGAACCGCTAAAAATTGTTATCCATACTCCCAGAGAATCTGCCTTTTGAATCTGTATCGAGTCGGCAGGAGTGTTCCAATTGAGATTTAAGGCTTTACCTTCATCCCATGGTACATCTTGAACCCAGAAGGTTTGTTGGGCAGCAAACAAACTAAGTGAAAATAGAATCAGCCCAATAACAAGAAACAATGCTTTCATAATTTCCTTAAACTAAGGGGCGTTTGTTAACGCCCCTTAAATGATATTATTACTTTTGAAAAACTGTTTTTACCTGTTCGGTGAGTTTAAGTATCTCATCAAGTTGCTGTTGGGAATAAGTTTTATCTTTATCAGCGGCTATCACTGCTTTTATTTGTTCCACAAGTGAGAGAGCTTCTTTGAACTCCGGTTGGTTTACTATTTGCTCTGCATTAATCTGTTTCAAATTACCAACCAAGCTGTTAAAAGTACCCTTCTGATCAAGAACTTTAGTTTTATCTGCAGAATAGTTTTGCTTAATAAGCCAAGCAACTCTATTTGCTGCTTCAACCCATCCGCCCATTAACATCAGAGTATAGTTATCATAGCTTTCGCTGTCCCAGAGCTTATCTTCCACTTTCTTTTTATGCACGTCTAAGGCTGCTTCCAAATCGTCCCACTTCTCTTTTTCGATAAGCGTTTTGATATCAGCACCCATCTGATTAACTTCACTTTCCAAGCCAAGCAAGGCAGTGAGGTTCATCATTTGTGCAGAGATATCACCCAAACGGGCTTTATTTCTTCCCTTAGCTGCTAAGGTTGCGTCGGCGGTTAACACTCCCAATGAAAAGGCATTACGCACTTCTTCCTGTTTGGTTTTGTATAAAGTAGTAGGAATAGCAGCCGTGATGTCTTTCACTTGCAGTTGATCAAGCACACGAAAGACCTCTTTGAAGGTAGGTAGTGGCGCATAAGTAGTAATTGCGGCAGATACTTCTTCAGCGGGCAAAGTATCGGCTTTCTTTTTGCAGCCCATGATACTGACTAGAACTAACACTGCTAAAACGATAATAAACCGTGTTTTCATGTTTTTCTCCTTATTCTTTGAAATAATACTTCAGTTTAACAGCCGTTATGCCATTAAACAGCATAAAGTATAAAAGCAACACTGCTATATTGAAGTTCCATGTTCTCATAAGTATGTTCCCCACAGCTTTAAAACTAGACAAGAACCTATTCTTATGCTTTAAAAGAACTTCTCCATCCATCACGCTAACAGATGCATTAAGATTGCTGTTCAGCAACTCGTCCGGATTCCATCTCTGCGTAATGCGAACCTTCTCATAATACATCTTTGTCTTCATCTTTTCATAGTCGGAACTCGAAATTTCAGCATCTCTGAAACTATGCATTTGTGTCAATTTCTTTTTTTCATGTTTTGCCATGGCACGGTGAAAAGCAGTGTTTTTTGCATATGCAGTAACCATCCCTTCAAACAACCAGCGTGAAGGAATTGTTTGTACGATTTCCGGGATAGGGTGTTGTTCATATATCGTTAAGCTTCTATTCATGCGCTCGAATTCTATCACCGCACCACCAAAGATAATCTGTGGTATCAGGATGAGGGGAAGCAAGTTGATAATAGCTTTCTTTTCTTTTATGAAGGAGGAGCACATTAACCCCAACGATACACCTATCAAACCAGATAAAAACAGATAGCCTACACTAATACCAAATAATCCCCGGATTTCTAAAACACATGAAGAAACACTCTGATACAAAACAGCCTGAATAAAAACAAACAAACTAAGCGTGATAAGCTTGGAAACCTGATAATAGCTTATTTTCAGATTCATTTGTTTTTCCCGTATAATAATCTTGCGCTCATCAAGTATTTCTTCTATGCTATTGGAAATCCCTAAGAATATAAAGGCTATAACACTTACGAACACAAATATGCCAATATTATTGTTTTCTGCATAGTGGTAGGGAGGGCTGAGAGGAGTGTAGCGCAGTATAAACGAAACTACTAATCCAAGAAGCGGTGCCTGCACAAAGGTTATCAAATTGTTGGTGTGGTTACGCAGTTTCATTTTTAAGCTGCGTCCAATATAACCATAAATTTGAACCAACATTGCAGAAAAGCTTTGTTTAGCTCGGTTTCTTTTTGGTGTAGAGGCAGTATTGTTTATTTTGCTTGTATCATGATGAATCATAGCATAGAGCATCTTACGCTTAAATTTATCGCGCCAATACTCCGGAGAAAACTTTCTTTTGGGCTGGATGTATTTATTAATCTGCTCGTAAACCGGCTCATTATATTCGTTATATTCTGGATAAGTTATCACATCATACATAAAGTCCGAGGTCATAAGCTGTTTCTTTCGCTCTATCTCGTGTGCCCTCACCGTCAGCGAGGCTAGTTCTTCATCAAAGTAAGCAAAACAATCTGTAGGAGAACCCGTATATGCCATCCTGCCGCCCATATCCATCAGCATCACAGAATCGAACTTGCGAAATATACTGCTATTGGGTTGGTGTATGGTAACAATTACTATTTTCCCCTGTTTGGTGAGAGAGCTAAGGATATCTATTATCTGTTCAGCATCAGTAAAAGACAGCCCGCTGGTAGGTTCATCACAGATAATAACGGTTGGTTCAAAGAGTAGCTCTAGGGCAATATTAAGGCGTTTGCGTTCGCCTCCGCTCAGGTTTTTCTTCTTGAATTCGCCTACTTTTGTATCACGTTGATGGGTAAGATTCGTTTGGTGTAAGATATTATTTATCTTCTGGTCTAGGCTTGCTTTAGAAATATTAGGCATTCGCAGCCGTAACCTGTACCACAAATTCTCATACACGCTAAGATATGGGTACAATAAATCATCTTGGGGAACATAGCCAAAGAACTGAAGGTAATAGGCAGCATTTAGAGAGAAATCCTTTCCATCTACCAGTAATTGCCCATAGGTGGGCACAATTTCGCCTGAAAGAACCTTCACCAAAGTAGATTTACCACAACCGCTTTGTCCCAATATCCCGATTAACTGCCCTTTTTTTGCCTCACTTGAAATACCGTCCAGTGCCAATTGTCCATCTGAAAAATAGTGTTTAACATCCACAAGGTACAGAGATTGCAATTCGAATGGGGTTTCGATAAGGTCATAAAAATCGTTGATGCGGAAATTACGTTTATCTATGGTGATAATATCCGAGTTCAAGGTAATAGGGCTGGATTCTTCAATCTTCTTTTGATTCAAATAAATCGTCCAGCCGCTTTTGGGTGGTTGAACGAAAAAGACTCCCTCAATCAGCTCAATTTTAGTAATACTTTTAGCACTTTCAACCCTGGACATATCGAAGTAATCACGTTCATGATTAATATACAGTGCTTTGGGAATCATATCGTCCAAGCCGATACTGCTACGGCTTTCAATAAGGTCAGTGAGATTCCAGGGGGCATAATTTCGGATTTGGATTACGTCATCATAGTATATCTCATAGCGTTTATTGTGCGACATAACTTTATGATTTAGGGATATGCTGCCACCTCGGATAGTAAGCGAATACCATAAACCACGTTTATTAACAATAAAGTCGTAGCTACTTTTATGAAACGCAATTTCGTCGTTGGCATCACGATGTTCATAAATCTTTGTTAAACAGCTATAATTGTAGAGAATGCCGCCGATGCTTACCTGGCTTTCCGGATGTAGCAACACGATTTTATTAGGGCTAATAGGTTTATCATTTAGATGTAGGCTGGTGTTTGCTCCCACACCAATGAATATGTGTTTATCTATGGCATACAGAGTCATCTCATAAGCAGCCAAATCATCGTTTCGGTACCTGATATCTGCACTTACGGATGAACCGAATACTATGTAATCCGAGAACAAAGAATGCCTTACATGGGCTATTGAGTGTTCGCAAGAGATGGATATGTCGCCGCTACTGCCAGATTCAAAATAATCTATCAAGTTAACAAATCCATCTGGGCTTAGGCTTAGTTTCTTACAGAAATCTAGCAGTTCAGTTATCGTAGAGATACTAAGTTCACCCTCTGTTTTAGCTAGTATTACCAGGCTTTGCAGTATCCGCACTTTATCCAATTGGGATAAATGTCGGTTCAGATATTCAAGTACTTCTTCAATCTGGTAATCGGAAGCCGTGATATCCCTTACATAGGCTTCCCAAGATACATCAACGTGGGCAAATAAATTGGTTAATAGCGAATATAGAACACCAATTTCCGCTGAACTGATTTGCTCATCAGAATTCATTGAGTAAACATATAGCTTGGTAACGTTGTCGATGGTTACCTTAAGCCTATCTTGAGCTTCCTTTATTTCCATATTACGCATAAAGACTGCTTTGCTGTTTACACTGAGAACATAGATGGTAACGGCAGCTACGGTAAAAGATATCCATCAATCCCTGTTGATAAAGAGATTTCTTGCTAACCAGCTTTACTTGGTTAGGGCTGATATGACGACACATAAATCGTATGATATGGTTCTCTTGCAGAGCAGCAAAAGTATTCCAAGATTCTAACACAGATTGTTTCATCACTTCATCAGCCATTTTCTGTGCATATAGGTACATTATGGGGAGGTAGATATTAAGAAAGATATTGTTTATCACCGAATGTCCCAAACCATTCTTACTCGGCAGCAAGGTGTCCATTTGGGAAGAGAAGAGCATCGTGAAACGTTTGTATCTTATGGCTGGTTCTGGGCTATGGAATTCAACTTCTGTCAGCAATCTATTTAGCAATCCTTCCACAAAGCACGAATATATGAATTCCGCTACCATGATAATTCTTAGCATAGGGTGGTTTAGGGGACGAATTCTGAAGAGTTGCCAATCACATTGAACTCTTTTAGCCTGAAATGATTGCACTTCATATGCGTGCATAAGGGTAGTAAATAAATCTTCTGCTAGCCTGGTCTTACTCTTTATTAACAGCCCGCTTGAGCCACTTAATATGCTTATCATGCCAGTGCAATCCAAGCCATCTCTATGCCATTCACGCAAGCTGTGAAAAGGGATGCTCTGGGCAAGTTGCAGCATATTCAGCTTATTTTTGTCATAACCAGCAGCTTCCATTATCCCTTCAAATAGGATTTGGTCAAAATCGCTCACGTTTAGGGATGCATTAAAGCGGCGCACTTTGCCCAAAAATCGTTGCTTACCGTGCAGAGCAAGTAGAGCAAACAAATGGTCATTATCTATTGCTGAAAGTAGCTCACAATAGGTATCACTTTGTGAAATAGGAGTATCATAAGCAGTCTCAACAAGTTTAAGTATCTCATCGGACAATTGCTCTTTCAGCTCCAGTATTTCGCTTAGTTCGCCATTTTCTTTTATAGTACAGGAGCTTGTGCTATTATGGTTGAATACTACATGTAAGATTACTTGATTGTAAAACTCATCTTCTTGATGAGCGTGTTTCACCCAATCTTGGGTGTTTACATGTATCTCCACTCCCCCGCGGAAATCTTCGCCATCTATGCTGATAATCGCATTCACAAAATCTGGTCCCCGGAATGTGTTAAACTGTCCCTGATATCCTATTTTTACTTGTTTACCACTTACGGTGTGTAAGTTCAAGTTCAAATGCCCTGCATCCCAAATATGGTAAAGAAATTTCTCTTCCATCAGAAGTATCTTTGCATCAGGTTGTAACGCTGTCTTGCGGAGGCAGATTTAGCATAGCTTTGAGGGCGGAATTTTATTGGGTTGGTTAAGATGCTTATCAGCCGCATGGATTGGTCTCTGGATAGATTTCGACAGCTTGTCCCGTAATAATATTTCGAGGCTGTTTCAATGCCATATATCCCCTTTCCCCATTCCACATAGTTTAGATATAGCTCCAACATCCGCTTTTTGGTCATGCAGATTTCCATTATCACAGTGGCTTGGATTTCTAGGTATTTGCGCAGGTAATTACGGTCTGTAGTTAGAAACATAGTTCTGGCAAGTTGATTACTTAAAGTGCTTGCCCCAAAACGTATTTTTCCTGCTTTTTGGTTACGCTCATAAGCTTCGCGCACCATATTCCACTGAAAGCCAAAGTGTTTGTAATAATTACCATCTTCGATAGCAATCAACATGCTTTGAGTTCTTTTGGGTATCTTCTCTAAGCTAACGTAATAACGATGCTGCAGCGGATATCCTCGCCACAAATACCTTTGCAGCATCAGAGGGGTTAGGGGAGGATTGATAAAGCTGTAGAGTAAAGATAAAGCTGCTATTATCCCCCAAAACCACAAGTGGGCAAAAACAAAGACCATCATCGCTCGCAACCAAAAAGGACGCTTACGTTTCATATTACAAAAAAAGCCCAGTGAAGGGCTTTAAAAAAGATTAGGCGTTGCTTTTATTTACTAATTCAGCAAGTCTGGCTTTGCGTCTGGAGGCTGTTCTCTTGTGGATCACACCTTTTTTTGCGGCTTTATCTAATTGTGAGTACAGCTCAGAAAGTATCTTATCCCTGGCTTCAGTAGTTGTTTCAATTTTAAGCTGTTTAGCCATAGTTTTGATGGTGCGCTTTACATAATTGTTACGTGCGGCTCTTTTTTTGTCCGTTATCATTCTTTTTTCGGGTGATTTGTGTTGGGGCATGTTATCCTCTTTCACATTTATTTTAATTCTATGTGCACATATAATTTGCCCCACCTATCTGTCAAGGATATTCTCTCGATATCATGCATCACGCCGTTAATGACTCCAGACTAAATAACTTCACCAATAAACCAACACTTTGACACACCAAAACTCCATAACCTACCTTGCTTGAATTGCCCTATCATTGCCCACCCAATGCCCACCACGAGGGCAATGAGTGGGCAATGATAGGGCAATTCAAGCAAGGGTGACCAAGGATTCATAAAAAGAATGGAAAAGTTAACAGGCTGGTTGTTGGTTGTTTAGCGTGAAAGGGAGCTGCTCAATAGCTTGCTAACCTGATTGTTTACATCCAGAAAATCAAGGTTACCAGTAGAGCGTTTATAGTTACCTTGTTGCCATTGTTCATACTGGAAAACGATGTGTTTCCTAATATCAACGGTGCTATTAACAGCTATTCCACTCTGACTTTTCAAGATAATCTCTTCAGCCTCGCCACCGGGTTTGGAAAGGCACAAGATAGGAGTGCGAGAGCCAATGTATTCGAATAGCTTTGTCGTAAGCATGCCTTGGCTACCTTCGTAATCATTGATAATAAGCACCAATAGCTCTGCATTTACTAATTCATCAAGAGCTTCACGGTGGGGAAGGAAGGGGATAATACGAAGGGGTAAATTGGTTTTGGGAATATTGCGTGTACCGATAAAAGAAAATTCCAAATCTTCTACACTATCAAGCTTAGATAGTTCTTCTAACAAAGAAGTTACATCCTGCCCTGCGGTTAGCTGCCCCACATATTTAATGCGAAACTTATCGGCAGGAGCATAGTGCAATCCTTCAAAATCGGCAGGATCAAAGCCGTTGTATAAAACAAGCTTCTTGCCTTTGGGCAAAGCGTTTGCGATGCTACGGCTTATTATGCAGTTACAATCGGCAGAGGCGATTATCTTGCGCTCGAGATACTTGTGCATCAGCATCGTTATAGATGAAGGGGGATTCAGCTTCAAATAATAGATATCAGACCAAGGGTCTCGGAAATCTGTGCACCAGTTTATGCCGAATTGCCTCTTCAGCTTCATGCCAATAAAGTGGGTGGAGTGGGGAGGACCACTGGTAAAAACTACATCGTAATTGTTAGTCTTCAGTTCGTCTGCGGCAAGTTTATATGCGCTGGGATTCCAGCCGGCACGCATATCGGGGACAATAAGGTTTAGCCTAATCCAATATAATGCCCGTTTTAGCCAAGTATCATGCGAGTTGCTTTCCAGGCTACCATAGGGAAGCTCTTTCTGCCCTAGCAAGCTCCATAAAGAGCCAAAGCTTAGCGGGCTGCTACGCAGTATTTTAAGCTGCGGAGATAGCTTTTTTAGCAAGCTTTCATCCCGATAAGGATAATCGCCGTTTTTAGTGGTAATTACGGTTACCTGAACATCCCTGCGCTCTAATGCTGCTATGAAACGTAACCATCTTTGCACAGCAGCCCCGCCACAAGGAGGGAAATAGTAGCTAATCAGCATTATCTTGTTTATTTGGTGTGGAGTAGAGGATGCCTGCCTTGCATCGGCTGACTTAAAGGTATTTTGGATAATCAAATCAGCAAGGCTGCTCCACGAATGACGTTTGTTATATTCCATGATAGACGGGCGCATATCCTTTTCTTGCGAAAAGTGATTGATAATGCCTTCCGCCAGTTTAACAGGGTTGTTGGGCGACACCAGATCACCCGTTTCACCGGGAAGAATATACTCGCCTGAGCCGCCTACATCCGAGGCTAAGACAGGCACTCCAAAGCTGTATGAAGTGGCGATAACACCGCTTTGTGATGCGCTTTTATAGGGGAGGATACACAGGTTTGCGTTGCTAAAAAATGACGATACTTCTGGTTCACTGATATAACGGAAATGGGTCTCAACGGAGCGGGCAATACCAAGATAGTCTATTTGTTTATGATAAGGGCTGCTATCTCCATATACTTCACCTGCAATAACAAGCTTTGCATCGGGGATTTTACTCAATACCAAAGGCATGGCATCGAGCAGAACATCCAAACCCTTGTATGGCTTTATCAAGCCAAAGAATAGCATGTTATGGGCATTTGAGGCTTCTACTGCCTCCCCTTTTGTGTAGCAATCGTAGATGGGGTGATACCCTAATACACTTTGTTTAGAGATAGATAAAGGCAACTTCCTGATAAGCTCTGTTAAGGTAGCCTTGCTAAGTACCGCTATCTTATCTGCTTTAGTAAATACAAACCTAGTTAAATATCCTGCTAAAGCCCACTTTTCATGAGAAGCAACATTATGAGCGAGAATAACCTTAGGTATCCCGGTTAACTTGCTTAGAATCATCCCATAGGCAGGCGCAAAGAAGGGCAGAAACCACGATACTATTAACAAATCCGGCTGGAAATCCTGAATAACCTTAACCGTTTTTGTCCAAGTGTGCGGAAGCCATGGTGTTAATGTCCTATAGTTAAGGAATTCATGTTCGTTAAGGCTGCTATCATATTGATCTTTACCAGGGAAAAGTAGCCTTGGGTATTGCGCAGCAAAGTTAAAGAAAGCCACTTCATGACCTGCCTCTCGCCATGCTCTTGCTAACATTAGAGCAAAAAGCGAAATACCACCACGATAAGGAGGAGCAGGACCAAGAATAGCTATCTTCAATTTAAACTCTGTAAGAAAAAGCGACGGACAAGGTCTGGATCGTGATACTTGCCAAACAGTGCCATCAACTTCAAGCGTATTTTAACACCTTTCATATCTCCGGCAAGAATAGCGCCTAATTAATGCAGATGTTTGCCTCCACCCTCGTAGCCATATTCTGGTAATACTCTGCCAGTATAGGTGCGAGAGGCAATAACGACTAATACATTATGCTCTATAGCGTCCTTGATGTCTGGGATAATTGTAGGGGGTAGATTGCCACGCCCAAAAGCTTCTATTACAATGGCTACTGCGCCGCTATCTAAGCTGCAGCGGATAAATTTGCTATCCATACCTGCCACTGCTTTAATAAGATCCACACGAGTATCTAGCTTATCTGTCCACACACTTTCACGGTACAATGTAGAGCGGTGGTAAATTACAATATCGGGATCAACATTGCCTAAAGGTCCATAGCCCATTGAAATGAAGGCATCAACCTTGCCTGTATCGGATTTAACCACATCACGGGCGGTGTGAATCTCATCGTTCATCACCACTAACACACCCTTGTCCATGGAATCGTGATGGCTGGCAACTCGTACGCTGCCTATTATATTACGTGGACCGTCCAAGCCCAAATCGTTGCCGCTACGCATAGCTGCGGTAAAAATCACCGGTTTGCGGGTAGTAAGCACTAAATCGCACAAAAAGGCACTTTCTTCTAGAGTATCTGTGCCATGAGTTACCACCACTCCATCATAGTCTATAATCTTGAGGTCAATCATTTTAGCGAGGTCAAACATCATTTGGGGTGTCATAAAGGGGCTGGGTACATTTAAGTAATCCATCACATCTACTTGGGCTACATTGCTAAGCTGGGGGAACTTGTGTAAGAACTCAGCAAACTCGGGGCTTGGTACAACTCCAGTGTTACCAGAGGATTTCATGGCTATTGTGCCACCGGTGAGTATTATAAGTATTTTCTTCATCTTCTCACTTTAATTTATCGTTTATTATGTTGTACGGAATGGGGTCTTTATGTCCAGCATTGGCAAAGGCTTTCAGGCGCAAGTAACAACTATCGCAAACCCCGCAAGCTGCGTCGTTATTAACATAGCAGCTCCACGATAAGTTAAATGGAGCTTCTAATTCCATGCCAAGCTTTACTATTTCGGCTTTATTGAGGTGCAATACTGGCGTTATGATACTTATTTTAGCACCCTTTTCGCTGCCCGTGATGATGGCTTTGGAGAAAGCATCAAAGAACACTTCCCTGCAATCAGGATAACCCGAGCTATCTTCTTCCACAGCACCGATGTAGATGGAATCTGCATCTATCACTTCCGCCCAGGCTACTGCTGCACATAACAAAGTAGCATTGCGGAAGGGGACATAAGTATTGGGGATACTGGTATCAGGGCTATGTGCGCCTATCAATAGAGCGCTATCGGTCAAGGCAGAACCGCCAATCTCGCTAAGCCAATGGTAATCCACCACTTTCGCCCGTTTAGGCTGATAGTGCTTCACCAAAGCTTCAAAGCAAGCTAGTTCTTTTTGCTGCGTACGCTGCCCGTAACTGAAATGGAGGAAATTCACTTCGTCACAGTCTTTCACTGCACTGGCAGCGCAAACCAAAGAGTCCATCCCTCCGCTAAGTAATACTATTGCCCGGCTCATAATCCTTCCACGTTTATACTTTTCTCAAAGATGCCTGACGGGCTAATTATGTCAAGAAACAAATGTTTCAGGGTTAAAAGAAAAACTGTTCCGACTTACAGGATATATTTAACTCACAATTACGCTGTGTGATAGCATGGCGTGCTTATCTCGGAAACTATCGCTGCGTAATTGTAAGTCAGATCGACTCTACACTTACCTGTAACAGCACTCCTCGAGTGCTAACAGCCGAGGGCGGCAGTTTTACGGGACGGTGATCTGAGAGTGGCTGTTATTACCATCCTCTTTGCTCCCTTTTCAGCCACCCAAAAGCCTCTAAAGCACTTCGCACAAGAAGTGGGAGATGCGTAAACACAAGACTAAAGAATAAACACTAAGCAAAAGATAGGTTTATAGAGTTTATGGCAACAAAAAGGCTTGACGAGTATCCAAGGATAAAAAAAGTGGTCTGATACTGTTAAAATGTAGATAATAAAACGAGATAAAGATACGAGGAAGAACATGAAAGAATACCAAATGAAGAAGATACGCAATCTTTTGTTCATCGGAGCCAGCGGAGCGGGCAAGACAACTCTTGCAGAGCAAATATTCTATTTATCCCATACAATTACCCGCTTGGGCAAAGTGGATGAAGGTAATACCGTGATGGATTTTGATCCCGAGGAAGCAGCCAAGAAGATGTCTTTGGGTTTGTCGATTGGCTTTGTTAACTATAAAGACCATAAAATAAACCTGCTTGATACAGCCGGTTATCCTGATTTCATCGGTGATGCCATCGTGGCACTACCAGCCGTGGAAAATGCCGTAATCGTGGCAAATGCAACGGGTGGATATGAAGTTGGTTTGGAGCTTGCCATCGAGCAGCTAGAAAATAGCAAGGTTGGCAAAGTTATCGTGGTTAATCGCATGGATAATGAACATGCGGATTATGATAAAACCCTTGAAGCCATTGCCGAGAATACAGGTATCAAGCCTGTTAAAGTTCATATTCCCATCGGCAAAGAAGGCGCATTTGAGGGCGTGGTGGACGTAATTCGCCAAAAAGCTATCCGTAATGGGGTGGAAGGCGAAATCCCCGCTAATATGATAGATGCCGTGGAAGATGCCCGTATGCACTTGATGGAGGCTGTCGCCGAAACTGATGAAGAGCTGTTGAACGAGTTTTTAGAGAACATGGAACTTAGCGAAGAAAAGCTTATTAAGGGCTTAAGAAAGGCAGTTGCCAACGGTGAAGTATCTCCTTCTTTTGCTTGTTCGGCAGGAACAGGTACCGGCGTACTTTCTTTCTTGGACGGCGTAGTTGCCTATCTTCCTTCACCCGAAGATGCGGCGGAAATGGATATATTGGATGATGAAAAGCCCGTAAAGTTTATAGCTTCCCCCAATGGTGAACTGTTGGGATATATCTTTAAGCTGTATGCAGACCCAAGTATGGGCGATTTTGCCTATGTTCGTCTCTATTCCGGCACCATTAAAACAGGAACCGAGTTCTTTATCCCCGAAAAAGATGCCAAAGACAAGATTGGCAACATGTACTTTATGTTAGGGAAGAACCGTAACGATTGCACAGAGATTAAGGCTGGTGATATCGGCGCTCTGGTGAAACTAAAAAATGCCAAAGTGATGAATACCATCGCTGCTCCTAATTCCGAAAAGTCGGTTATCCCCGTGGAACTGCCTACTTCCACCACATGGCAGGCACTAAAAGCTGTTAATCAATCCGATGAAGATAAAATCGGCTCTGCTCTGCAAAGAGTTATCGCCGAAGACCCCACCATCCGCTATGAGCTGAATGTGGAAACCCACGAAAACGTACTTTCTGGAATGGGCGATCAGCAATTGCAACTGGTGCTTAGGAAGCTGAAAAACCGTTACAAAGTAGATTCCCTGTTAAAAGAGCCGCGCATTCCTTACAAGGAAACCATCATGGCAAGCGCAGAATCTAATTACAAGCATAAAAAGCAATCCGGTGGACGTGGACAATATGGCGATGTGTATTTCCGTATTAAGCCCACTGAACGTGGAGAAGGATTCCAGTTTATCAATGCCATCGTGGGTGGAGTTATCCCTTCCAACTTTGTGCCAGCCATCGAAAAAGGCTTGGTGGAAACCATGGAAAAGGGTATCATCGCCGGTTATCAGGTGGTGGACGTAGCAGTGGAAGTTTATTATGGCAGTTACCACGATGTGGATAGCTCCGAAATGGCTTTCAAGATTGCATCATCCATGGCGTTGAAAGAAGGCTTTAAGAAATGCAAGCCTATATTGCTAGAGCCGATTCACGAGATCGTGATAATTGTCCCAAGTGAATATATGGGTGACGTGATGGGAGATATCTCCACTCGCAGAGGCAGAATTATGGGTATGGAACAACGCGGTAAAAAGCAATACCTGAATGCTCAGATGCCGATGGCAGAGATGTTTGCCTACTATCCTGCATTGAAGTCTTTCACACAGGGTCGCGGACGTTTTACCCAAAAGTTCTCTCACTACGAGAAGGTGCCGGAAGATATTACCCAGAAAGTAGTAGCTGCCTGGCAGGATTCAGAAGCATAAACATACAGTAAATGAGGTGAGATAATTATATTATGAACAGACCAGGAATTATTGCAGCCTTTAAGCATAGAATAGTATAATACTTGGGAAGCGGCGTGAAAACTGCTTCCCTTTTTACTTGACAGCAAAGCAGGTCTTTTGCTTTGATGAATCCAAGAGATATTAGTAAAAAGATAAAGAGGTTTGTATGTCTGGACACAATAAGTGGAGCTCCATTAAACACAAAAAAGGCGCAACCGACGCTAAACGCGGGAAGATATTTACCCGTATTGTGAAAGAAATTATTCTGGCTGCCAAATCCAGCGGAGATCCGGAAATGAACCCGCGTCTGCGTACAGCTATCAATACCGCCAAAGAAGCCAATATGCCCAAGGAAAACATCGATAGAGCCATCAAACGTGGCACTGGCGAAATTGAAGGTGCAGCCTATGAAGAAATTACCTACGAAGGCTATGGACACAACGGTGTCGGCATCGTTATTGATGTGATGACCGATAACAGAAACCGCAGTGTAGCAGAGCTGAGGCATGCTTTCACCAAGCATGGCGGTAATCTGGCAGAAAGTGGAGCCGTAGCATGGAACTTTGATCAAAAGGGCTTTATGAATGTTCCTGCTGCCGGGCTTGATGAAGATGAGTTTATGATGCAAGCTATCGAAGCCGGTGCAGACGATGTGGAATTGAACGATGACCATTTTGATGTTTATACCTCGATATACGATTTCCACTCCGTAATCCACAATCTGGAAGAGGCCGGTTTTCCAGTACTTAACGCCGAGCTTACACGGATACCCAAAACTACTATTAACGCAGATGATGTGGCAGCAAAGCTGTTACGTTTGATAGATGTTTTAGAAGACTTGGACGACGTTCAGAAAGTGTACTCCAATTTTGAACTATCAGACGAAGTTATGGAGCAATTAGAAAAAGAATGAGAATTTCATTGTGAGAGCAAGCAAGTGAGATTTCAAAGCTATAATGGTAACCTTAAGTAAGCCTTAAGTGATTATCATTGGAATTGACCCTGGCAGCCGCTATTGCGGCTATGGCTTAATCCAAATGGAAGGCAGGAAAGTGCTTGCAGCAGGATGTGATGTAATTGATGTTAGCAAAGAGAAGACCTTACCGCAGCGGCTTTTATTGCTGCATGAACAGATATGTGCGGTTCTGGATGAATACAAGCCTGAAATCGCTGCCGTAGAAAGTATGTTTTTCCATAAACAGATTAAGAGTATTTTCACACTGGGACATGCCAGAGGGGTTATCTTGCTTGCCTTGGCGAGTAAGGGAATTGGCTTGGTTGAATACAGCCCCCGAGAGATTAAGAAATCTGTGGTGGGCAATGGTAATGCCAGTAAAGCCCAGGTTCGGTATATGATTAATCAGCTTTATAACTTGAAAGAAAGCCCGAAACGTGATGATGCCTATGATGCTCTTGCTATTGCCACCTGCCATTACAATCGCATGAAGTGGATGATATGATACAGTATTTGAAAGGAACTTTAACGCATAAAAGCCCTGTCTTGGCTGTAATTGAGACAATGGGTATCGGATGGGAAATAAAGATACCTATCAGTACCTTTGAGCTTCTTCCTGCCATTGGGGTAGAATGTACCTTACTCACTTATCTTAGCCTTAGCCAAGATGATATACGGATATTTGGCTTTGCAAGCTCCGCAGAGAGAGAGCTGTTCCAAATGCTTACTCGCGTAAGTGGCATAGGTCCCAAGATAGCCCTTTCCATACTCTCTACCTTAAGCATCCCTGCCTTCATGCGAGCCGTAAACTCTGGCGAAGAGGGGCTGCTAACCAGAGTGCCGGGTATTGGAAAGAAATCTGCCCAGCGTTTAATAGTGGAGCTTAGAGACGCTGTCCACAAGCTGGCTGAACATATAGACCAGAAAGATATAGGGGCTATAGATAACTGTTCAGAAGTGGAAAGCGCATTGATATCGCTTGGATTTAACATTGTTCAAATCCACAAAGAGCTAAGTCTTTTGGGAACAGAAACCCAGGGCTTTAGCACCGAAGCATTGATAAAAGAGATTATTAAAAGAATCTACCAAAGGAACAGATGAACTTCCGACAAGAAGCTTATTCCACTATTCTCAAAGTTCTGAAAAATGGAGATTTCTCAGATGCGCTGTTGCAACAACGGGCAAAAAAGCTGAAGTCCGGTGGGGAAGATGTGAGCCTGTATTACAATCTGGTAAAAGGAGTTATTAAACAACGGCTTAAGCTAGATTACATCCTATCTAATTTTACGGATGCCAAGAAATTCTCTAATACAGACCTGAAGATAAAGACTATTCTCTATTCTGCTCTTTACCAGATAATGTATTTATCTTCCATTCCAGAACACGCTGCGGTGAATGAAAGCGTGGAGCTGGCAAAAACCCTATTCAATCCGCAGGTAGCAGATTTCGTGAATGCCGTGCTTAGGAATTATCTCCGCAATCCGGAAGTTAAATACCCAGAAGAGCCTTATCTGCGCATAGCCTACGAACATTCTTTCCCGCCAGAGCTTGTTAAACAGTGGATAGCTTTTTGGGGCGAGGAAGATACTGAATATCTAGCACTGTATTTTAATGAGAATCCAGAGCTACATATCAGAGTGAATGGTACCGCCACAAGCCCGGAGAAGCTGCTTTCTTATTATCAGAAAAGAGGTATCACGATTATTCCATCCTCCGCGAGCAAGATGATGTTTCATACTGCTCAAACTACTGAAGTACTGGATGACGTCGCCTTTTCGGAAGGATATTTCTCGGTTCAAGATACTTCAGCGGCATTAGTTGTGGAGTTACTAGCCCCACAGAAGGAACAAAGTGTGCTAGATTTATTTGCCGCTCCGGGTGGCAAGTGCACCTACATAGCTGAGTTAATGGAAAACACAGGCGAGATAATCGCAGTGGATAAAATCCCCAACAAAATGAAACTGTTAAAACAAGCTGCCGATAGGCTTCAGCTTACTAACATCAGCTTAGTAGTAAACGATGCTTTTAAGTATGGACCTGTAGCACCGGCTTTTGATGGAGTGTTGGTGGATGCGCCTTGCTCTGGCTGGGGTGTGTTCAGCAGAAAGGCAGATTTGCGTTGGCAGGTGCATCAGAACATTCCTGAGCTACTTAAGATACAGGAAAAAGCTTTGGACTATGCTGCTAACTTTGTGAAACTAGGTGGTTTTATGGTATATTCTACCTGCACGATGAATCCACAGGAAAATGAAGAGCAAATAGTTGCATTTCTAAAAAAGAATAAAAGGTTTGAATTGGTAAATGCAAATGGGCTTGTACCTGCTATATATACAGACAATGGTTTCCTTCGCACCATCCCTTTCAAGCATCACATGGATGGTGCTTTTGCTGCTAAGTTGCAGCGTATCAAATAGGGGCATGAGTTATGCATAGCAGCAAACTTAAGCAAGCTGGATACCTACTTGGAATTGGATTAGGGATAGTTATAGTAACAGCTTTTGCCTTTAGTCAAATCATCTTTCCAGTAATCCTAGGGCGCACACCGAAAGTGGAGATTCCTGAAGTAACAGGGCTAACCTTACTTCAAGCCAAACGGATGCTCCAGGATGAAAAGCTGCACGTTGTGGTGAAAGATTCGCTTTTCAGTGAATCAGCTAGAGTCGAAACTGTTTTAGA
This sequence comes from Candidatus Cloacimonadota bacterium, assembly GCA_028681035.1. The sequence goes on from JAQUJJ010000001.1 coordinate 57,048, forward strand.
ACAAAACCCTATAGCAGGAGAGAAGATTAGACAAGATGGTACGGTGTATCTAATTATCAGCAAGGGTTCACCCAACGTTGTTGTTCCGTCGATTATCGGCAGACCCTTTCAAGAGGTGATTGTTTCTCTTAGGTCTTTGGGTTTACACACTTTGGTTGCGGATTCAACATATTCTGATATCTACACGGTAAATGCTGTCATGCGAAGTATTCCATCTTCTGGAAGCAAAGTAAACAAGGGATCTACAGTACGGCTAATTCTTAGCAGAGGTAGTATGCAAATCATAGACACATTATCAACATCGCTGCCCGTTTATCCATATTGAAGGCGGAAACTATGTTTGAAAGAATATTAAAACAAACAGTTATGAACAGAGTGTTATATGCTCTGGCACCTCTTCTATTGTTTTCTATCTACCTGTTTGGTTGGCGTGTATTAGCAGTGGTAGCAGTGGCTAATATCTTCGCTTACTTCACAGAATATCTGTTTATCTTCAAGAAGAAAGCCGGAAAGGTAACTATGGCAGCCTTTGTAACTGCCACGCTTGTAGCGTTGACTTTGCCTCCCACGATACCGCTTTGGATTGCCGCTGTTTCTGCGATTGTATCAATAGCATTCGGCAAGATGGTATTCGGTGGTTTTGGCACGAATCTCTTTAATCCTGCTATTCTGGGACGCACCTTCGTGTATATTTCCTTCCCTAACCAGATGACCATTTCTTGGATGCAGCCTTTTACTGGTTTTCCAGGAGGGTTTGCTCACTGGAGCGGAAACAAGGCTATGGAAACGGGGGCAACCATTCTAAATCAGCATCGGTTGGGAATTGAGAAACTGTATGATTCAAAAGAAGCGTTTCTTGGTTTTGTCAGCGGTTCTTTGGGTGAAACTTCCGCAGTTCTAATTATACTTGCCGGGCTGTACCTGATATATACCAAGACAGCCAAATGGCAGCCAATGTTGGGCACAGCGGCAAGCATTATACTGTTCAATGTAATCTTCTATCCATCGATGAACCCATTGTATTTCTTGTTTAGTGGAGGGGCGATGTTTGGCATAGTATTTATGGTTACCGATCCCGTTTCTCAGCCTAAGGGTAAGCTATCTATATGGATTTATGCTCTGCTGATAGGTTTCTTTACGGTGTTCATTCGCAAGTTATCGCTCTTTGCAGAGGGCTTTATGTTTGCCTTGCTACTCACCAATTCCTTCATGCCTCTCATAGATTATGCTGTGGATAGCCTAAGCAAGAAGAAGGCAACGAAATGAGCACGAAGAGTTTTAAGGATACCATGCTATACCCGATTGTGTTTATGCTGGTTATGTCGATTGTTTTCGTGGGCGTATTGGCGGTAATGTATCGGGGTAGCCAAGCCAAGATTGAGGCATATAAAAAGGAAACTTATCAGAAGATGGTGCTTAGCTTGCTTGCCACTTCTATCGGCGAAGCTACCAATACCAAGCCTTTCCACATTAATGCAGATTACCCCAATTCCTATAACCAATACGTAAAAGAGATTACTTTTAGCGGCTTAGATAAACGTGTTTTTATCGCAGAAGTTGATGCAGTGGTTTTGGGTTATTGCGTGGATATTAGCGGCAAGGGATTATGGGGAACTATGCGCGCACTTGTTGCTCTATCACCAGATTTTAAGACCTTGCATGGCATATCTATCTACGATCAAATGGAAACGCCCGGTTTGGGAGCGCGTATTGGTGAAGATTGGTTTGTAAACCAGTTTAACAATTTCCCAATTCTGAAAGCAGATGGCAAGCCGGGGGATTATGTGTTAGACACGCAGCTTATCCCAGAGGATGCAAAAGCTGAACAAACAAATCAAATACGGCAAATCACGGGGGCGACAATAACGACTTTCAGTGTGATAAAAATGCTGCAAAGCGAAATTAACCTCGTTTATGCAGCGTATCTTAGGCAGGCAAAGCTATGACAAAGAAAGAAATATTCAGCATTAGCGCATTCAAAGAGAACTCTGTCTGGCGTCAGATACTTGGTATCTGTTCGGCTTTGGCAGTAACCAATCTGATGATGAACAGCCTTATTATGGGCTTGGGAGTTATCTTTGTTCTTGCTTTATCCGGTTTCACCATCTCTCTGTTGCGAGCTTGGACTCCGCGCAGCATAAGGATGATGGTGCAAACTCTAATCATAGCAACATATGTGATTATAGTGGATATCTTCTTGCAAGCTTATTATCCCACCGTTAGCAAGCAGCTAGGTCCCTATGTGGGTCTAATCATCACCAATTGCATCTTAATGGGCAGAGCCGAAGCTTTTGCATCGCAAAACAAGCCTCTGGATTCGTTAGTTGACGGTGTAGGAGCTGGGGTTGGATACACCTTTGTCTTGCTGGTTATCAGTTTTATCCGTGAGTTGTTTGGTTTTGGCAGTTTATTTGGCATCAAGGTTTTAGGGGATTGGTGGACAAACTGGTCTATCATGGTGATGGCTCCCAGTGCCTTCTTTATTCTGGCGATGTTCATTTGGGTTATTAACGTTAAATACTATAAGAATAAGGCTTAAGAAAATGGATATTAGTGTTTTCGTGCTGTTTTGGGCTGCTATCTTCACCAGCAACATTCTGCTTACCAATTTCTTGGGGATGTGTTCTTATCTTTCTGTTTCCAGAGACATAGAATCTTCTTTTGGACTTGGCATTTCGGTAATATTTGTATTGACCATAACAACGGGTTTAAACTGGCTGGTTTACCGATACATCCTTGTTCCCTTTGATATCATTTATCTGCAATACATCGTGTTTATCATTGTTATCGCCGCATTTGTACAGCTCCTAGAGCTTATTATCGAACGCTATGCTCCAGCTTTGTATTACACTCTAGGTATCTTTTTACCTCTCATAACCGTGAACTGCGCTATCTTTGGGGTTAGCTTGTTTATGGTAATCCGCAGCTACAATTTCTTACAGTCCATCGCCTATGGCGCAGGCAGTGGAATTGGCTGGCTGATGGCAATAATGATGCTGGCAGCTATACGCCGCAAACTGAAAGAAAAGCTAGTTCCTGTAGGATTGCAAGGTGTGGGCATTAGCTTGATAATAACCGGAATCATGGCTTTGGCTTTTGTCGGCTTTTCCGGCATTGTTCAGGTTCAATAGGGGATATTGTGTTTATTGATATTCTAAAAGACATCGCTTTTTTAAGTATTATCAGTGTGTCCCTCGCCACGATAATGGTGATAGCCCAAAAGTGGTTAAGTAATTATGGTGACTGCAAGATTGATATCAATGGCAAGCGTGAAGTTACCGTTACCGGTGGCAATAGCCTTTTATCTTCTCTTTCTGACAAACAGATATTTCTTCCTTCAGCTTGTGGGGGACGGGGTACCTGTGGCGCATGTAAATGTAAAGTTATCTCTGGTGGTGGTCCCTTGCTGCCCACAGAAAAGCCAGTTCTAACCGCAGAGGAGATAGCGGCTGGTGATATTCGCTTATCGTGCCAGGTAAAGGTGAAGAGTGATATTAAGATAGAAATCCCCTCCAGTATCTTTAATATTCGTCGTTTCCAAGCCGTAATAGAAGAAGTAATTGACTATACATACGATATTAAGGGCATAACATTCAAGCTGGATAAGGATGATAAGATAGATTTCAAAGCTGGACAGTATGTTCAGCTTGATACAGCGCCTTATGCTAAGGTGAAACAAAACGTATCCAGAGCCTATTCTATATCCTCCAAACCGGAGATTAACGACGCTTTACAACTGATTATACGATATGTACCAGAAGGTATTTGCACTACATGGGTGCATCAGTTTCTTAAAGTCGGAGACCGTGTTAGTTTAACCGGACCCTATGGCGATTTTTGTCTAAGGGATACTGAAGCAGACATTATTTTCGTTGCAGGAGGCTCTGGAAAAGCCCCCATTAAATCGATGTTAGAACATTTACAGGTGGTGGGAACGAATAGAAAGATGACATATTTCTTTGGAGCAAGAACCCCAAAGGATTTATATTTAACAAATGAGATGAAAGCTATGGAACAAGAGTTTCCTGATTTCAAATACGAACCTATCCTTTCTGCCGCAGAGCCGGAAGATAAATGGACAGGCAAAACAGGATTTGTTATGCCATATTTTGCAGAAGCAATACGCGACCCCAAGAACACCGAGGCTTACTTGTGCGGTAGCCCCGGAATGATTAGTGCTGTAACGAAATCTCTTATTGAAAACGGGATTCCAAAGGACAAAATTTACTACGACAGTTTTGGATGATATTATGAAAGAAACAAAAACAGAACAAAGAATCCGTGCTCGCATGTTGCCGGGTGCGATTACCCTCTCGGGTTTCATTGGCAAAGATAAAAGAGCACTTTATGCCATTATCAGTGCAGATGAACAAGAACTTGAAAGACTTGGTAAAACTGCGGAAGAACTGGCAGACCGCATGCTATACTTCACGGATGCAAGCTTTAGTACATTCGACGGGACAATAACTGTTGATGAACACTATATTGTGGAGACTGAAGTTACACGCGGTAAGCTGCCCTGTCCTTTTGCACATGGCGGTGTTTTCCGTAAAGCAATTACCAAGCTTACCAATACGAAGAACAACACTACAGCATCTTGGTCATTTCTCAACATTCATTTGATTAAAGAGCATCACTTCTTCGAAGGTAAAGGCTCAACCTTTAGAATCGAACCTGCCAAGCTTGTAGAAGTTCTATTTTAGCAAAATATGCAACCTAGAGCACTAGCTTTGGGTTGCATTCTTCTTGCTCTGTAACAACAGCAGCCTCGGCTGTTAGCTTCATTCTTAGCTATAGCTATTTTAGGCTCAAGTTCATTTATGGTGGGTAAGGAGACTTGATCACCAAAAATGTAAAAGAGAAGTCCCAGCGGGACAAAAGGTATTAGCGACGGGTTTTAACCCGGCGACAATGGAGAAAAAGAACATTGCTAGTCCCAGCGGGACGACAGATGTAATCATATATGTTCGTAAGTATTAACGCAAAGAAAAAGCTACCTGTCACCCCGTTTGGTTCATTTATATGACGTATTTATCACGCCGGGTTAAAACCCGTCGCTAGTACCGATCATCCCTAAAGGGTCTAAAATTGAACAGCCTAAACTAGTTGCCAAGCAGCCCACATATACAATCACCCACTCTAATTGAACTTGAGCCCTATTTTAGCCGAATGGACTCTCCAGTTCCCTGCTTGAATATCCCTATCATTGCCCACTCATTGCCCTCTTTGTGGGCATTGGGTGGGCAATGATAGGGCAGTGCTTGCAAGAAAGATGCAAAAAAAACCGGCTTATCGCAGCCGGTAAAAGTCAGTATTTAGCTCATTACAAAGGCTATGTTACTGCCCTGTATTGCTGGTTTGGTTTATGATGCCTTTATCTGGCAGGCGGGTTGTGTCGTTCATCGATGGAACATCAGAGAAGTATTTACTATAAACGATACGGAGATTCTGCTTGTTACTATTCAGCGTAGAAACATCTGGAAGTTCGTATAAAAGATCAACTTTAGCACTGGCAAGTACATCTGAATACTGGTAATCAACTGTACGGAGAAACTTTCCCTCTATATCAAACAAACCAAGAATAAAGAATCCTGAAATATCAACAGAAAGCTTGTTTTGCAGGGTTACATATACATCTGCTGGGTGGGGCAGCTTATTTATATCATATAAAAAGAACTCATCATTTTGAACAGGAACAACGTAGATTTCACTTTCTAGCTCAAACGCTTCTTCATCTAACCAGTTTCCTGAATAAGAACGCGCTGAACGAAAACCACCAAAGTACGCCAAAGTTCGTTGCTCGAATTTATCCATGCCGGGGTCATTAACTATATATGATGAAGCTTTCTTGGGATCACCCTCTCTTTTTACTACCAGCACCCAATGGCTACGTCTGCCTGCCACTTTTACAATTACTTTATTGCCTAGATCAAGTTGTGTGGACAAAAAGTCCCAATCGTTGCGTTTGGTACATTGGGCAACTAGTTCCAAACCTAAACCGCTACCATCCATCTCTCCGGGTATTTGCCAGCGCATATTGTTGCCAGCATATCCGCCGTTTTGGCGCAACCAGTCATTAAGACGGTCGGGAGTAATATGGGGATTGGATGCTTCGGCATTAAGCAGCATAGAGAGGCAGCTAAGCACACATCCGCTGCTGCCAATAGAAGAGCCGCTACTGCCTAAGCGGTCTTTATTCCAGCGCGTATCGCTCTGTGAGAACCAACTGAAATTGTCGGCAATAAGAGGTAAGGACAGTGTCATTATCAAGATTAGTGTCGTTATTTTTTTCATATAGTTTCTGCTTCGTTTAGTGGTAAAGATAACAATAAGTTACAGCATTTAGGACACTCAAAGTGATATACGATATCTGTCAAGTTAGTTTTTTTAACTTGCCAAATATCTTAGGGTGCAAACAATGGCTAAGAATGAAAAAGATAGACCTGCGATGAGAGATTTTGTCTGGCATCAAGGGTGAAAAGATTCTTTTCGCCTCTTGTATCCCCTTCTTAATCTGCCTCCCGCAGCCAAAGGAATATATTATGCCCCTTAAACGCCATGTAGTAAGCATCATTGTGGAAGATATCGAACACGCTTTTCAGCCAGTTTCAGAGCTACTGCACAACTATGCATCCAATATCCTTATGCGGGTTGGATACCCAATGCGTGATTGGGGTGTATCTGTGATATTTCTCATTATGGAACTTAGCATTGCAGAGATGGGTGCTTTTTCCGGTAAACTTGGGCAGATAAAATCTGTTAAAGTAAAAGCCCAAACCTTGAAGATTGAAAAAGGAGATATACATGAAGATTAGCATTGAAGGAGTTCGCTCATTCATCCCTAATGGCGAAATTGAGAGACTGTTGGAAGCCGGGAAGAATGCCGACGCAAGCCGTATCAAAGAAATTATCGCAAAGTCACTGGATAAAAACCGCCTCAATCCAGATGAAACAGCCGCCTTGATTAGCGTTAAAGACCCAGAACTTAGACAGCTAATTCTGGAAGGCGCACATGAACTGAAAGAGCGCATTTATGGCAATAGGATAGTGCTATTTGCTCCCCTATATGTAGGGAATGAGTGTATTAATGATTGTGTATATTGTGGTTTCCGTATTTCTAATAATGAATGTCAACGTGCAACCTTAAGCCATGACGACCTAGTTGCCGAGACTAAAGCACTGGTAGAAACCGGACACAAGCGGCTGATTATGGTTTATGGTGAACATCCGATGTATAGCCCCGAGTTTATCGCCGAGACGGTGCAAACAGTTTATGATACCAAGTATAAGAAGGGCGAAATACGCAGAGTTAACATCAATGCAGCTCCCATGGATATAGAAGGTTTCCGTACGGTTAAATCTGTGGGGATTGGCACATACCAGATATTCCAGGAAACCTACCACGAAGAAAGCTATAAAAAGCTGCATCCCAAGGGACCCAAAAGCAGCTTTCTCTGGCGTTTAGATGGCTTGGATAGAGCTATGCAAGCAGGGATAGATGATTTGGGTATTGGAGCTTTGATGGGCTTGTATGATTGGCGGTTTGAAGTGATGGGTTTGCTTTATCATACTATCCACCTTGAAGATCGTTTTGGAGTGGGTCCTCACACCATTTCTTTCCCTCGCATTGAACCTGCCAATGGTACAGATTATACTACCCATCCGCCGTATCAGGTTTCTGATGAAGATTTTAAGCTGTTGGTAGCAATACTGCGTCTTAGCGTGCCCTACACAGGTATGATACTTACCGCCAGGGAACCAATAGCCGTGCGTAATGAAATCCTGCGCTACGGGGTTTCTCAGATTGATGCCGGCAGCAGTATCGGCGTGGGAGATTATTCTCATAAAGATGACGAATCTAAGAAGAAAAGCCAGTTTGTGCTTGGTGATACACGCAGCTTGGATGATGTTATATATGAACTGGCAAAAGGTGGATACATTCCTTCTTTTTGCACTTCATGCTACCGTGCAGGTAGAACTGGTGAACACTTTATGGAGTTTGCAGTTCCCGGCTTTGTAAAAAGATTCTGCACGCCCAATGCACTGCTTACTTTTGCGGAATATCTACACGATTTCTCCAGCGAAAGAACTCGAACTACGGGTTTAGAGCTGATTAAAACAGAGATTTCTAATATTGAAGACGAAACTATGAAAGCTTCGGTAAAAGAAAAACTGCAACAGATGCAAGCAGGGAAGAGGGACTTGTACTATTAAAGGATAGAAGATAATAAAAACGAGGCTAACACGACCCTGATAGGTTATGTTAGCCTCTTGATTGTTTAAGGTTTATTCTTGGTATTGGGACTTGCTAGTCTGATTCCTACAGGGCGATGATCAGATATCGCAGTTTTGTAATATATCCATCCGCCTAACCATATTTCTGCAAGAATAGCACGGCAGTAACTTCCTCCGGCTGTAAAATCATCAAACAGCTCGTTGCTTATCAGGATGTGATCTAAGTTGCTGCGATAGCTAGGGTATGAGAAGTTTATATCGATAGGGTTAAGAGCAAGGGGCATATCGGCAAAAAGATATTCTAAAGGCTTGTTGATGAAGGTCATGAATACATTGTATTCAGGGGGGTCTTGGATTTGGTCGTTCATGTCACCAAGAATAACCACTTTTTTATCGGGGAGATTGGTGGTTACGTACTGATCCAGTTTCTGGCATGCGAGCAGCCTGCGGGTTTCATTGTCCCATGCATCGGTCAAATCAATAACATTATCATCATAAGCTTTCAAATGGTTGTTTATGATATAGTATTGTTGATTCTGCCATGTTACGTCCAACACGTAGGGACGGCGAGGAAAGGGATTGGATTCGCTGGTGTATATTGGATAGCTACTATTCACTGTTACAGTGCGCGTGTCATATAAATATCCCAAATTAGTGTCATTAGTATTAATGGTGCTAACAAGTGCACTGTAATTTGGGATCGAAGCTGCCATAGTATAGAACGCTTGACTATTACTGATTTCCTGGAAGGCTATTATATCAACGTGCAGTGCGCTAATCACCTCCGCTAGTACTGGTATGTTTGTTTCTGGTCTGGGGAAGTTTAGAATATTCCAGGTTACAACATCTAGGGTTTGATCGGTTCCAAAATTGACAGAGCTTGGAGTATCAGGCGGAACATCAGACGGGTTTAAGACAGTGTTCTTCCCACACCCTGTAAACAACAGCAAAATAATCACTGCCGTACAAAACGTATATTTCATTATTATCCTTCTTTTAAAAAATCTAAGCTATGAACTGCTCTAATTTGCACTCATAACTTATAGTCCAGTTTGTTACTTTGATGTTTGTTGCAAGGAAACAGCCAAAAACCAGAATAATAACGCTACTCTTTATCGAACTTGGAAGAAATATTGCTTATCTTATTGGCAGACTAATTAGGAGGACCTAATGAAACAGCATATAGCTTTGTTTTTGCTTCTGGGTATCAGTATCCTGGGAGCAGTTGGAACAGACCATTATCAAGCCACGAATAGTGGACTTAGGGCACAATTGGAATCTGTGAGGTTAGCCCCGATGCTGCCTCAGATTGCTGATGTTGACGAAGGTGATGCTTCTGCCCCTACGCCTACGATAACAAAAACCTACGCTTTTCCCTTCCATCATGCTGAGTTGCAAATCTCAAGCATGTTATGGAACGTTTATGATAAACAGCATAACTTCTTATACACAGATGCTCAGCGCATAAGCTCTGTCTTGCAGGTTGCCCATACATTTCAGTTTAGAGAGATGGCGGGTGTTACCATAAAGATTGAAAGCCAAGTTGAAACACCTGAGAATATCAGAACCCTAGTAAATGTAGATTTTGAGCTAATAGGGAGTGATCCCATTGTATTCCCAGAAACTGTTTCTGCCGCATTTGTTGATGCTTACGAAGCTCTAGCTGATAACTACGACCAATCCTACCTTCGCAACCTACCCCTGGCACGTCCTAAAATGCTGATTATCAGTCACGCTGCATTAGCTGAATACCAAATCTCATATATTAACTGGAAGCGTTCTCTTGGTTTTGATGTTTATGTGGTAAACAAAGCTGATATCGGCAACTCCATACAGGAGATAAAGAGCTTTATTGCCAGCCATTACCAACAGTATAAGTGTGATTATTTGTTTCTTTGGGGAGACACGACGGGCAATTTCCCGATTCCGACAAACTTCTACCCCTCTCCTGAATATGCAGAAAATGATGCAGACGACAATTACTTTGTGACCTTAGAGGGAGATGACTATTTCCCTGAAATGCTTGCAGGTCGTTTTTCCTTCAACGATGCTTTTGAATTCATCACGATGGTTAATAAAACCATTGCATACGAAAAAACACCTATCATGAACAACACTGCATGGATGAAACGTAATTTGGTGGTGGCAGGAAATTATGCCGAAGGTAACCTCAGACCTTCAACACCTATATCCATGTCTCAATGGCTGCGCACTAAGATGATGAATCATGGATATGCACAAGTGGATACAGTTTATTATCCACCAAGTTTTCCCGGTACATTTAATATCAGAACCGCCATCAACCAGGGAGTTCAATTTATTAGTTACAGAGGTTGGGGAGACGCCAACGGTTGGCATTATCCATATTTTCACACATCTGATCTGAGTACTACCGAAAATGGTGCTAGAATGCCGATAGTGTTTTCTATTGTCTGCAATACTGGTGATTTTGCCAACTCTGTAAATCCGAGCTTTGGTGAAGCGTGGATGAGGAGGGGATCTACATCCACTCCCGGAGGATGTGTTGCCTTTGTTGGTCCTTCAGATTTACATACTAAAACTCGCCTAAACAATGCCATATCCAGTGGTGCATTCCGCAGTATATTAGACCTTGGTGTGCGAGGTTTTGCCAGCAGTGTATTAATGGGCAAGGTAGAGCTGTACAAGAACTTTCCTAATGATATTGCCCCTGATCAGTATGTAGCGTTTTATTATCACGTGTATAATATTTTAAGTGATCCCAGTATGAATATGTGGGTTCTGGTTCCCGACACAATTCCAGAAAGCGTAATAGATGAAGGGCTTAGCTTCGCTCAAAGCGACAGTCACATCAGAATCTCTGCTGCGAACCTGGATGGAGCAATGGTTAGCGGAACAAAGAATGGCACTGATTTCACCTATACTAAGGTGCTAAGTGGATATGCAGTTCTGCCCATAGACCCCACCATGGAAGGAAATCTTACCATTACTATCAGCAAACCCAATTTTGTACCCCTGGTTAAAGAGCTTAACCCTGTTGGTACTGCTAAAATTGGGATAATCTCCAATAGTATGGCAGAACAGCTTGTTAACCCTGCCACTACCACAACTGTTAGCCTTGGTTTTAAAAACTTTTCTACTGCTGCCTACAACGGAGTTAACGTTACTATATCTGCAAACAATCCTGGCATCAGTTTCACTCAGGCAAATCAGACTATTTCAGCTATCGCTCCGGGAGCGGAGACAAGCCTTAGCTACGAGCTACTAGTAGCACCAACCCTCAGCCCTGGAGAGGTGATAGATTTTACCATTACTATGGACAATCCCTCTGAGCAACAACTATTCCAGCTAAAAACAGGTGGTGCTGCGATTCGTATCATAGCCTATCAAGGACAGATAATCCCCGGGCAGATTAATAGCGTCCAGTTTACGGCAACCAATACAGGAAATGTTGCCATGAACGATATCAGTATCCAGCTTGAATCAAATACTACTGCCGCTACGGTACAGCTGAACCCTGTCAATATTGGAACATTGGCACCAGGAGAATCCACTCAGTTCTTTGCTACAATAACACTCCCTTCCAATGTGTGGGACGGAAGAAACCTTCCCCTTAGATTCACAGCATCGAATGCAACTGGTTACTCATACTTTAGTTTCTATTCTGTTACTGCTGGCACACCAGGTACAAATGATCCCACGGGTCCAGATGAATATGGCTATTTTGCCTATGATTCCAGCGATACAGAATATGCCCAAGTACCTGTTTATGACTGGGTGGAGATTGACCCTCGTGATGGTGGACAGGGACAGGTATATCTAGTGCCGGATGATGGCAATAAAACAGTGCCATTACCTTTTACGTTCCGATTCTACGGCATGGATTACAATTCAGTAACCATGTGCTCGAATGGGTGGATATCTTTCATTCCCTCTAACATGGTAGATTTCTATAACAGCTATATTCCCGCTGCTATGGGACCATATACATTGGTTGCTGGATATTGGGACGACCTTAAAGGCATGAAAGTTGTAGTTGATAGCACAACCGTACATTACAACGATATGCGGGTTTGTTACTGGCATGATACAGCCAACAACCGCTATATAATCGAGTGGAACGATGCCTATAATCAATATACTATTGGTGCTTTGGAAGATGCTTCATTAGAAAAGTTTCAGATAATACTTTATCCAAGAGAAGGCACTGATGGTGATGTTGTAGTTCAATATCACACAGTTGACAATCCTGGATTAACAACTAACTACAGTACTGTTGGCATTGAGGATCATACCCAACTGAGGGGCTTAACCTATACGCATGGTAATACTTACCCTCTTACCGCTACAACTCTTGCTGCGGGCTTAGCCATAAAATTCACCACCACCGCGCCGGATAACTATGTTTCAAACGAGGATTTGGTTAGTTCGCTACCCATTACAAATCTTCGTAACTATCCCAATCCCTTCAACCCCAGCACTACAATCTCTTTCACCGCAAAATCCGCAGGCATAGCGAAACTGAATATATTCAATCTAAAAGGTCAGCTAGTAAAATGCCTTGCCGATGGAGTTTTGCCAAAAGGTGAACATAAGCTTGTTTGGGACGGAAAGGATGCTGATGGCAATGTGGTTAGCTCTGGAATATACTTCTATAATCTGGAAATGGGTTCCTATAAAAACGTTCGCAAAATGCTAATGATGAAATAGGGTTAGCAGGTTAGTTAACAAGTTAAAAAGTGATAAATAAGCCCCGGACTTGGGTTTGGGGCTTTTCAATTATACCGTAGCGCAACCCATAGTTTCTTTGAGATGTAGCACAACCCACCGTAATAACAGCCGCCTCGGCTGTTCTAAAACGAGACGTGTGACTTTACGAAAAGTAAAATGCTAAAAATGGATAAACAATACTCCCCACAAGGATGCTTGCTGAAACCTCAGGTGATTCCCACGTGATTCCCATGTGATCCCCACGTGAAAGCGTGGGATTCACGTGGGAAGTTCCTCTGTACTACCCAAGACTGGTTCAAGGGCATAGCAAGACTTTATCGTATTATCTCATTTACAGTCTAGGGACATTCACTATCTTCTTTCTTACCTACCAAAATAGAATCTGAGCTATATTTAGCAATCTACACAGATGACTGCTAAAAACAGCTTGACAAAAACCCAGAGCCGCTTATTATATCTCCAGATGAACATATAAAGACCTATAAGGAGTTTTAACATGGCAGAAAAAAAGAAAGAAAAAGGTAGCTTAAGCATACACACAGAGAATATCTTCCCCATTATCAAGAAATGGCTGTATTCTCAGCATGATATCTTCCTGCGGGAGCTTATTTCAAACTCGGTGGATGCGATGTCCAAGCGCAGCTATGCCGATGAAAGCTACAAGCCCGAAGATATGAAGGTGGAAGTTAAGCTGGATAAGAGCAAAAAGACTTTGCAGGTGATAGATAACGGTATCGGTATGACTGCCGATGAGATTAAGAAATACATCAACCAGATTGCCTTTTCCGGGGCAGAGGAATTTATTAGCAAGTTCAAGGATGTGCAGACTAACATAATCGGACATTTCGGGCTTGGTTTTTACTCTTCCTTTATGGTTGCGGAGAAGGTTACGATAGATTCGCTTTCCTATGTGGAAGGCAGCGAAGCGGCGTTTTGGGAATGCGATGGCAGCACGGAATTTACCCTCGCTAAGGGCAAAAGCAAGGAAGTGGGCACCACCATTACTATTCACCTGAACGAAGAAAACATAGAATACGCCGAAGATAAGAAGATTCAGGATATTCTGGAGCGTTATTGCAACTTTATGCCCTATCCCATTATGTTTGGCGGCAAGCAGATAAACCAGAAGGAAGCTTTGTGGAACAGGAAGCCTAAAGATGTTACCAATGAAGAATACATCGAATTTTACAAGCAGGTGTTTCATGATTATATGGATCCCGTGTTCTGGATTCATCTGAATGTGGATTTTCCCTTTAATCTGAAAGGGATACTGTACTTTCCGAAGTTACGTAACGAGCCTGATTTCTTCAAGGGCGAGGTGAAGCTGTATTGTAACAACGTGTTTGTGGCAGATAATCTGGAGGATTTGATTCCCGAATTTCTCTTACTGCTGAAAGGCGGAATTGACATCCCCGATATACCGCTAAACGTTTCCCGTAGCTTCCTGCAGAACGATACGCAAGTGCGCAAGATTAGCCAGTATATTGTGAAAAAAGTGGCAGATCACTTCCTTGCTACCTTCAAAGATGATCGCAAGAAGTATGAAGAATACTGGGAAGATATTAATGCTTTCATTAAGTTTGGACTGCTGAAAGAGGACGATTTCTTCGAAGCGATGAAGGATATTGTGATCTTCAAAACCGCTTCTGGCGACTATGTAACCATCGAAGAATACAAAGCCCGTAACGCAAGTACAGACGATAAAACCAAGATATGGTATGCAGGAAGTGAAGATACGCTGGTGAGCTATCTGAACATGATGAAAGAACAGGGGATTGAAGTAATCTTCCAGAATAGCCCCCTGGATATGCACTTGTATCAACGCCTTGAGGGCAAGATAGATAAGATAGAGTTCCTGCGCATAGATTCCGAAATGAATGACCTGATGGTGAATAAAGAAGAGTCGGCAGAGCTTACGGGCATTGAAGACAAGCTGAAAAGCATCTTCTACAAAGCTATGGATCAGAGCGTGGAAGCCAGCTTTAGCAAGGATAACTACGCCGAGTTTATTAAGAAGCATCCTGTTGCGGTTACGGCGCTTAGCCCATATCTTGTCCAGAGTGAAGAACAGACGATAATAAAGCCATACGATTTACCTGCGGAGGTTCGTGCAGAGCTGGGTGAAGAAGCTATGAAGGCGATTCAGGATCAGGTGTTTACAGAACTGAAGATTGAGGTGAAAAGCCTGAAGAGCAGCGAAATACCAGCGATGATAGTGTTCAGCGAATATATGAGGCGGTGGCATGATATGGATATGATGTCCAAGCAAAATAACGCTGCGGATATGCTGAAATATCACTCTCTGGTGGTGAACCGTGAGAATCCGATTATCAAGAAGATTCTGGCTATGGACGAGCAAGGTAAGAATGAGGAAGTGAAGACCCTGTGTTCCTATATTCACGATCTGTCTTTGTTAGAACAAAAGCCATTCAGCGGCAAGGAACTAAAAGAGTTTATCGCCAAAGCTAACCAAGTATTGGGATATATCGGCTAAGAAAGAAGTTAGTTAAAAACAGAAAGGGTGCACGGTTAGACCATGCACCCTAAATTTATGTGGTGAGTAATATGCAACCGGCTGGGTATAAAAAAAACTGGTCGGGATGACAGGATTTGAACCTGCGACCACTTGAACCCCATTCAAGTACGCTAGCCGGGCTGCGCTACATCCCGAGCCGATTGATTACCTTAAAAACGAGAGGCGGTTTTTTGACAAGGAAAAAATGAGGTTGACAGCAAGCCCTGTATTCAGAAATAACTCCAAATAGGCACGGGATAGCGTTTTCGCACCGTGTAAATAAACATAATTAGGAACATCATGAGCCTTATTCAGGTGATAGATGCAGGCATTGAGTTTGCCGGTGTCTATGTATTAAAGGGAATAAATTGCACTTTGGAACACAACAGCCGTGTGGGGCTAATCGGTAGCAACGGCAGCGGGAAAAGCACGCTTATCAAGCTGATGCTTGGTATGCTAAACCCCAGTGAAGGTAAGATACTCCGGGCAAAGAAATGCCGCGTTGCTTACCTGGCACAGAATATGTTTCTGCAACCGGAATTGGCAATGATAGAACATATTAAAAGTGCGCGCCCGGATTTGGTGGCTTTACGAGATAGTATAGATAAGCTTTCCGCCCAGTTGGAAACGGAACATTTACTTAGCGTGGAAGAAGAACTGAAGCGTGATTTGGATAAGTATCACAGTTTGGGTGGTGATGAATACGACAACGAGCTGAAATATGTGTGTGCTTCGCTTGGCTTTACTGAAGATGATTACACTAAGGAAATCGGCTTGTTCAGCGGAGGAGAGCAGACTCGCATCTGCCTGGCAGCGATATTGATGATGCCCTATGATTTGCTGATTCTGGACGAACCCACCAATCACCTTGATGTGGCGATGATAGCCTGGCTGGAGAAATACCTCAACAAATCCGAACGACCCTTCATGGTTGTCTCGCACGATAGGATATTTCTGGATAACACGGTTGGCATCATCTACCATCTGCGAGATGCAAGTCTAAGCATCACCAAGGGGAATTATTCCTCGTTTGCAGAGGCGGATGCCATTTCGCGCATGGCGCAGGAAAGGCAGTATGACAGGCAGCAGAAGTTTGTGGCAGAAACTAATGCCTTTATTGCCAGGAATATCGCCGGGCAGAAGACTAATATGGCAAAGTCGCGCCTTAAAATGC
>JAQUJJ010000198.1 GCA_028681035.1 Candidatus Cloacimonadota bacterium
AAACTCTCCAATATCGTGACCCTATGTTTTTCGTTTGTTGTAAGGTATAATGTGGACAAATTCAAGGGAGTGTGGAACAATTATATGCAGCTCGAAATTCCGTGTATGAAAAACGGGGGGATGTGAACTCAATATTCTTATTGACAAACGTAAATAATAGTGTATGCATCAAAACAGAATCTAACAAAAGAGGTAATCATGAATACTCTAACTCCTATGGAAAAACTGGTCATTTGGGCTCGTTGCTATACATCATTAGCATTGGCAACAGAAGTAGCTCCTGATACAATGGGATGCTATTGCTTCGTTTATGAAGGCAATATAGTTTACATTGGAAAAGCAGAGAGTGGAATAAAGTCTCGATTACAACAGCATTATAATGGTAACGGGACTTCCGATTCATCAAAGAGAATCTACCAGATTCGAGATCACATAACTGCCCATTGGAAGGTACTGAAGACCAAACAAGAATGCCAGGATTTTGAAGCGAAGTACATTGACAGCTATGATCCTGAATGGAACGAGATTTCGGGCTGGAAATCATGTGAGGCATCAGTAGTTCCTAATCAACAGCTCGGTCTCAGTCTGAAAAGCACCTGAAACGGTATATTGTGCTTCGACTTCATCAATGGTGAAGCCTTGGTAGAGTGTGCGGATAAAAGGGTCGTTATTGTAGGATAGCAGGAACTTTCCTTTGATGTTTTTCAGCATAGCTGTCAGCTCTTCATGCTTGGTAAAGGCGTCCGCATCTTCTCTGTCGTATAAATGCTCCTTGGTGTAATAGGGTGGGTCAAGATAGAAGAAGGTGTTGGGCGTATCAAAACGGGCAATAAGCTTCGCAAAGTCCTGCTTTTCGATGATCACCTATTTAAGCCGTTATGGGTATGCTTAATTACAACTTCAGTATTAACTTAGGTAGTTACAGTATAACTACAGAAAGATCATTTTCAGGTGGGGTTAAAAATAAATGGCAATTCTGTCCCAAATTCCCGGATTTGTCCTCCTTACATTATAGAAGCATAAAAATAAGTTCTTTGATGAGTGTATAGGTGATTGTACCCGTAGGTACAGGAAGTCCAGATGTCTAGGGGTCGAGATGTGGGTTGTAGAGCAGGATTCCAATCCTGCTGAAGGTGGAAGCGTGGAAGGGTGAAACAAATGGATAGTTACTCTTTTTCTCTTTGTTAAAATACTCTGCTTTTCTCCGCTTTTCTCTGTGTTAAAAAAAGAACTTAGCTTAACCCGCTATGTTCAGCAAAATCGGATTGATGTTAAGAGTTAAGCCCTACTCTTTTCTCTTTTTTCAAACGGTGGGGTATCTGTTATTACACCACGATGCGGGGGATTTGATACGGAAGGCGGGACAGCAGTTCGTAATTCACCATTTTGGTAAGCTCTGCAAAGGAAGAAACAGTGATGCTTAAATCACGCTGCTTGCCTATTATTACCACTTCGTCTCCGCTGGTAACATTGGGGATATGGCTGACGTTCACCATAAACATGTTCATATTTACCATGCCGACTACATCCGCCTTTTTGCCGCGGATAAGCACCTGCCCGGAATTGCCCAAAGCCCTGCTATAGCCCTGATGATAACCAACGGAAACCGTAGCAACTTTCATGTTCTTGGTACTGAGATAGGCATTGCCATAGTTAACAAAATTGCCCTTGCCAACTGCTTTCACGCTCATCACCCGGCTTTTCCAGCTTAGCACTGTCTTTAGAGGATCGCGAGTGAATTTGGCTTCTTCGGAGAGCAGATTATTCATCTTAGTTTCCATGCTGGGCCAAAAACCGTATTGCGCAATACCAAAACGCACCATATTCATAATCGTTTGTGGATAGGTGAGCGCGGCTGCTGAGCAAGCACTGTGATAGCGTAAAGGCACCATACCGCACTTCTTAAGGCTCTTGCAAAGCTTGTTGAACTGTTCGAATTGTTTCTGGACACGGAAGTAATTGGCAATGCTTTCTGCACCTGCGTAATGTGTGCACACCCCTTCCAGGCTAAGGTAGCGGTGGTTCTTTTTTATCTCCTGAACAATGAGGGGCAATTCCTCTTCTTCAAAACCGGTGCGGTGCATCCCTGTTTCCAGTTCCAGATGTATCAAAGCTTTCTTTTTTTGCTTACGGGCTTCGGCGATGGCTGCGTCAAGACGCTCTTTGGTGAACACAAAGAAGGCAACGTTGTTCTCTATCACCCAATCCATCTGGTCTGCATCCAGCATACCCATGATAATTAGCTGCGAATTATTGTCTTTAACCTGCAAGGCACGGTAGGCTTCGTAGGCATCATAAACGGCAAAATAATGAACTCCGGCTGCCTCTGCCAGGGGCAAAAACTGTTCTATACCGTGTCCATAGGCGTTGCCTTTGATCACAGAAATAAAGGTTACATCATCGCCTATCCGCTTCTTAAGATAACGGATGTTCTTGTTAAGTGCCTGTTTATCCAGTTCAATCCAGCTCGAGTGTAGCATATTGCTCTCCTGTTTCTGCCAGGATACTGGCATATAAATTAAGGGCTGTAGGAATTAACTCATCAGGGAAATCGTAATCTGGATTGTGAAGTTGAGGATGCGTTTCCCCTGCTCCCAAGCCAAAGAAGCAGCATTTGTAGCGAGAGCCATAGAAGGAGAAATCCTCGCTCCAAGAAAAAGGATGGGAGGGCATAATAATCTGCATCTCAGCCTTGGTTGCGGCATTTACAGCCAGTGTATAAGCTTCTGTGGCGTTTACCGTAGCGGCAAACTTCTCCACCCACTTTATCTCGCATTGTAAGGCTGCGGCTGTGGCAATTGCCTTAATCTCGGTTTCCGCCCGCTTAGTCATTTTGTGTAAAACTTCATCGTGGTTTGCCCTGAAGGTAGCCATAATCTCGCCATCTCCTGGGGAAGTGCCAAAAGCTTCTTCTCCAAGACGAACGTGAATAACGGTGATTAGTGCAGCCGCAGCAGGCTCTGTATATAGCAGGGGAAGCTCGGTTAACAATTGCATAATCGCTATCATTGCCTGCATAGGGCTGTTGCCATCTTCCGGATGCCCCGCATGAGAGGTTTTGCCAATCAGCTTAACCTTCAAGCCACAAGAAGCAGAGGCAAACACCTTATCTCTAATGATTAAAGCATTTAATGGATATCCGGGGATATTGTGCATGCCAAAGATAAAGTCAGGATTAAGGACAGTAAAACGTTCATCTGCCAGCACTGCCAGTGCACCCTCGGCAATCTCTTCCGCAGGCTGGAATAAGAGGATAACTTTGCCAGTCCATTTGCCGGGATTAGCAGATAGCCACTGTGCAAAAGCTATTAGACAGGTGGCATGCCCATCATGACCGCAGGCATGGCTGACGCCCGGATTGTTGCTAATATAGCTATGGCTGCTGTTTTCGCTTATCGGTAGAGCATCTAAATCTGCTCTGAAGCATAGGGTAAAACCCGGCTGCTGCGAATCATATACAGCGGCAACACCATTACCGCCAAGCCCGGAGATTATGGTTTGGGGCTTAAACTGTTCTAGGTGCTTAATGATGAATTTAGCAGTGGAAATTTCCTTACAGGAAAGCTCAGGGTGAGCATGGATAAAGTGACGGATTTCGACGAGGTATTTTATTTTAACGTTCATATATAGACATGCTTGCAGATAGGTAAGCAGGTGTCAAGCAATAATTCAAATTTTACAGGCATTCGCCCGTTTTTGTCGTTCCCGCGGAGGCGGGAATCCAGACCTTCTCAAATTATTCCATATCAACCAGTTACGCAAGATAGAAAACAGCTTAGTGGTTCAGCTTTTGCTGTCTGATCTTAGGTGTGTTTATCATAATTATCCCCGGTTAATATATTGTCTTTTAATGAGCTGGATTCCCGCCTCCGCGGGAACGACAGTCGTAAAACGAGAACTAAATATAAAGTCTCACCGAAAATTGCAAATCGTCTCAGCGAAAATTGCAAGCGGCCAAAGTGGGGCATTTCTCGTATGATCTGATCGGCCAGTTTGTATCACTGAATATTGCAAATGTATCACCGAAAATTGCAAGCGTATCACTGAAAATTGCATGGAAGTATCACCGATTATTGCAAGAAAGTATCATCGAAAATTGCAAGCGAACCCGTTCATCTTTCTTCTAAGGTGTTAAAAAAAAACGTGGGAAACACCGGGCGGTGTTCCCACGTATCGGAGGGCATTCTATGTAGGGTCTGTAGGCTGCCTGCAATGTCTGCTTATGCCCGATTTTTGTCAATCAAAGAATCTCTCGTCTTTCTTATCATATTGAGCGGAAAGGACTTGACCACCTGTGCGAGGGGTGCGTAGTAGCACCCATAAATCAAAAGTCGGGTAACCGAGAAGGAGATCAAGATGACCAAGCAAAACAAGAATCGCAAGGAGCAGGCAACGCTGGAGGAGATGGTAAAATCAGGCAGCCAGATAGTTCTGATGCATGACGATGGCTCAGAGCAGCCAATTGAAGAGATTATCGAAGCCAATCAAGCATCCCAGGATGATCCATACGCTAACGAGTTCCACTATAAGAGCTGGTGGAATCAGTTCCGAGGCCCCTGGCTGCAGTCGGAGAAGATGACGGTGGAAGAGATCAAAACCAGAGCAGACGATGCTTGGGAATGCGGTGACTACAAGGAAATGATCAACTTGATGGCGGAGCTAATCTGCCGGCTTGAAAAGAAGTAGCTGATCGTTATCGATAAACATTAACCCGGTTCTGCCGGGTTTCTCTCTTGGACATCATTTGGCGAGGGCAAGGAGCTTATAGAAAGGATCTGTGGCGGTATAGACTTGGCTAATCCCGATTAGGACGGTTACCAGATTCCCTTCAATCAAGATATCGGCTATGTAGAGGAAGGCATCGCACTGGTTGGTTAGGATGATATGCGGAAGCTCCTGATACTCTTTATCAAGAACATGGGTGATCACCTTATCATCGCTCAGCTTGGCCGGGCTAGCCTGACTGTTATCGCCCACTCCCTTATCTTGATCTTGAATCTCGTATTGAAGCTTGGTGAGTGACAAGAGCCCATTCTGCAGGTGTTCTGTGCCGATAGATTCATTGGCGATCTTGCTTCCGGTTACCACTCCATCCATGATGTGATTGCCAAAGATGTAGTTGTTCTGGAGTCCCCTGGCATCGAGCTTACCGATAGTGCAGGTCTTGCCGCTGAACTGGCCCTGGGTATTTCCGATATTGTCCCAGATCTCATAGAAGCCGCAATCGGCTTCGTTTTGGAT
>JAQUJJ010000199.1 GCA_028681035.1 Candidatus Cloacimonadota bacterium
GTGCCTTTGGTCAAACAAGTCTTAATACCCAGGGTGGCTCTGTGGTAATATTGGGTGGCTCTAAATTAGGATATGGGTGGCTCAACTTGAATGTACAGTATGGCTCCTTTGAGGATAATATGCACTTCTCAGGTGGTTACAATCACCTGTGAAACAGATCGCACAAATATCTATTATACAGTAGATGGGACAGAACCTACTAAATCATCCACACCATATCAGTCACCGATTTCCATAAATAGTACGACAACACTGAAGGCAAAGGCATTTGATAGTTGGAATGAGCTTATTCCATTCGAGAGCTTCATATCATCAGCTACCTATACCATAAATTTGCCCGCAGTTGCAACACCTTCAATTTCACTCGCAAGTGGCACGTATACGGGTATCCAAACTACCACTATCAGCTGCTCAACCAGTGGTGCCAGTATCCATTACACAACGGATGGGACAGATCCGACAGAAACGTCCAGTCAATATTCATCTCCGATAAGTGTTCAAAACACAACAACCTTGAGTGCAAAGGCTTTCAAAGCTAGCTACAATCCTAGCTCAACAGTCACGGCCACATATACATTTAATTTACCCACAGTTGCGACACCGACCTTTAACCCAACTGGTGGAACCTACACATCGCCAAAGAATGTGACAATTTCCTGTTTCACTTCGGGAGCGACAATCAGGTACACAACAAATGGTACTAATCCAAATGCTACTTCTGCGCAGTACACCGGAACGATATCTGTAACTGCTACTACTACTTTGAATGCGAAGGCATTCAAAACAGGGTACAATGACAGTGCGGTGGCGACTGCAATATATACTTTTGCGGGTTCCTTTACCGAAAATTTCGAAAGTTATGCGAACTTTGCCAAAACCTTTGCCCCATGGACCCTTGTTGACATAGATCAAAGTGCCACCTATGGGATTCAAGACTACTCTTGGCCAAATGCTTATGAAGAAATGGCTTACATTATCTTCAATCCCAGTGCTACCACTCCACCTATTAGCGGAGGCGATGCCCATAGCGGCAGCAAATATGCTGCCAGCTTTGCAGCCACCTCTCCTCCAAACAATGACTGGATGATATCTCCTACAATTACTCCCCAAGCTGGTGCATTCCTAAGCTTCTGGGCACGTTCCTATACGGCTAGCTATGGGCTTGAACGCTTTAAGGTTGGTATCTCCAGAGGAGGAACATCTCCAGCCAACTTCACAATAATCAGTGGCAACAGTTACGTGCAGGCCCCTGAAATCTGGACGCAGTTCAACTATGACCTTTCGGCCTATGCAGGACAGAGCATCAGATTTGGCATTCAATGTGTATCTGATGATGCTTTTTACTTCATGATAGATGATGTGAGCGTACAGGGAGGCCCAGCCAAGCTTACCAACCAGACTACCCCGATTCAAAACATGCCTGTGAAAACAGTGGATCGCGCCTTGGCCCCAAAAAAAAGGAACGTGAAGTAATGAAACTGAATATATTTATAAATCGTTTGGAGGATTTATGCTAAAATCAAGCTTTTCAAGAATACTAATAATCTGTTTATTGTTTTCGGTTTCGGCAGTTTTTGCCGCACCAACAATAAACTCTTTCTCCTACTTTGCTGATTCCGAATCAGACATTGTATCGAATTTTGAATTAGCCAGCATAGCCCGCTCTCTTGAGACTAAAGTTTACACCCTGGACATGCTGTACAAGAATAGAGCTACCCGCAACTTGTATAATGAATTATCGATAGAATATAAGATCAAAAACGAAGCATCCGCAATAGATTCTGGCACTAAAAATAAATATGGCCTGATCATAGACTTGGATAGAAGGAAAGACATCAAGTTGGAAATATACAATGATAAAGCCTATTTGGATTATTTTAGATCTGTTGGGAGAGGTGATATTCTCAGCTATTGTTCTGGACTAAGCCCAAGTAACAGTAAACTTATACCTGTTTTCATCAACGAGGCTGCTCGTTATTTCAACAATCCTGAATTTTACTGCGCCTATGCAGACTATCTATCGGGTAAAAGTAAGAATCTGCAGGAGATAATAAACTACTATCTGCTGGGCAAGGACTATGTAAACGCCTCTTCTTTGTTGGAAAAGAACAAAAGTTTTAGTGCCGTGCAAAAAATGCATATCTATGCAAAAGCAGGGAACTACGAAAAAGCACTTGCTGAGCATACGAAACGCAAGAATCCCCCGATTGAAGGGATTGCCAAGCTTTGCGTCATGATAAGTGCCGATGAAAATCTGGACATTCGGCGCAAGGAAACACTATTGAGCCAGGTTCCGGATAGCGAAGCCACGCAGCTACTAGCTTATTATGAGAACAACAAACAAATCCTGCCAGGCTATCTGTTTACCTTGTATAGGTTTAAATCTGATACTGCCTTACTAGCGACCTGGAACAACAAAATGACCAGTGCCAAGAGCACATACATGAATAATCCAAGTGCTGAGACTATTGCCTTGTTCATCCAGGCTGGTTGGGTTAATGATGCCTATGATATGCTTGTTTCAAATAAAAGCTATTTAAGCGCGGTTGATTTGATGGATAGACATTCAACAGGAGCTTATGCAGACACTCTGCATGTTTTTTCAATGGCGGCTGAACAGCTTGCTGCAGGTAAGAATGAAAACGATTTCACAAGAGTCATAAGATTATATGAACGAGCACAAGACTGGGATAAAGCTGGATACTATTCTGCTCAAATGAAGGACTACACCAAGGCCATAGATTACTATGAAAGAAGCGACAATAAGGATAATGCTGAACTGAGTATGCTATATGAAAAGGTAGAGAATTATGCTCAAGCTGCCGCTTACTATGTTAAGGCCAAAAATTATGACAAAGCAGCTGCTTGCGCCAAGCTAACCAATCCCAAGGATTATAAGCTATTGGCAGATGTATATCTTGCTTCAGGGAACGGTGTAGAATTGCTTAAGGTCTTGGATAAGCTATATCTGGAAGATCTGTCTATTGCCGGTAGCTATTACAAAGAATCTGGAAATATTGAAGTCTATCGCAACAAGCTAAAAGGCTCAGGAGAGCACAAAAAAGCCTTGGATACATACGATTCCACGGTTGGATATTCTGCTGATGATATTAATATGTTGATCGAACTCTCTACTAAAGCGGCAGACAAAAACAAAGAGATTCAGTTCATCAATATCAAGCTGGCAAGACTTGAAGAAAACTCTGATAATTTCAGTTCTGAGGAATTCGATGATGCCATCAAATTGGCTACGCAAGCCAATAATGATACCTTCAAGCAAAAGTTTATAAGCAAAAAAGCGCAAGCACAGAAAAGACTGGCAGATGAAGAGAGGGAAGAAAAAGCGCAAGAACAAAAGAGACTCGCAGAGGCTCCTCTAAAGCTGGAATACCATTTAAACAATGTAGAATCTGCTATGGATAGCGACGATGCGGGGGCTATCCTTTCTGCAAATGTGTTTGACTATTTTAGTCTCAATAATGAATATGGTACGGCACTAAGAAAGACTAACTTTAAAAGTACTAAAGAGTACAAAGAACTTGCCGATTCATTGGCAACATTGAAGAAAGAACTCTTGAAAGAGACATTTTATGTGAAAGAGAAGATCGAGTTCTTGGAGTATAATATGAGCACAAAGAAAATAAGCACTAATTCCAGCAATTCAGATTTTGCTCCCTATTCATTTAGGGATCCGAGAGTGGTAAAAGGATATCTTTTCGAGAAGCTACCATACACCAAACAGCATATAATGGGAGCTAACTGGTATACCAGAACATTTACTCTAACCCCCAAAGCTGCAGTGGAGATAGAGAATCGCACTTGTGATGTGTACATAATATTCAAAATCTCAGGCTCAAAAAAATCCAAATTCAATACCCCCCGATTAGTTTCAACACATGACGGTCCTTATGCCAATAATTTTACCGTAGTAATTACACGTAGTGGTAGCGAAGAAGTCCTTCATATCGGAAAGTTTTAAGGATAGCGCCTCAAAGACTGGTATTTATTAAAAGAGCCGGATGATGATAAAGCATCCGCTTATGTTGGGAAAGAGTTCTATTCCCGTTAAGCGCTGGTTGATACCATAGAAGATTGAATCAACAAAAAGATAAAGCACTGGGGTTTCCAGTGCTTTATCCATTTTTGCCTATAGCTTCATTTCACTACCATCACCCGCGAACTAAAGACCGAATCATCAGCCTCCATCCGGATCAGATAGATTCCATTGGGTAGTGCTTTGCCTTGTTTATCGCTTGCGGTCCAGGTCAGACTGCCTTTTGGGGCTATGGCTGGATAAGATTCATTCTCAAAACACTCATATTACCCCGTTTTTTTAAACTGGGACAAGCTGCATTACCTTCATCAAGGTAAGAGCTTTATGAAGCACACGGTTTTTCCTTGACCTTATCCCGATTTGCTTGATGCTGCTCTTGTCTGATAAGAAATCAAAGAGAGGAAGAAATTATGAACGAAATACTCTTGGAATATTTGAATAAGCACGGAAGATCACCTGTGGACTACGTTCTGTCCAAATTCGAGCACCATGATATCGTCCTGCTGGGCGAAATGCACGGGGTAAAGCAGCAATTGGAGCTTTATCACAAACTCATTCCCAGGCTGGCGGAACACGGCATCAATACTATAGCCTATGAGTTTGCCAGAAGGGAAGATCAAGCATTGGTCGATGAACTTCTGGACAAAAGCGATTTTGATGTGAGCCTGGCAAAGAAGATCATGATCAAGCAAGAGGCCTATTGGGGATATCAGGAGTATATGGACGTATTCAGGCTGGTGTGGTCTGTGAATAAAGGACTTCCAGCCTCGCAGAAGATCAGGATTCTGGGGCTGAATGATCCCATCAATTGGCCGCTGTACAACCAGATCTGCCGCCAGGAAAACCGCGAACCGAACGCTGAGGAAATCGCAGAGTGCTGGAAGGGCTGCGGAGAGCAGTATTGGGCAGATACCATCAGCGAGCACTATAGCCCAAAGCAGACTAAAATCCTGGGTATCATGGGCTCTCATCATGCTTTTACCAAATACAAAGAACCAAGCTGGCGCCTTGAAGGTGATGAAAAGGTCTTTGACGGCTTTAAAATGGTGAGATTTGGTAATCATTTGCAGCAGCGCTATGGTGAAAAGCTCTTCAATATCTGTTTTTACGATCCCTGGGAGAGTAGATGGGCAACTGAAAAGCCTCTGCACCCCGCAGGAGGCATTATCGAG
>JAQUJJ010000200.1 GCA_028681035.1 Candidatus Cloacimonadota bacterium
AGCTCTTTACTAATGCAGCAGCAGGTGGTTTGGAAAGTTCTCCTGTAAGACCTTCCCGAGGAGCCAAATCCTCATGTCCTTGATAGTTACGAAATTGAATTAACATTCAATTTCTCCTGACACACTGAAGTCCAAAGTGCCGCTAAGCTTATGGTAAATAGATATTTATCTTAGGCACTTTGAACTCCAGATTCTCTTAGGGCTTTCTTTCAGATCAAGTGTGTAAGCTAAAAAAAGAGCTTGACTGAAAAAGCAAAGATGAAAAACATTGTAACAGGTCATATAACCTTAGATAAATTGCAAGAAGCGAGAACCTAAAATGTTCTCAAATAGACTTGAAATTATGAGTTGGAATTTACACCAATCTTTGAGACGTCACTCTGAACAAATCGGTTGGAGGATTTATGAAACTGATTCCTTTAGTGATACTAATTATGCTTGTATCAGTGAACTTATCTGCGCAGGCTGATAGCACCTTTGTACATTACTATTATCCTACCTCACCGGAATGGTGGGGGTTTGAAAATCAAATACTGGCAGCGAATGTATTCGAAACTCATGATGGGAGATTTGTACTTCAATCCTTGGCTTTATTCGATAATCCACCAAGTGCTTCCTACCTATCGCCGATGATCTTATACTCACGAGATGGGATTTATGATAGTATAGTATTCGGACCTTATAGTGAAGGTCCTGATGTCGATGGCTCTTATACCAGAATTGTGAAAGATGGGCTGGGAGGCTACTTTGCTGTGGATAGCCTTCATAACCGTCTGCACCGCCTGGATGCTAATCTCCAATATGTGGAGGTGATTTCTCTTTTCTGTAATAATGATATGATTCGTGGAATTCATGATGTAATGGCTACAGAAGATGGGATAGTCGTTTTAGGGCATCTTGACGAAACAAATGATATTGTTGTATCAAAGTTTGATCACTCATTAGTAAGCAGTTGGCATCATCAAACACCAGGCAGTTTTCATCCTAACCCAAGCATAGAAAATACTTCTGACGGAGGCTTTTTGTTAAATTGGTCGTACTCACCATTGAAGAGATTAATGAAAATTTCGGCAGAAGGAGATTCTTTATGGGCTATAGGGTATAATACGGGAGCATATAAAGAAAATATCTTTGAATCAGACGGCAACTATTACGGTCTTAGATATTATCAAGACACAGTAGAGAACGGACTTCTTAAAGTGTATGATTATGGTGCAGAATGTTCCAACATAAGTTCTGATACCCCAATTCTTACTATTTCTACAGATCGGCTTCTTGCTGAATATATAGTTTTCCCTGCCATCAGGACATCGGACAATTGCATCGTTTTGGCGGTTTCCACGCCCGAGGGCGAGATCTTTAAATTTGACAGTAATTTCAATCTGCTTTGGAGTAGTAACGCACTACCATCTGAGAGAATAGGCATCGGGAAGCATCCATTGATAGAGCTTGATAATGGTGATATATTGTATTGTGCAACAATAAGAATCAATGGGTATCCGCAACACCTGGGACTTGCCAGAATTGATGCAAACGGAAACTATGTTGGCGTTTCAGATGAAACAGAGCAAACTCCTCCTGTACGTTGTATATCAGCATATCCAAATCCATTTTCCACAGAGATTACTTTAAGCACTAAAAGGAGAATATCACCCACAAGTAAGTTCATAATTTACAATATAAAGGGTCAACAAATCGAGTCTCTTGATCTAAGCGATACATCTGTAACCTGGACACCTAAGGATATTCCTTCTGGCTTATACATTGTCAAACTGCTTGAGGACTTAAAAACTATTGAAAGCCGCTTGTTTTCATACATTAAATAGGCAAAACCCCTGCACAGACCCTGGAAACCCCTGCCTTTGACTTGTCTTCGATTTGTCTTCGACTCGAGATGACTCGAGTATTCGGGTCAACTCGAGTTAAAGACAAGTTTAAAGCAAGAGCAAAGGAAAGGCGAGGGCTGTAGCAGAGTTAGCGGCTGCGTACCACCCTAAAACCGATATAGCCAGCCTTCACATAAGGCTTTACATATTCCCTGGCTGTAGTGCGCATCCGCTCTGTATTGTGGTACCAGGAGCCGCCCCGGATCACTTTGTCTGTTCCATCCTGGGGGCCGCTAAATAGATTTCCCGTGCGGTAGCTATAGGGAGCATACCAATTCCACACCCATTCATAGACGTTTCCGCTCAGATCATAGATCTTCAGTGAATTGGGCTTTTTGCTGCCTACAGCTTTGCTGCGGCCAGAGGAGTTTTCGGAATACCAGCCCACCTCGTCTGGATCATCGGAGCCGCTGTAAAGCTGGAAGTTTTTACCTTTCCCGGCTTTGGCGGCCAGTTCCCATTCCGCTTCGGTGGGCAGGCGATAGCCATCTGCATCAAAATCACAGACGATATCGGTGCCATGATAGTCATAGGCAGGCGTAAGTCCATCTTTCAGACTTTTGGCATTGCAGTATTCGATTGCATCATAAAATGAGACATTATCCACGGGGAGCTTTGCCCCGATATACAGAGAGGGATTGGTGGGATAGACCATATTCCACTGCTCTTGGGTAATTTCCAGAGGGCTGATCATGAATCCCGCGAGTTTGATGGTGAGCAGAGGGAATTCATTGTCTTTGGCTTCAGGGCTGATGCTGCCCATGATCAGGGTATCAGACGGAACCCAGAGCATTTCCAGAGGTAAGTTTTCCGCGAGGGTGGAAAGATCGATATCGTTAAGATTTACAGCTTCTTCGGTTTCTGTGGTTTTAAACTTCGGTTTCCGCCGAAAAACAAAATGTTGAATCAGGACATAAGATAAAATAATTACACTCAATATCATCAAGATGAGGAAGCGCTTTCTCATGGTGCCGAGATCCTTCTGGGTTTCTACAGAAGTCTCAGGCTTTTTCTCGTAGTATGTGGTTTGGGGAATTGGTTTGGGTATAGTGGGGGCTGCTGGCTTTTCTAAAGGAGGCGATAGAGGAGCTGCGGTCTGCTTGGGGGTTTCTACTGGTGCGGCGCTTTTAGGCTCTGGGACTTCCTCTGGCTTTGCTTCAGGTAGTTCAGAAGGCTGCGCTGGCTCTTCGACTTCTTCTTCCTCTTCCGTGGGTGGCAAAGGTATTGTGGGTTCATCCTGGATCACTGGCCAGGCAAGATCATCCTGGATATCCGGCTCTTTGGGGTCTTCTTGAATCGGGGCTGGGGATTCTTGGGGTAATTCCGTGATTTCAGGCTCGATTTCACTTTCTGTGGCAAGTATTTCAGGGATGGATGGCTCGGGCAGGAGCTCATCCTCAGGCTCGTCTTCTGCTCTTAGCTCTGGCGTAGATTCTTCAGCAAAGCTTATTTCAGGAGACAGGTCTTCTATATCTGGTTCAATCGGCTCAGTGGCAGGTACTTCAGCTTCATCCAGAGCTTCACCATCTGCCTCAGCTAATTCGGGCTCAGGCGCTGGGACCTGCACTACTTCTTCTGCAGGCTCATGGTAGCTCCAGTCAAGATCCGGCACTTCCTGCTGCAGGGTGTCCAGCAGTTCAGCAAAATCCTTAATTCTCTGGTCTGGGTCCAGCTTCAGACAGGCAAGCAAAACGCTGTACAGCCCATCCGGTACCTTTTCTGCAGAGGGCAGGGTCACACCTCGGCTAAAGCTTTGCATCTTCTGCTCATCCGGACCCACGAAGCTATCCAGGCGCCAAGGCAATTCTTTGCACAAGATCTGATAGAGCACTACTGCCCAGGAATAGATGTCCGAATTCGGATGAGGATTACTGGTCTTGAAGATCTCCGGAGCCACATAGAGTATGGGATAGCGATAGTTAAAATTACCTTCAGAGTGTTTCCAGGCATCACGATTCTTGCCAAAGCCAATCACCTTCAGCTCTGAAGCTGCATTGATGATGAGGTTGTAAGGATTGAGATTGTAATGCCAGACATCCCTGCCTGCAGCATAGATCAGGGCATGCAGGAGGTCCCGCGCCCAGACCAGGCCTTGGTTGTAAGTGATGTTTTCAGAGTTTTGTCTTAGATATTCGATCAGAGACAGTCCCGGGGCGTATTCAGCGACCAGGTATTGGCTGAGGCCTTCTGAAAAACAGTCCAAGCCCTTACGGATGTGTGGGTGTTCAAGATGTACAGAGGCCCCGGCTTCCCGGATGAGGCTCTCAGACAGAGCTTTATCCTGAAGCTGGGCCGGATCCTGGGTCTTGATCAAGACCTGTTTTCCATCTTGAAGCCGCTCTGCCTTATACAAGATAAAGCGGCGGGACTGATGGATGGTCTCTATGATGCGGTAATTATCTAAAGCCATGCTCTATCGTGCCTTAAAGATACAGCGGCCGCGCTTTAAGACTTTCACGATGTGGGAAGAACCCAGATGATAGGGGATAAAGTTTAAGCTGGGAATATCCCAGATAATAATATCAGCGAGCTTCCCTATTTCCAAAGAACCCACCTGATCCCCACGATCCAAAGCGCAGGCTGCGTTGATGGTGGCAGCGCTCAGTGCTTCGATGGGCGTAAGGCCCATTTGCAGACAAGCCAGGCTCATGGTTAAGGGCATGCTGTCACAATTGCAGCTCCCGGGATTGTAATCTGTGGCGATGGCTACCGGCAGACCGCTATCGATCATAAAGCGTCCTCGGGCATAAGTCTTGGCAGCCAGAGAAAAGAGGGTGGCAGGCAGCAAAGTGGGAATCACTCCCGCTGCTTTGAGTGCCATTATGCCATTATCGGAGGCGGCTCCAAGGTGATCTGCCGATATACAGCCCATTTCTGCGGCCAGCTCTGCGCCACCTATGGGAATGATCTCATCGGCATGCATTTTCAGCTTTAGCCCATGCTCTCTGGCCGCTCTCAGCACCCAGCGCGATTCTTCGATGCTGAAAACGTGGGCTTCAGTAAAGATATCACAAAACTCGGCAATGCCCTGCTCTTTTACCGCTGGGATCATCTCCTCTATGAGGATTTTCAGATAGCCTTCGTGATCGTTTTCATATTCGATTGGGTACTCATGCGCACCCATGAAGGTGGCGACGATATCGATGGGCAAGATCTTGGAAAGCTCAGCAATGGCCTTGAGCTGCTTCAGCTCACTCTGGGTGCTGAGGCCGTATCCGCTCTTAGCTTCCAGGGTAGTGGTTCCCAGAGCTATCATCTTTTGGATTCTGGGCAGGCTGAGCTCCACCAATTCTTCCACGCTGGCATCCCTGGAGGAAGCAATGCTGCTGC
>JAQUJJ010000201.1 GCA_028681035.1 Candidatus Cloacimonadota bacterium
CGGTCATTGATGACGCGCATCTGATGGAGGCGGGATCTGCTGAGGAGCAACCCGCCTGGGGATAACCGGAAGAGGTGAAAAAAACGCCAAAACAGGGTGACGCTTCCGCATATGCGGAACCGTCACGAACTGGGCGGAGCCGGTAACCTGGCTCCGCCCCTTTTTCCTGCCAACTCGCCTACCAGTGCATAGTTCGCAGGCAGGTAAAACCACTGAAATTCCGCCACTTTTTGTTACGACCGTTTTGGGAACATTCGTACAGTTAGAGCGTGGGAATCATGCAATATTATACCGGTTTAATTTGGGAACGGCGTACCGTTGTAATTTGGTTCGTAACAAATGGGCAAAAACAAAGAAAATCTTTCTCCCTAGCATGCCCACCAAACCTATGGGTTCATTTTCAACGAACCCATACAGATTCAACCCACCATCTTCCTCACTCGGGTCTCTGGAGAGCCACCTGCAAAATATCGGGTCATAATAACGCTGTTGGTATACAACAAACCCAGTCCCTTTATCAAATGGTTTTGAACTAAACCAATGCGTAAAGTCATCCTTCATTGAACCGCTGAACTTTGTTTCGCCAAAAGCGTTATGTTCGCCATGCGCTACTATTGTTCCTGAAACATCCACATATTCAGTAATGTTACCGTTGGCATCTCCAACCGCGAAATAGGTGTTGGTTTCCGAATTTGTAACCTTTGTGTCGCTCAGTAATCCGCCGACACCTCCAGCACCTTGGAGTGTGCCGGATAAATCCAAGCCCCATGTATAATATGAAATGTTAGTTGCGGGGGTTACATGGTCAATGATTATCTCGGCAGCGATATTAAAGCCATCCCAAATATATTTGCGGGTTTCGACGGGGGTTCCACGTACCGGGGTTAGCACTCGGGTTCATGGGATAGCCAGCCTCACGTCCACTGAGCTGTTTTTTGATTTTTTCAACACGTAAATTTTTATAATTGTAGCCGTACTCAAACATACATGCGCCATTGGTGGTGTCCCAGTAATCTGGCTTTGAGAAGATGAGGCGGTTTTCGCCGTCATAGGTGTGATGCCACTTCTGCCCGTACCATGTCATGTTGCCGTCGGCGTCGTGAGTAATAGCCAGCGCAGAGCCGCCAGAACTCACAGAGGTGTATTGATTGAGATTATTGGCGGTATACGAATTTGTGACTGACAACTGGTCACTGTCAACTGTAGACTGTTCACAGTTTCCTATGTCATCATAGACAATGCTTTGTTCATTGGAGTACATCACAGCATTTATTACCTCTCTACGATCATTATAGCCGAAGGTGTTTATCACAGTCGAGCCGTTATAATAATCGGTACGACTGGTCCGTTGCCCAATGGAATCGTTCATAAAATCAAAGGAGCTGATTACGGAGGTATTCCACAGGTTGGAAACGGAGGTTGTCAGGTTGCGGTTGGGCTCAAATGATTTTAGAATTTGGAGTTGTGATTGCGGATTGTTTGATGACGTACCAGTGTAGCCAGCGATTAGGGTTGTACTGGGAAGGTAACTGTATGTGAATGTATTGGTTTCCACACCGACAATTGAGGTGATGGTATTCAAACGGTTTTTAGCATCATAACCGAATACAATATTTTGGACAGGATGAACAGGATTTACAGGATTTAAAATAAATTCAGAATAACGCCCATATTGATCATAACTGCGGGTGATGACTGCAAAGGCGTTGGTTTCAGCGATTAGTCGGCCTCTCAAATCATAGCCGAAGGTGGTTGTGCCAGTGCCGTCCTCGACTTTAACGAGTTGTCCGATGAGGTTATAATAGTTTGTAACACTTGGAGTATCATCGTTGTAATCCATGGTGCGGATGCTCCCAGTGGCTGTATCGGCATATCCATAGGTCGTGATGATGTTGCGCGCCCATTTGCGAGTAGAGATTCGTCCATCACTAAGATACGTGTATGCTGTGCCTTTTCCATCGGCATAGAGTTTGTTTGTCATGGCTCCGGTGAACAGGTCATAATACCAACGAGTGATGTCAGAGTTGCCGTTCTGATTGCGCCACGTATGCAACTCAGCCATGCGCCCCGCTGTATCAAAAGCTGTCTCGGTTGGATAGGTCGCGCCTTCACTACGGTAAAGTTGCCCATTGCCGGAATAGTAGTTCACAGTTTGCCTTCCCTGCGGATCGGTCACTGTGATCTTATAAGCTCCAGGGTTTCCTGTCACAGCCTGCTGTGTGGAGTAGCTGGTCGTGTTGGTGCCGCTGGCTGTAACTTCGCCGGCGGTCGCCATACTTCC
This sequence comes from Candidatus Cloacimonadota bacterium, assembly GCA_028681035.1. The sequence goes on from JAQUJJ010000201.1 coordinate 2,282, forward strand.
GTCATCATGGTATGCAACAACACTCTTTAATTCATGGCCATTCGCGTAATTCGTAGTTTTAGTTCTTCTGGAAAACCCATCGTAAAAATGTTTAGTCACTCCGCCAAGGCTGTTACTTGAACATGTCTCATGTCCCGCTACGTAATAATTGATATTAGTTGTGTTAAATGTAAGGTCAACGCTCTTGGCGACCTTAGCAGCATTTGCAGGATCAACTGACTCCGTGTTAATAATTGTATTTCCATCGACATCAATTGTTATAGAGCGGCTGTTACACTCTAGCGTTAAACCTGTGAGTTGTGTTTTGTGGACTGATGTTGTCAGCGCATTCTCTCCGGGCTTATAGAATATTGAGGTCGCGCAATTCCACCACTCTCCCTCCGTGTTCTCAGTGTTCTCCGTGGTTAATTTTATGTTGTATTTATCCAGTGCGATAACTCCGGCCAGTGTGAAGCTCTGCGGATTGAAGTCAAGCGTTTGGCCAGCTGCCACACTAATTGTCGCGGTTCTTTCCCCAAGCTCATTGTAATCAAAGACCGTTGACGCTCCGTTGTGGCTGATTGTCTGAATAATTTGCCCCGCATTATTATAGAGATTGGATGTTATCAGCATTGCCCCGCCCGTTCCGGCTCTTGAACTTGTCACCATCCTTCCCAATAGGTCGCTGACTGTCTCGGACTGAGTGAGCCACTCGCCATCGTCATATTTCACAGACAAAGTTGTCTTCTTCCAGCCGTTTGGCTGGATATCAGATTCCGTCTTCGTCTCTTGTTTATGGCTTATGCCTGATACGGAATCTGTCCATTCGGTAGTTGTAATTTTTGCACCGCCAGCGATAGATTCGGTGGTGGTGGTGGTAATCCCCGCTCTGCTTGTAACGGTTATGTTAGTAGCATTGTTCCAGGTTGTGATGTTGGTTGTGCAAATCCCAAGCGGGTCGGTTGTTACACTGAAGTTATCTGTGCCGAATGGATAGGCGATTGTGGTTGTTTGAGGCGCATATGCGCCGCTCTGTTCGAAAGCTGCATTCCGGACAGAACGGACGTTGCTTGTCTCTCGCCCCAAGGCATCGGTATAGCTTTCCAGAACAGTGAACAATCCATTGGCACCAGGCAATAAGCCGTGTGTTGACTGACCGGAAGCTGACCATGACGGCTGGCCAGAGATATCATAGTATTCATTGATGGTAAATAGCACCCTCATTTGCAAAACTCGCATATCTGCGGTTTATGCAAACCTACGCTGCTTAGTATTCTTCTACGTAATACCATTGCTTTTTTAAAACTCCGTTTTCAAATGTTCCCAGTAAAATTTTATGGTCTCCATCTTTACTGATAATACGTGTTCCTGAAATGGTAAATCCATTCGATTCTATACAATTTCCAATTTCGTCTCCACTCTTAGTAAAGCTAAAACATCTGCCATTGTGAACATTATTTGAGTAACTTTCTATTGAGGCAATTTGTCCGTTTTTATACCAATTGGTAAAAGAACCTTCCCTGCTACCATTTACATAACTTTCAAATGTCATTTTTTTGCCATTAGACCACCAACTCTCTTGATTGCCATGCAGAACACCATCTTCATAATTAAAACAGAATATTAACCTCCCATTATCATCCCAACACTTATATGCTCCGTGCCTATTGCCTTTTAATAAATTATACGTACAGATTATTTTGGAATTTTTATTATAATATGTCATTTTACCACTAGGTTTTGTTGAAATAAACTTATCAATTTCAGTGTTATTTAAATCATCCATTCCAGTATAAATTTGACCTTTTAAGTCATCAAAACCCCAACTGAATTTTGAGGAATGAGTTAAATATGTCCACAAGATTTTATTAACCCCTATCAACCCTATGACCAAAATTAATATTACAACGACCACAGTGAATAGTGCTTTTTTCATGGCTTGTCTCCTATACTTTCAGTGAGATTAAATTCTAATATTGGCAAAGACTGTTCACTACCTTCAGCACTCATTACATTATGTTTGATTATTTTTCTATGAACGTGTAACTTAAGCTGCCTCTTAGCAGTCCCCCATATATAATCAACAAATGTTTTCTGCTGCCCTGTTGCCGTAACAGTTAATCCACTCCAGTTTATTGCTCCTGCTTTCCTCCAAGTTCTTTTCCATTTACCTTCTGTGTCGTTTCCATCCAGTGAAAATGCAATCAATGGCTCATATCTTAAGAAATATCCATCATTTTGATATACTGAAGAAAACCCATTGACTGGTTCTGCCCAAATAGTTAATTTTCTTGATTTCCACAAGCACCAATCCTTTGTTGTTGTTGAATTGTTGATAAGTTTTCTTCGATAAGGAGCCTTCCCAGGCAACTTCTGACTCACGACTTTCAGTTGCGCTGAAAAAGCGACACCCCACATATATTGAACTTCATACTTCCACTTTATCATTGGAGAAAAATCAATATTTATATCAGATGTTTTTGATTTACCTAAATAATCCCATTTGTTAATCGCATTATTGTTGCCAAGTAGATACAAGTTTTTTCCACCGTCTTCGGTAATCGGGTCTCTGGAGAGCCACTTGCAAAGTATAGGATCATAATATCTCCCTTGATAAACAACGAAACCGGTTTCAGAATCAAACGGCTTGGTGCTGAAGCGGTGCGTGAAGTCATCAGCCATTGCACCAGATTGATAAGTAACCTCTCCAGCGGAATTATATTCGTAGTGGGCCTTAGTCACTCCGGTGGTATCCACATATTCCGTGATATTACCGTTAGCGTCTCCAACAGCAAAATACGTGTTGGTTTCGGAACTTGACACCTTTGTATCGCTTAGTAAACCACCGACACCACCAGCGCCTTGGAGAGTGCCGCTGAGATCGAGACCCCAAGTGTAGTAGCTGATAT
>JAQUJJ010000202.1 GCA_028681035.1 Candidatus Cloacimonadota bacterium
ATTCTTTCAGTTTTGAGTTAAATGCCTGGATGAAAGCAGTGTCTTGAGTCATGCCAAGGGGGCCATTATAGCCATATGCACCAGAGATATCGAAGTATTCTTGGGGTAAGCTGTAGCCTAAATCGTTAATGCTTCTTTTCAAGTAGGGGTAAAAAAGAAAATTATGCTCATCTTGATATGCCCAGAAGCACTGAGCTTCTGCTTGTTCTACTTCGCTATAAGAATCGTAATAAGCTTTTGAGAAAAATGGTGATTTGCTCTGTGCAGGCAATAAATCAAACAAAGCATCCCAATTATTCGCTTGATTTAGGTTGTCAATTCCAGATTGTATCATTGCTTAGATATCATACTCAGCGATCAGCTCTTCAAATTCTTCTCTTAATATGGAAAGGACCACATAGTTCTTGAACCCTCCATTAACATAAGAGGCTCTGCGCAGTATTCCTTCTTTTTTATAATTACATTTCTCATGCATTTTTAAAGAACCTATGTTATCTTCATGTGTATGTGCCCAGATCCGCTCCAGACCCTTATCATGAAATGCGTGTTTGAGAATTAGTACTCTGGCATCAGTCGCATACCCCTTACCCCACTGTTCTTTAGCTCCTATGAATATAGGACAATGCCCAGAGCGATTGAGGCGATCTATGCTGTTAAGAAAAGCACAACCGATAAATTCATTTGTTTCCTTCAGGCAAATGGCACAACTAACATTCTCTTTATCGAATATCTTCTCTTCAATCCATCTTTTTTCATTCAATGTAGATGTAAACAAACGCGTTCCGCTGAAATAATGCCCAATTTCTTCATCGTTACGCCATTTGTGTAATTTTGAATAATCTTCAGGCTCCAAGGCTCGTAGATATACTCTTATCTTTTTTTTCATTCTTTACCTCACTGAACTCGGTATATTCACCAGCCTATCCGCAATCTCCTGTGATACGATCAGATCCGAAGAGATTGAATCTTTGAACATCTTAAGCTCATTCATCAGAATCCAGGCAGGACGGGTCATAACTTTATTCTCATTAGTCTGCTTTAGAAAACTCTCCCTCTCTTCCAGGCTACTAAGCAAAATCACATTTAGCCAATAGTTGGAAATTGAGTCTTGAGGCTCTGGCACATAATCGATCCCATCCATTGCTCCAAAGAAGTCCTGATAAGCCCTGGCAGTGGATCGCTTGTTTTCCAGTATTTCCGGCAGCTTTTCCATTTGGGCACAGCCTATGGCTGCATTTACATTAGGTAGCCTGTAATTGAAACCCACCATGTCATGCTCAAACTTCCAGGGATGTGGTACTTTGGCAGTGGTGGTAATGTGCTTTGCCAGCTTACCCAGCTCATCATCGTTGGTGAGGATCATTCCTCCTCCGCCGGTAGTAATAGTCTTATTGCCGTTGAAACTAAGAACTCCCAGCTTACCGAAAGTGCCGGTATGCTGACCTTTGTAATAGCTTCCAATTGACTCAGCAGAGTCTTCCACCACTGGAATATGGTAGCGGGTACAAATTTCCACGATACGGTCTATCTCACAGGGATGTCCAAAAGTATGCATGGGCACACAGGCGGAGATTCGTTTTCCTGTTGCTTTGTGTATTGATATGGGTTGAGCGCTTCGCTGTTGAGAGGGTTTAGAGGGTTGAGAAAGTTGCGCTGATTGCAAACCCTCTAAACTATCTAAACCTTCTCGACCCTCTAAACCCATAAAAGCCTCTTCCACATTTTCCTTGAGCCAAGCTTCCAGAGAGTCCGGAGACATTCCCAAGGTATCTCTATCGATATCAACAAATGCTGACTCCGCTCCACAGTAGGAGATGGCATTACAGGTGGCGATGAAAGTGAGTGGCTGAGTTATTACCAGATCTCCATATCCCACACCAGCCAGCTTGAGTGCAGCATGTAGAGCAGCGGTTCCGTTGACAGTAGCAATGGCATATTTGGCGCTAGTGAAGTCTCGGATCATCTCCTCAAATTTGTCTACATACTTGCCCACCGAGGACACAAAAGTGCTATCTATGCAATCGGCAAGATACTTTTTTTCGTTGCCAGGGAAATAGGGCTCGTGCAAGGGAATGAAGCCGTGGTTTGGATATAAACTACGGATGAAGTCGATTACTGGTTGGTATTGCATGTTTTGTCCACCTATTTATTTTTATTTAGGTTGAGAGAGTCGAGAGGGTTAGAAGGTTGAGGGGGTTGGTTTATGGCTGCATTCCTCAGCTTGGTAAGTTGATACGCGATCATATCTATAGACTCTCTTGCGTCATTGTAGCCACTCTCGGCTATATAGTTCAGGTCCCTGCATAAAATGAGTTGGCAGAGTACCTCCATCAGGCTGGCATAGGCAATTTGATAAAAGTGGGCTTGGTCTTTATAACCTTTTCGTGATGCGCCCTCAGCTATATTTGAACTAACCGAAACTGCTGCCCGTTGGATTTGACTAATAAGCCCAAATTTCTCTTCAGCTGGCAAGCCCTTTGTCAGACAATAGATTTTCTGAACCAACTTTCTCGCATTTTGCCATACAACAAGCTTTTCAAACCCGTATTCTCTGATCACAACTGCCTCCCCAACCCTCTAAACCCTCTCAACCCCCTAAACCTCTTTAAATATTCTTATACTTAGCATTATCAGGATCAGAAATCACGCCATCCCTCAAGATTTGCATGATTTCTTTCATTCCATCCGGAACTGTTTTCGTGATCTTGAATCCCAGAGTTTTGCTAATTTTTTCGAAGGCCACACGATAGTCTCGGGGATCCTCGTTTTTCTGGACATACTTTACTACCATTTCAGGAATTAACTTTTGCAGCTCTTCGGCCAACATTTTCTTTTGGTAGTTTTCGTTTGTATCACCTACGTTAAATACATTCTGCCTGACCTTATCCGGTGCAGCTTCCAGCACCGCAATGCAGCCTCTGGCCAAATCTTCTACATGGCAATAAGGACGCCAGAATTGCTCACCAAAAATGACCAATTCTCGACCTAAGGTTACCTCGCGGGTAAATTCGTTTACCGTGAGATCAAAACGCATTCTTGGCGAGAGACCGTACACTGTGGAAAAGCGTAAGGCGGTTGGGCTAAAATCATCGCGGAAAGAACCATTTAAGAGCTTTTTTTCAAACTTCACTTTTAGTTCTGCGTATAGGGAAACGGGATTTAAGGGAGATTCTTCCGTGATTAGTTCATCACCCTCCATCTTGCCATAGTTACTACAGGTAGAGGCAAATATAAAGCGCTTAACACTTTTTTCCTGGTGAGCTGCCTCAAGCAATGCTGCAGAACCCTGCCAATTTATGGATTCAGCCAATTCCGGCTGTTTGGCACAAGCGGGATCTCCCACAATAGCTGCCAGATGAACTATGGCATCCACTTTCTTAAGCAGAGGTTTAATATCATCGATATCGCGCACATCTGCTTTAACAAAGCTAAACCGGGGGTGATTGTAAAAGCCGATAATAGAATCTCCTCCAAACATGAGGCAATCTACACCCAGAACCTCGTGTCCTTGATTCAATAGTTGATTAACCAAAACCGAGCCGATGTAACCGGCAGCACCTGTAACCATAACTTTCATTTGTATCTCCTTAAATTGCTCTAATTTTATATTGTTTATAGACCAAGCATTCCTTCAAAATATCAAGACATCATTCTTATAATATTTTTAAGATAATATCTTAGGTTTCATCCATCTCTTTGTGTTTCATTTTTTTAGCTTGGGTGAATAAGACTCATAATCCCGGTTCAATATCTTTCCCTAATGAGTGCTTTAGGTACGCTATTTTAGATAGCAAAAGACAGCTACACAAAGGATTGAGTCCTGTAGGGACGACATATTAGATAGAAGCCCACGACCAGACTGTAATCAGGCTTTCGTGAAAAATGAGGGAATACCTGTTGATAGATTCATTGACAAATATCCCTCTTAACAGCATTCATAATTCAGTAATGCTTTCACATATTTTGCAATAGTCAAACTGGCAGTGAGTCCCGGAGATTCCATCCCGATAAGATTCACAAAACCCGGAAGACCATTTTGAGTTTCTTCCTGAATATGAAAATCACGAAATCCATCGTTTGGACCCTGCAGCTTGGGACGAATACCGCAGTCATCCGGCATTAGTTCTGCCTTACTGATATCAAGGTAGTGGCTAATCGATTCATAAAATTCATCAAAATAGCTTTCATCGAAGTGATAGTCTATGGCGTCCACATAGAAAGCATTGGGACCAAAGCGAACTTCGCCAGCGAGATTGATAGTGAGATGAATCCCTAAGAATATGCCTCTGGGATCTGCAACCGGATAGATAAGATGCCGTATGCCTTCCATTTTTGTGCTTTTATAGTACTCGCCCTTGCACCAGTATTGCTTAAGCCCTTTGGCTTGAATATCCATACCTGCCAAAGCCGCAATCTGATGGGCCCAAAGGCCGGCTGAGTTTATGACCTGCTTGCATTGGTAGCTTTCACCATTGCTGAAATCGATAATATAAGAATCACCCTCGCGGTGAATGGCCTGTACTTCATTGCCATATACGATAAAAGATTCCTGATTCTCAATCTTCTCTGCCAGGCTATGCATAAATTCGTGTGTATCAAATATGCCCGTACTGGGGATATACAGACCGGCTTTGCATTTTGCCCTGGGTTCCAGAGCCAGCACTTCCTCTTGTTTGAGCATCTTAAAGCCCTTGATGCCATTAGCCTTACTACGCATTTTGTAGCCATCCAGAACTTTGATTTCGGCATCATCAGTTGCCACAATGATCTTACCTGTATTCCGGTGTGGAATGGCGTTGTCTTTCAGGTATTCATAAAGGAGCTCATTACCTGCTACACAGAGTTTAGCTTTTAAGGAACCTGTTTCATAATAATGTCCAGCATGAATCACTTCGCTGTTTCTGCTGCTGGTATGCTTGCCAAAGCCATTTTCTTTCTCCACCAACACCAAATCCGGATCACTTTTCGAAAGTTCATAGGCGATGGCCAAGCCTATAGCCCCTGCACCAATCACAACAGTCTTTATCTTTTCCATACTTTACAACCCTCTAAACTTTCTCAACTCTTCTCAACTCTTCTCGACCCTCTAAACTTAAACAGACCTATTCAAACCGTTCCTTATAGATTTCCTGAGCCTTTTCATAGTC
>JAQUJJ010000203.1 GCA_028681035.1 Candidatus Cloacimonadota bacterium
CAACTTTAACCTCAACTGGCATAGTGAATGCGGATGGTGGAATAAATATTCCGACAGGTAGAGTAATTGCAATTGCTGATGCACCGATAGCGGGTACTTCTGCAGTTAATATGAATTATATTACGGCTAATTATGCAACTATATCTGGTGTGAGCGGAGCATACGCCCCAAAGGCGGGCGACTTATCCCAGACATTTGCAGTTTCAGAGCCGGCATCTAGCACCCATGCAATACCTAAGTCATATGCTGATAGTAACTATGCCAACCTTAGTGCTATTAGCGATGCAATTAATAGTCATGGAAACTCTGGCGACCATGACGAGAGATATGTACTTGCTGGTAATACTGCAAAATCCACAGTCCTTAACACTGGATTCTTTAAAACTCGAATTGACATGAATGGGCAGCCTGACGTATTTAGTATTAATGGTAATAGTGTTGACCTATTTGCATCTGAAGAAAGTCCAACAACTATCTTTGTACCTGCCGGGATTGATATAAATGGTATTAAGTCAGAAGTTATGAGCACTACTGAGCCAGTTACAAACTGCTTTAGCATAACGCCATTACTTCCAAGTACAACACATTATGTTTATGTTCAAACAATAGGTGTAACAGATATCACAATAACTGGTGATATAAACTCACAGCTTTATGACTGGACACTTACAGATGAGACTGTGGACTTTAGATGGGAGAGTACAGCACTATTCTGGGAAATAACCTGGACAGCACTTGGTGAAATAACCGGCGTAGCTATCTATAATAATGTATTAAAAGAAATACTACTATGCTCTGGAACAAGAAGTGGCAATGTATTACTAAGTACTATAACACTAGCCGAAGAAGGCGGATCAGGCCTATCTGGCTCTGTAACAATACAGGCAGGTTACCCAATAGTAGATGGAGATACAGACAACTCAGTAATTATAGGTTCAACACATAGTAAAATAGTATCAGGATCATTCGGATATTCTTTACTCGAACCTATATATAGTATTGAAGAGCCGGCATCTCCAGTATTGAGCCAGATCTGGTTTAGTATAAATGACTATATGCACATGGAGTATGACGGAGCAGGATGGCTACCGACTGGACTTGTCTTCCTTGCGACTATTACTACAGACGCAGCTAGCACGCCAGTAATTACGGCATTATCTAAGAGTAAGATTGCATATGATATGAGAGTCGCTGTACCTACGCTAGATGATCAAGCTGCCAACAAAGAGTATGTAGATACTACCGTTGACGCTATTCTAACAGGACAACAATTTAAGATTACTCCAGAGGGCGGATATGCTACTAAGATGGTAAATCTATCTGGGAACGCCACAGTCAAAGGCGCAATAGTTAGATTAGTACCTGGTGAGATTATTGAGAGTGGAGATACGTCTAATCAGCTATCAGGATGGCAATTTTTTGGGCAAACATCCTCAAACACAAATCTAGGAACAGTTTATTGGGACTTAATATGGACACTAACAGGACAGATAACTACAATCAATATTTACAAGGACTTGGCAAAAACACAACTAGTGGCTTCTGGAACAAGAAGTGGCAATACGACAGCAGGAGAGATAACCTTAACAGCATCGAACGCTTCGGGACTTACAGGCCTGGTGAACATAACTGGTGGAGCAAGCCCAATACAGGACAATGATGATGCGAATACGCTCTTCATAGGTGTAGACAACGCTGTAAACTATGAAGAGGTCTCAGGGACTATGCCAGTAGGAGTGTTCTATGAAAGCGGCATTGCAAATGGGGAGGACGCATGGGTAGTAATAAGTGGCACGGCAGATGTACTGCTAGAAAACATAACTACCAATTCTCCAATAGTGAGAGGAGGGGCACTAGTAGTGTCTCCTACTACCGCAGGAAGAGCAGACTGGCATACAAACGTAGCAGCACTAATAACTGAAAAACAAATTGGGTATACGCAATATAACTCAGCGTCCGGGACAGACAGGCTGGCAAGAGCAGTCCTACACTGGAATTAAGCTATAAAGGCATTAAGCCTTTATTAACACACATGCTATAATATTATAGGCCTTGGGCCACACTACTAGAGAGGAAGGTGGGGCCTCATGGCAGAAGATAATACATATGAAGATGAAGATATTGATAACATAGCAGAAAGGTTGCGGCAGGTAGAGATCGCTGCCGCAACTAATTCTGCGACCGTTCAAGCGATAGGCAGGGATATCACAGAAATCAAACTATTTATGCAAAAATGGCTTCAAGACTCTACACGTATAACTGAAATAGCGTCCAGAGTTGAAGCTATCCCTAGGCTGGAAACACAACTCAATGCTGCATTATTGAAATATGATGATTTATATAAAAGAGTTATTATACTAGAGCACTCACAGACCATATGTATGAACGGAAAGACTGATGAGAAAAGCGGTATAATAGCATTAGTAGGGAGGGTGAACCAGGCAGAAAAAGATATAAGCTCTATGGAAGTGGCAGTTAAAGACCTCACAGGGTCTAAGAAGAAGGTAGATACTATTCTTGGAGGATGGGCTGAAAAGTTTATCTTCATTGTGATGCTCTATTTAATCTATTTAATAATCACCCATTTCACAGTTGGTAATCCTACTGAGGACTTCAAAGGGAGTCTTCCGAAGGCGAAGACAAGTCAAGTAGAATATCTATGGATACAAAGGGAGGATCTAAATGTTGGCAAAAATCACAACATGGTTTTCAAGTCTTAATGAACAACATTTTAACTTAGGGTATATTATTCTGACTGCTGTCATTATGATTATTAATGCGCAATTCGGATTTATATCATTCGAAATCATTGCAGGCATTATGATTAAGTCGTCTATATTCGTAGCTACAACTGTCATATTCCTTAAGACTCTGATGGGTGTAAAGTTTGACGTACTTAAAGAGATTAAAGATGATCAGAATATCGCACTAGCAATAGTACTAGCAGGATTCATGGCCGGCCTTGGATTCTCAATTGGAGGCCTCTAATGGCAAAGGCAGTATCTACAAAAGTAACAAAGGCTAAGAAAGGCGATACAGAGTCAAAGGGCCGCGGACCAAGAGGAGCAAAGAGAACCTCAATAGGTAAGTCAGGCAACTCAAGAGCAAAAAATAAAAACGCAGTCAGGGCAAAGAAAGGGAGGCCATAATGGATCCTACTATTATCTTAGCATTTCTTATGACATACAAGCTTGAGGTTATCAGCCTCATACTTCTGACCTTCCAGGGATGGCTAGGAAAGACAGACAAGGTTGTAGCTGCGAACTATCTAGATTTAATAGTACAAGTTCTTACATTGATATCAAATCAGTTTAAGAAAAAGGAAGAGCCTACGATTCCATTAAAGTAGAGGTAATTATGAAATTTCCATGGAAAGAAATAGTACCAGCGATATTAGGCCTAGCTCTATTAGGCTATGTTATGTCTATCGTGCCGCGAGAAGCTTATGCCGGTCCTATACAAGAGGAAATTCTTAGAGTTGCACCTACATACTTAGGAGTAAGAGAGGAGCTCGGACCAAACCACGGTAAGCGAGTTGATAAAATTCTAGCAAATGCTGGACTACCTCCAGGCCAACCTTGGTGCATGGCTCTTGTCTATACAATAAACAAAGAAGCACATGATAACCTTAAGCTTAGTAACCCGGTTCCAAGAACAGGCCTCTCTGCAGGATACTGGAGAACTGCCATTAAAAGAAAGTTCACCTTCAAAGTTATACCAGCTTCACAAGTATTACTAGGCGCTAAGATAGAGCCTGCAGATACAGCAATATGGAGAAGGGGAGCTATTAGAGCAGACGGTACCTTTTCAGGACATGCAGCAACTGTTATAACGCAAGTTAACTCAAAAACATTTAAGTCTATCGACGGAAATACAGGAGCGGATGAGAAGGGTGACCAAGGAGAAGGGGATGGCTCTTTCCTTAAAACAAGAAGGCTTGGCGTATCCAAGTTTTTGGTCATGGGATTTATCCGAATAAGATAGGAGAGACAATATGCAATTTAATGGACAGAGCTATGTACAAGATAAAGATGGTGGGTGGGTCCTAACAGATGCTCCTGTTTATGCTACCGCTCCAGCAGTTACCCAGCTAAAGGCAGTAGAGAAGGAGACAGCTGCGGAGGCAATTGAAAAGCTTCGATTAAGAGACTTAGAGAATTTAGGGCTAGGAGAAACTCCAGCGACTGCCTATCGTGGAGATAGGGGAGCTATAGCATATGCTCATGCAACTTCATCTGGAAATCCGCATGGCCTAACACTAGAAAGTCTTGGGTATACTGCTCCAGAAGGATCTACTGGTTCGAATGAGAAAGTTTATGAACTAGATGGGAATACGTCCGGCCTAGGGATTGCCTATAGATTTATCACAGCACCAGGTGGAACTATTACTTGTGACGGCTTAACTGTTACTACGCTTGATGAAGGCGTCCCGGTAGTTGGTGACTTGTGGGATAACCAGATAACTGGCACAAAATCCTTATTCATGTCAAGTGAGCCTGGGGCCGAACCATCTTGGGAGGATATTGGCACAAGAGACTGGACACTCCCTTCTTATAAGCTTGGAGCTAATCAGGAGACAGTCCTATATGTAAAGAATAGCTGGACATCGTATGGTAATCTAGATGTCATACGTATGCACCCTAATATGAATGACATAACCATATACCCAATAGGAACTAAGGTATCAATAATATCCAATAGTGATACAGATCGCTTGGTAATAAATATGGATGGCCTTAGTAGAGCTTTTTCGGCTCGCTTTCTTATTAATGATTACAGTTTCCCAATGAGTGGATACGGACTACATATAGGGGCTCAGTCAGAACTTGTGTTATGTCAGCTCAGTAATGACCCAGATCAAGGCGCTATTTGGGGCACAGAAAACGAAGCACTTAAAAGTGGCAACAGCGATGTAGATGGTTGGGGCAATGCATGTGTCCCAAGTTCACGCTTACGTTACCAACGATATACTCTAAGTGAAACCCAGTATAATGCTATAACAGGTATTCCATCGCCAAAATGGATTACTCCTGGTACCGATATAGAAGTTAAAAATGGTATGAAAATGTATTTTGATAATACTGTAACTCCAGGATTTAATATCAACCTCCCAGATGAGGCAGTTGATGGCTTCACTGCTACG
>JAQUJJ010000057.1 GCA_028681035.1 Candidatus Cloacimonadota bacterium
CGAATACACAGCCGTAATATGCTGAAGTACGGATTCTTTGACCACAAGGATAACTTTGGGCGGTATGTGAACGATAGAAAGCTGCTTTATTATCCGGAGCTTATTGTATCTTCTCTTGGGGAAAACCTGGCTCGTTTTTACAACACAGATGAGATATTTACTCCGGAGGAGATTGTTACCGGTTGGATGAATTCTCCCCTGCACCGAGAGAATATCCTTAACAAGGATTATACACACATGGGAGTTGGGGTTGTTAATCACAAAGGTTTCTTGCTCGTCTCACAGACTTTTGCCAATGCACTTGTAAAACGTATCACACCAATACCCAAAAAGATAAAGAAGAAAGCTAAACTAACGCTTCAATTTGAGTATATGTCTCCCATAGAGCCGGGAAAGCTAAATGCTTCATTAAGGGTTCCCAATAAAGAGCTTAGACATCAGGTAGCCAAAAACGCATTCACCATTGGTAGTATGCCTGCGCAAATCAATTGGATTGATGCCAAGCACATGTATGTAGAGCTAAGCTTCGTTGCCGGAAAAGGAGATTACGAGCTAAGTTTCGGCTATGGTGGGGGTTTTTACGAACAAGGAGTTAAGCTCAAGGTAAAGTAAGTTCAACCCACACGGGACAGTGGTCTGAACCTTCTATATCCTGCCTAATCCCTGCGCCGCTGATATATTCCAAGCCCTCTTTGTTCACCCAGAAATAGTCTATCCTCCAGCCTATATTCTTGGGACGTGCCATAGCGCGATAGCTCCACCAAGAGTATTGATGAGGAGAGGGGTCAAAGGCTCTAAAGGTATCCACCCAACCAAGCTCGCTAATCTTATCCAACCAAGCACGCTCAATAGGCAGGAAACCGCTGGTTTTCTCGTTTGCCTTGGGATGAGTAAGGTCAATTTCTTTGTGTGCCGTATTGTAATCTCCGGTTACCAGTATTATCTTTCCTGTCTTGCGTTTTTCTTCCATCACTTCCAAGCAGCGGTCGTAAAACCTTAGCTTATAGGCAAGCCTCTCATCATCCTTCTGTCCGTTGGGAAAATAGATATTGAAGATGATGAATTTATCGTACTCGGCGATGTTTATCCTGCCTTCGCTATCGAACTCTTCGCTGCCAAAGGCGGAAGAAAAGCTTTGGGGAAGCAGCTTGCTAAAAAGTGCCGTGCCAGAATAACCTTTACGCTGTGCATGCGACCAATATACAAGGTATTCCGGCAGTTCGGAAAGCTCTGGTGGTATCTGATGTTCTTGCAGCTTGGTTTCTTGCAGCCCGAAGATATCAGGATTGGCTTGTTTAATGCTGTAGATAAAGCCTTTATTTAGTATAGCCCGCAAACCGTTTACATTCCAAGACCAAATCGTAAGTTTCAAGTAAATCTCCTTAAATGCGGTTCTATGTTTAGTATTTTACACTTATCACGTGTTCTTCTTCATTATACCAATCTTCATCCAGAGGGAAAGCCCAGCTTAGTTTCTTTTGTTTCTTAAAGTTAGGGTATGCAGGGTTTACTTCTTTAGCTTTTTCAGGGAGATTAATCTTTAGGGACATATTCATACTAATCATGCCAAAATATTCTTGGTAGTCACCAGATTCTTGCATAGCAAACTGGCGGGGATCGATACGTAGGGTTTTGGTTTTCCCTGTTTTCTCTATGCTAATCCCTTTATCTGGCTCTATGCACAAAATCTTTTGCAGGGTTTGGATGTTGTCGAAGCTAAACTCTAGGTAGTATAAGATGTTCATTTCCTCATCGTTAAAGCTGCTTTCTTGGTCTATCTTGATAAGCTCTGCTCCGACTGTTTCACGTACTATGGTAGCCAAGCTATCCAAGCCATTCTCTGTACCCAGGCTTGCTTTCATGCTTTCTTCGTCATCCATATTCGGAATTGTTATAGAGGTTTCTATCCTTGCTCTGCCCGAATTGTCGTTATTTAGCCAGATTTCGTGGTTAAGGTCTATCCTACAAGCTCCCAAACCCAAGAGTAATAAACCCAGGATTGGTAACCAAAAACTGTTTAATTTAGCTGTTTTCATTCTATGCTCCTAACTAAGCTTTCGTTTATAAACAAGATAACTGAACCAGCAGCAGTACGCAAGCGAAACAGACATTCCCCAAAAAAGTAATAGGAACAAGGATTTATCGGACTGGGCAGATTTACACGGATTCTTCTTTAGACAAGTCTGTAATATTCTAACAGTTGATTAGCTGTTTCACCAATTTTAGCTGATATCTTTGTTTTTTATCTGTGTTAATCCGTTAAATCCGATAAATCCGTGTTCCTATTCAATCTATTCCACCCTATAAATTGCTTTTCCTAAAAATGAGGCAATACCAACAAGCGAAATGATTGACATTTCACCACTACTATAGAATTTGACGACGATAGCTTAAGTTATCGAATACTATTTGCTTAAAGGAAGATATATGCGTTACCGATTTCTGATGTTTCTATTGCTGTTAAGCTCTGTATGCCTGCATGCGGATGAGGTCTTTGTGGTAAATTCTGTATCCCGAACTCTCTCCCGTATAGATATAAACTTGGGAACGGTAAACAACAGCTTTGCTCAGCTTGCCCAAACACCAAACCACCTGATTGTGGATAATGATGAAATCTATGTAGTGTGTTCCGGCGCAAACTCGGTGCAGGTGATTTCCCGTAATAGCGGAGCATTAATCCGCACGCTATTTATCGCTCCCTCAGCTAATTGCTGGGATGTGTTGAAAGACAACAACTACTTGTATGTTACAGGTTTGTTTACCGACAAGGTGTATAAGGTTTCATTGCAGAGCAATACGGTAGTGGCTGAGCTAAATGTTGGGGTAAGCCCGGAAGGCATGGCAGTTCTAAATAACAAGCTTTATGTATGCAATACAGGCGGATATGCAAGCGGTTATGCAAGCAGCTCTGTTTCTGTAATCGATTTAAGCAGCTTCTCTGTAATAGCAACCATTCCCGTGTGGAAAAACCCTCAAGATATTCAAGTTTATGCTAATGAGCTGCACGTGCTTTGCACGGGCAATTGGTCGAACGTAGCAGGCAGTATTGATATCATTGATAGTTCTTTAGATGTGCGTACCGATAGGATTGATTTGGGCGGAAATCCCTGGAGTCTGTGGATTAGCCCATCGGGTATTGGCTATGCTGGAGATGGGAACGACACAAGCTTGTTTAGCTATGATGCTGCAACTAAAACTATTCTACACGGAACGGCAAATCCCCTTAGCCCGGGTGCTATTGTTGTTCATGGTGCCGGCACACAATTGGCTTTGCTCTCTGCGAACTGGTCTGGAAACGGGATTGTGTATCTAAGGGATGCAAATTGGCAACCCTTGGGGCAATACACGGTAGGCTTGACACCAACAGACTTGTGGTATTATCAATTCGGTTCAGCCAATACGGATGAAGTGCTGCCCGTTGCACAAATGTCAATATCTCCCAATCCACTGCGCAGGGACGGATTATTAACGATAAAATCTGACATGCCCATGAACGGCTACATCGAATTGTATAACCTCAAAGGGCAAAAGCTATTCCATAAAGATATCAGCTCCCAAGAAACCTCCATACCTGTAAAAGATATGAATCTGAGGGCTGGATTGTATTTCTATAAAACAAGTAGCGGCAGCAAGGGGAAACTAGTAGTTTACTAACCACCTAGCGTGATGTCAAGCATCGATGAGATTCTTGCTGCAACCTCAGGTAATTCCCATGTGATTCCCACGTGAATCCCACGTAAAAGCGAGGGAATCACGAGGGAAATACCTCTATGATACCCAAGATTGCAGCAAGGGAAAGGCTTCAATCAAGTTCACATCTTCTTTCTTTGCTACCATAATTGAACTTGCGCCTTATTTAAGTACTTTGCCAAATCTCTTGCGGATAAGCAAGCAAACAAAAAGGGCGCAGAAAACAATCTGCACCCTGTAATTGGTCTTTGGTTATATGATTGGTTTATTTCGTAATTACAAGTTTCTTGGTTTGGCTTAATGAGGGAGAGGATAGCTTGTAGAAATAGATACCGCTGGAGCAGTTATTGCCCTTGCTGTCTTTACCATTCCATTCCAAGGTATGAAAACCGGGGCTTACTTTCATGGTTTTTACAACTTGTCCTACAACGTTGTATATTGATACTTCTCCTTCTTCACCGTCTTTCAGCTCCACATCGAAACTGGAAGTGTAGCCAGAGCGGAAGGGATTGGGGTATGCGTCGCTCAATAGGTTACGATTGGGGAAAGCGGGTGTGTCTGTTCCACTAATGGTTTTGCTTATGGGACCGAAGAAATCGCTGTTCCCGTCCATCGAGAGGGCTTCCAGCCAGAAATAGTACAATCCAGGCAGAGTTAAGTCTGTGGCGGTAAAGCTATAGTTTGCACCAGAACTATTGTTGGTAGGAATAATTGCCACAGGGGTAAGACAAAAAGCATTGGATACATCGCTAATTGTATTGTAATATACTTTGAACCCACGCAATGAGGTTTCAGAGGCAGTGCTCCACGCTAAGGAGATTAGATTCTGGGAGTTTATACTGGCATTAAAAGAAGCAAGCATAGCGGGGAGAGGAACATCAGCCTTGGCTAAAGAAAATTCCAGTGCTCTCTGCACGTTCTTCACTTCCCATATGTCGCTAATGTTATTATAGGGTGTAGATAGCATCAAAGCATCCATGGTGCTTAAGTTCAAGGCAACAAAATCGGGGATGGTGTACCACTGATTTGTGCCAATTACACGGGTAACTGCTACCCAATCACTTTTTCCCTTAGCCAAATCCAAATCAGTAGCTTTAAGCAGTAAATCTACCTTAAAAGTGTTTAAGGTAGAGCCGACCTGCCAATACTTTTTGGGTTTGCCAGGTAAGGTTCCGGGATAGCTGCCATCAGGAGTTTGCATTATCTCATTTACATAGAAAGTGCTAAGGTCGGCAGCTTCTCCACCTTCTGTGGCATCCGTTATGTTTACATCCATACTCTGAGTTGGAAAGGGGAAAACAAAGGGGAAAGGCTGGTTCACATTTATAGGTTCATTTACCGCATTGCTGGGCAAGGCAGCCGGCGAAACATGCAATGTAAAATCGAACCAAGCCATAGTTGTGGCAGTTGCAGAGATAATCCCTGTCATGCTCATATCAATCTTGTAGTTGGAAACAGCAAAAGGAGTAATCCATGCCGGGTTAGATTGAACCAAATCCAGATCACCAAAGCCCAAACCGGTTTGATATGCGCCAACAAAAGTTCCGGTTCCAATACTGCCTTGCCATGCGCCTAAACCGGGTATAGTGCGTAAAGCTGCTTCTGTTGGATAGGGAGTAGTGATCTCGAAGGTGGCGTTTTCTAGGTAAAGCACAGCAGTGCCATCATAAAGAATGCGCCCCTTAGCATTGGAATAAACCCTAACGTCACCAGCTTGACCTGCTGCATCCCAAGGTAAAAGGGGATTAGTGGTGTTTACTCTTCTGAAAGATACCAGTTCAAATTCGTTAGCTGGTTCAAACTCCAAAGTTACAAGCATAGGATCTAAAACTAAGGGGTGGGTAGAACCAATGCTAGTAATGGTTGTAACCTTGCCTGGTGTATTACCCACATGCACTTTCTGTTCTGCAAAGTAGTGTGGAGGAGCACCGAAAGTGAAGTGTTGATTGTCATGTGTTGGAAAGCCGATGTTGTCCGCATCGTAAATCCAGTTACCGCTGCGGTCGTACGCCTCCAGATTGTTCACAGCAAAGCTAAATACGTTTTGGGCACTAAGGGCAGTGGGCAGCACCAATAGTAAAATAATGCCTACCAACCAGCTAACACCCACAAAGTGTTTCTTAATAGCTGTTGTCATAATTTCTCCTTTATCGGCAAGTTGTGTTTGCATGATACTACATAATGCAAGTTAACCTACCAATACCTTAAATTTAACTCAATAGAAGTACTAGACAACCACGAAATATAGAAACTAAGCAAGGCAGCGGCAAAAAAGAGATTGACATATAAAGCGGGTAAGCTACAAGGGAGACTTACCTAAGTACGGGATATTATAGGAGATACGATATGAATTACTTTTTAACTGAAGACCAGCTTGAGATGCAAGCATTGGCAAAAAGAATTGCCGTGGAAAAGATGAAACCAGTTTCTGAGCACTACGACGCAGAAGGCATATTCCCTTGGGACATTGTGGAAATAATGAAACAAAGCGATTTGTTTGCTATTCTTATTCCTGAAGAATATGGCGGAATCAGCGGTAACGTTGTTGATTTGGCTGTAGTTACCGAAGAGCTTTGCGCAGTAGATGCAGGTATCGCTCTGGCTTTCGGTGCTACTGGGTTGGGGATGTATCCCATCTTGATAGCCGGAAACGAAGAACAGAAGCACAAGTATCTTGGGCAAATTGCAGCAGGTGAACAGCTTGCAGCTTTTGCCTTAACCGAAGCCAATGCCGGCAGTGATGCAGGTGCTATCGAAACCACCGCCCGCAAAGAAGGCGATACCTATGTGCTAAACGGAACCAAACAATGGATTACTAATGGTGGCGAAGCTGGTATTTATACCGTATTTGCCATGACAGATAGAACCAAAGGCGCAAGAGGATGTTCCTGCTTTGTAGTGGAAAAAGGCACTCCCGGATTCAGCTTTGGCAAGAAGGAAAACAAGATGGGTATCCGCGCCTCGGCTACCAGTGAGCTAATCTTTCAGGATTGCGTTATCCCCGCCGAAAACCTACTGGGACGCGAAGGCACGGGTTTCATTACCGCTATGAAGGTCTTCGACAAATCTCGCCCCATGGTGGGAGCGCAAGCAGTAGGCATCGCTCGCGGTGCTTTTGAAGCCGCAGCTCGATACTCTAAACAACGGATTCAGTTTGGCAAGCCCATCTCCAGCAACCAGATAATCCAGTTTATGCTGGCGGATATGGCTACTCAGATTGAAGCGGCACGTGCTTTAGTGATGCAAACTGCCAGAATGGTGGATTCAGGAGCGAAGAACTATGCCAAAGAAAGTGCCATGTGCAAATACTATGCCTCCGATGTTGCCATGAAAGTTACCACCGACGCAGTTCAAATCCTTGGTGGATATGGCTATATGAAAGAATATCCTGTAGAGAAAATGATGCGTGATGCCAAGATATTGCAAATCTACGAAGGAACAAACCAGATTCAACGTGGTATCGTAGCCGCAGCTATCCTGAAGGAATTTTGATGCACGAATGGATTAAGGAATTCCCCGCAGCGATTACCGTTTGCGATATCAACGGCATTATTACCGAAATGAACGACCGCGCCATTGCTACCTTCAAAGGTGTTGGCGGGGCTGAACTTATCGGCAAGAACCTTTACGATTATCACCCTGACCACTGTAACGTTATTATTAAAAATATGTTAGCTACCGGCACACCACACTCTTACACCATCCAAAAAGGCGAGGTTAAAAAGCTTATCCACCAGCAGCCTTGGTTCTTGGATGGCAAAGTAGCCGGACTTGTGGAAATGTCTTTCGTTCTGCCTGCCGAAATGCCTCATTATGTCCGCTCTTAAGCTATTGGTGCACACTTGTTGTGCACCTTGCTTTATTGCCCCTTACCACAAGCTGATAGACGAGGGCTTTGAAGTAAGCGCATATTGGTTCAACCCCAATATTCATCCCCTGCTGGAATACCAAAAACGGCGGGATACTCTGCGGGAGTTTTGTGCCAAAGAAGGTATAGAACTAATAGAAGAGAACCGTTACGGCTTAGTTCCCTTTCTCATCGAAACGCTAAACAGCATCCCTACTCGCTGCGAATATTGCTATAAAGTGCGCCTGGAAGCAACCGCCAAAGTGGCTTCCAAGAAAGGTTTCGATGCCTTTAGCACAACTCTTTTGTATAGCAAATACCAAAAGCATGAGCTAATTATCCATACCGCTAAAACCATGGCAGAAAAGCATAAGGTAGATTTTTACTACGAAGATTGGCGCAGCCTCTGGCAAAAAGGGATTCAGCTTTCTAAAGCAGAGGGCATGTACCGCCAGCAATATTGCGGTTGCATATTCAGCGAAGAGGATAGATACCATGAGTAAATATTCGGAGATAGACCTCAGCAAAATAAGCACATATTCCATCAAAGACCGCCACAGCAAGGTGGCTACAAATGCCTTTGCCAAAGTCGGGAAGGTGGATACTGCCAGCTTCTTGGATTGTCTTCCAGATATCCTTTGTGCAGCCGATTTGAAAGCACTGATAGCGGCGTGTAAAGCTGCTAAAAAGAAGGGTAAACCGATTATCATAGGCTTGGGTGGACACGTGATCAAATGCGGCTTGGCACCCCTGCTTATCGAGCTAATGGAAGCCGGATATGTAGGTGCTATAGTAACTAATGGCTCTGTTGCTATTCACGACTTTGAAATCGCCTTCTTTGGATCTACTTCCGAGGACGTATCCGCTGCCTTGGCAGATGGCTCTTTCGGCATGGCAGAAGAGACTTCCTTTGGCATCAATAAAGCCATTACCAGCGGCTCTGCAAATGGCATGGGTTTCGGAGAAGCACTGGGTGAGGTGATTCTAAATGATGCTCCTTATGCCTCTCTATCGCTGCTTGCATCAGCTTATCGCCTCAGTATTCCCCTCTGTGTGCAGGTTGCTTTAGGTACGGATATCATTCACCAAAGCAAACATGCAGATGGTAAGGCAATTGGCGATTGCTCACTGAGGGATTTTAGGATATTCTGCCATCAAGTAGCAAGCTTGAATGACGGAGGAGTATTCCTCAATTTTGGCTCTGCGGTCATCATCCCCGAAGTGTTTTTAAAAGCTTTAACCGTAGCCAGAAACATCCACGGTTGCGTGAAAGATTTCACCACCGCAGTGTTCGATATGAATATGCACTACCGTGCCAGGGTGAATGTAGCTCAACGTCCTGTGGAGAGCGGCGGGAAAGGCTATTACTTCATTGGGCACCACGAGATTATGATTCCCCTGCTCATCAAGTCTCTGTTGTAGATAGCTTTACAGTAGGATTTTAGCAGTTAATAAGTTAGCTGGTTAGCTGGTTAGCGGGTTAGGCTGCGGGAATTTTGACTTACAATTACGCTGCGATAGCTTCTGTAAAAAAGTCCTCACTCTCCTACACAGCGTAATTGTGAGTTAAAAAAACGCAACAAGCAAGTTAAGCATTTTAACTCATAAATCGAAGAGTTGATAAATAACAGCGTTTGTTGGGAAGTTATTGTCGCCGATTATAGAGGTCAAAACTGTCACACAGGGACTTTTAATCGCACAGATTGCTCTCTATTTTGCTATTACTAACAGCGGATTTACTAAAGAATTTTAGCAATTCTATTGAATTGTCCTTAAAAAGCTTTGGAACTGCTTGACAGAAAATAGAGGACAAAATTATCTTGCATTCAGTATAAAATAGGGGTTAAGTAACGTAAAATGAAGCTTTTTGAAACACATGCCCACTTGGATCATCCCGATTTTGATGTGGACCGGGAAGCCCTGATAAATAAATGTTTTGCCAGTGGAATAGAGTACATCCTGAATATTGCCTTTAACAAGGAGACATCTCTAAGTTCATTGGAGCTTACCAAGAAACACTTGCACATCTTTTCTACAGTGGGTTTTCACCCACATGATGCACAGGATTTTGATGCAGAATTGGTGAAAAAGCTCGCCAGAGAGAAAAAGGTTTTGGCAATCGGGGAGATTGGTTTGGATTTCTTTAGGAATTTATCTCCCTTCCCCGTGCAGCGAGAAGTATTTTCCAATCAGGCGCATTTGGCAGTGGAATACGATTTGCCGGTGATAGTACACGATCGGCAAGCTCATCAGGAATGTTTTAATATTTTAAAAAAAGAATCTGTGAAAGAGGCAGTGTTTCATTGTTTTTCTGGGGATGTTGTTTTTGCACAGCAAGTTTTGGATGCAGGCTGGATGATATCTTTCACGGGTACTATAACATATGCAAACTCCCTGCTTGATGATGTTATCCGTATTGTGCCCATGGATAGATTTATGATAGAGACGGATTGTCCCTATCTTCCTCCTCATCCACATAGGGGTAAACGCAACTCTCCCTTATTGTTGCACCTTGTTGCAGAACGAATTGCTGAAGTTAAAGGCATATCTCCCAATGAAGTTGCAGAGACGTCTTTTGAAAATGCACATCGTTTTTTCCGTGTTCCCCCGGATCCGGTGAAGGCAACACATCATAAAGCAGGACATAAAAAATGAAAAAACACATATTACTTATACTAGGCTTGTGCAGTTGTGCACTTTGGGCAGGAAATTCCATTTTCTCTTATGAGGGTTTTCCGGTTCAAAATTATGGAAAAGATATCTACAGTTTGGGAATGGGCGATACCGGAGCCAGCGATGTATTTCGCATTAATACCGGTTATGCGAATCCTGCCATGAATGATCGCAGCAAACGTACTTTATTTGGCACAGGCTTGGTTATGGGCTATACTAAATATCAATCTGAGCATAATGGTGTTAAGCAAAGTTTCCGTGATGATTCCCTGGATTTTCCTTACTTCAATGTAAGTATTCCGATTGGGAAACAGCGCTTTGGCATGCAATTCAATTCTTATTCTTCAGGTTTAGCATCAAACCAAACTACCCTGACTAATGGATTGGTAGAGCAACAAAGCACCAATAAATACTTGTATCGGGCAGACCTACTATACAGCACATATTATAAGAATTTTAATGCGGGAATTAGCGGTAACTTCTATTTTGGGCATGACAACTACACCTTTTCCCAGATAAGCAGTTCCTCTTCTTTTAATACTCGCGAAACTCTAACCAACGATTTTAAGAATATTGGCTTAACCATTGGCGTTTTAGAAAGCTTAAAGAATATGAGCTTCGGAGCACACGCCAGCTTGCCTGTAACCCTGAAAGGTGAATCAATTCGGGGAAACATCCACGTAACAGAAGATGCAGTTGATTATGAATACAAGCTGCCAGGACAGTATAACCTAAGTGCCACAATACTACCCATAAAGTATTTTAAAATAGCTGCTGATGTTAGTTATGAGCCTTGGTCTAGTGTTTCATCAGATTACCGTGATACCAAGAAAATTGGTGTTGGTATTGCTTATGAACCAGATACAGATAGGCGAAAGACTGTAATAGCTAAGCTGCCGCTTAGAGCCGGCGCATATTATAGGGAGTTGGCTTTCAAGGATAATCAAGGGAATACTATAGATGAGATGGCGGTTAGCTGTGGGCTTACTTTGCCACTAAAAAGCAAGGTTAGCAGGATAGACGTTGGCTTGCAGTTTTTGCAAAGAGGAAAGCTGAGTACAAACGGATTGAGCGATACTTCGCTGATGTTTTTACTGGGCTTTACGGGATTTGATTTCATGTATAAGGCTAAAGATAATACAGCACCCAGAGATATACCTGTTAAAGAGGAATTTGAATAATGCCAAGCGAGCAGCAAAACGATAATGTTCCCAAACCAGATTTACTTAGTTCTTTACTTGTAGCAAGAGGATTCACAGAAGAGGTTCTTGACGCTACAATAGATAACCTGCCTGATGAGGCACTGTTTGCTAATATAAGCACTGTTGCTGAGCGCATTCAAAAAGCCATGTACAGCAATGAGCCAATGGTTATATTTGGGCACGACGACCCTGATGGAATTACTAGCTCCTATATCCTCTATAGATTTCTTGAATCATGTGGATACCAAAAGCATAACTACTACATCCCCAATCGAAATCTTGAGCCTCATGGTATTCAGGCGGGATTTATTGATTTCGTTAAAGAAGGTGGATATAAGCTGGTAATCACGGTGGATAACGGAATATCTGCTAAAGATGGTGTAGAAAAGCTTAATGCTCTCGGCTGTGATGTTATTGTTACTGACCACCATATTGTGCAGGCAGACACTCTCCCTTCAGCATATACTATAATGAATCCTCAGCTAAAAGAATGCCAGTATCCCTTTAAACCCCTCGCAGGTGTTGGCGTGGCATTAATGCTTGTTCGCTACTTAGGAAGAGTTTGGGAGCATCCGATTGATCCAGCTAGTTACTTTTGGGCAGCGGTTGGCTCCATTGCCGATAAGGTTCCGATGATTGGGATAAACAGAATTATTGTCCGCCATGCTATGGAAAACTTTAGTGAGGTTCAGGACGAGACCGTAGAGTTCTTATTGCGTAACTATAAACGCATGAACACGTTCACGGATATCTTTAACTTCATGCAATACACTGCACGTATGATTGCCAACGGCAGGGAAGCTAACGGGCAGCACACTGCTCTGCGCTTTATCTTGCAAATATCCGATGCTAAAGCCAAGCTCTTTCAAGATTTGGAGAAACAAAGAAACGTCTGGGAAGGTGAGTTAAACCGGGTGTTTAGTTTTTTGGATACTCTCAGTGCAGGCTTTATTGGTAACTATTTTGTCTATTTTGATGATGATGATGTGATTCCATATTCCCTTCTAGGCACCGCTGCCACATATATTGTGAATAAACTAAGAATCCCTACTATCATGCTGAAACACCACAATGGAGATACAGTTTGCGAAGGGCGATGTAGTGATGGGTTTAACATAGTAAACGCTTTTAGTCATTGCAAATCTCATCTTAAACAATTTGGTGGGCATCCCAAGGCTGCTGGTTTCACTATGAACCCTGCACAATATGATGCATTTTTAGAGTGCTTTAACGATTACCTTGTGCAAAACTGGATTACAGCCGATTCTGATGAATTCGCTTGGGAGGTGGAAGTCAAGCTTGATGAAATTACTACCGATAACTGGAGCAGATTAGAGGTTTTGCTTCCTTGGGGTCAGATGAACTCGGAACCTTTAATTAAGATTTGCAATGTTAGCCGTAGAAGATTGGCGGATTCTTTGTGTATCGACCACGCTGGTGTTGATATTCCTCATACGGGTACTGGTGACGCAGTAGCGTTGTGGAAAAGCTCGGGTATGATAAAGGTTTTACACTGGCAGGAGCATTCTCCAACACATTAACTTAGAAAGGTATGTAAGTGATATTAAGCGAGACACTAAGGAAATCTATCCATTTAAGCTCATTAGTGATTCCTTTTAGCTATCGCTATATCCTGGGGTTCAATCGCAGGCTGGGGTTTTCACTGTTGTTAGTTGCGTTTAGCATAAGCTTGGTGATAGAGTTTCACAGGTTCTGGCAGAGGAGTTTTAGGAAAACCTTTAACCGTATCTTTGGCATGATTCTTAGGAGACATGAACATCGAGATTTTACAGGAGCAACTTATCTACTCTTTTCAGCAATGGTGTGTGTGGCATTTTTTGAGCCTGTGATAGCATCATGTGCGATGGCGTTTCTGTCAATTGGCGATACATTCGCAGCCTTGGTGGGAATGAGCTTTGGCAAACGTAAGTTTATTGGGATGAATAAAAGCTTGGAGGGGAGCATAGCATGCTTTGTTACCTGCTTTGTTTTTGGGTTGTTCTGGCTGAAGAATCCCAATTGGGCTTATCCTGTTTTAGCTTTAGGTGGGGCATTGGCTGCTACAATAGCCGAACTGGGGAAGATACCGTTAGACGACAATCTTAAAATCCCCTTTAGCGCGGGATTAGTTATGACAATTCTATATATTATTATCTGAAGAGGCATTATGAAGCTTTCATTTGTTATCCCTGTGCTGAATGAAGAGGCATCGCTCACCACTCTACATAAGGAAATTATTCAGAACTGCGGTTCGCATGAACATGAAATTGTGTTTGTGGATGATGGCTCAACAGATGGTAGTTTCCATGTTATGAAGACCTTGGCACAGCAAGATTCGTGCATCAAGATTATCCGTTTCAGAAGGAATTTTGGCAAAGCAGCAGCCCTACAAGCAGGTTTTAATATTACGCAAGGGGATGTTGTGTTTACTATGGATGCAGATTTGCAGGATAATCCCAGCGAGATACCGAAGTTCTTAAGTAAACTAGATGAAGGTTATGATTTGGTCTCCGGCTGGAAAAAGAGAAGGCTGGATCCCATTCATAAAGTTTTGCCATCCAGGCTGTTCAACTATGTAACTGCCCGCACTTTTAAACTGAAACTGAAAGACTATAATTGTGGATTCAAAGCCTACAAGCATCCTTTGGAAAAAGAGCTGAACATTTATGGGGAAATGCACCGCTATATTCCCGCTTTAGCTAATGCCTTAGGCTTTAAAGTAGGTGAATTGGCGATAGAGCACCGAGCACGGCAATTTGGACGAAGTAAATATGGCATAGAACGCTATTTGAGAGGCTTTTTTGATCTCCTTACGGTTAAAATGATTACTCATTACGTAAAAAGCCCATTATACTTGTTTGGAAGAATTGGGATTATCTCTGCTCTTGCAGGTGGGCTTGTAACAATTTACCTTGCTGTGCTAAAGTTATTCTATGGGCAGCCTTTGTCTAATCGTCCTTTATTGTTTTTGGGGATTTTGCTGATTCTCGGCGGTTTGCAGTTTATCTCTATGGGATTGATATCAGAACTGATTGTGAATAGGATTAAAGTAGGAAGAAAGGCGAATTTATCTATATCAGAAACAGTCAATATTGCCGATCCCCGCTTGATTACTAAAGTTGCTGATGAATAAACTAGAACGTTTCTTTCTTACTAAATACCTGGAAGCTCCCAAAAGATACCTCATGAAGTTTAGTTTCATGTTCATGGTTTTGGGGATCGTGCTTTCAGTTGCTATCCTTAGTGCTGGGTTAAATCTGTTTCAGGGATATGAGACGAGCCTCAAAGATGTACTGTTGGGGTCATTTCCACATATCACGGTGCAAGATGCCAATAACGAATATCTCAGTCCCCAGCAAGCTGACACCATCATAAAACAGCTAAAAAAGCTGCCTCAGGTGGACATGGTAACTCCCGTGATAAACTATGCCGTAATGGTTTCCAACGATACCAGAGTACGTGGTGCATCACTTAATGCTTATGATTTTAGCGGCACCTATCCTTTCCCATACTCGAAGTATATAAAAGAAGGAAGCAACAGCCCGAAAGTAGGTGAAATAATTATAGGTAAATACTTGGCTAAGGAACTGGGTAAGAAGGTTGGGGATGAGATAAAAGTAATATATCCCCAATTAGATAGAATATCGGCACTGGGTTTATATCCTTCGGAGCGTAAATACAAAGTAGCCGGCATCTATAGCTCTGGGTTCTACGAAAGTGATAGGTCTCAGATAATCTGTAGCTTGACAGATGCGGAAACTTTGCTAAACATCAATCCCAGCTTTGCAAAACTTGAAATCATCTTAAATAGCAAGGCAATTGGCAGTGCGGAATCTATTGCAGGCAACATTCAAAAGGATATTGGGATTGACTATGCTGTGTATCCCTGGACGCTGTTTAGTGCAGGTTTACTGCGCCTTGTTGCCATGGAAAAGTGGATGATATTCATCATCTTCTGCTTTCTCGTTTTAATCGCCGGTATAAACGTAATCTCGGCAGTAACCACTATCATTCTTGATAAAAGAAATGAAATTGCGGTGTTGAAAACGCTTGGAGCGAGTTCTGCTTCCATCAAGAAACTATTTGCTTACCAAGTAGGTTTAGCGGGAGTGGGGGCAATAATAATCGGGCAAATGCTAGGAGCTTTGCTTTCATTCTTCGTTGAAAAACAAGGTTTTTACCGTCTTAAGGGCGATGTGTATTTTATAGATAGCCTTACTGCTGCGATATCTCCTTTGAATCAAATAATCGTGTTTGTGGTTGCTGCATGCTTAGTATTAGGCTGTATTTATTATCCGCTACGTCAAATCGACCGCTTACAGATTATCGAGTTATTAAGGAATTCTTAAAGGAAATAATGAAAAGTCATTGCTATTCAAAGGGAAATAGATTATGTTGTGTTTAGCGGGATATAACCTGAGTAAAAGTTATATAGATAGCGACCAAAGCATCCACGTATTATCTGATGCCACACTGGAAGTTCAGGAAGCAGAAATGATTTCTATCACTGGGCAATCCGGCTGTGGTAAGAGTACGCTACTCCATATATTAGGCTTATTGGATATGCCAGATTCTGGCAAGGTTGTTATAGGTGGTAAAGAAATTAATTCACAGATGCCGGAAGCTCCTGCTGTGCGCAATAAGGAGATTGGCTTTGTTTTCCAATTTCATTATCTGGTGGAAGACTTATCTGCCAGAGAGAATGTTGCCTTGCCAATGATTATTGCAGGGCAGAGTAGCGGTGTTTCGTTAAAACGAGCTAATGAACTGCTAACCAATTTGGGTTTAGCAGATAGGTTAAATCGCTATCCCAACCAGTTAAGTGGGGGAGAGCAACAGCGGGTTTCACTTGCCAGAGCCTTGATTAATAATCCCAAGATTGTATTGGCAGATGAGCCTACGGGTAATCTTGATCCTCAGCATAGTGCCGAAGTTTGGCAGATGATTCTTAGATTAAACCGTGAGTTTGGGCAAGCTTTCGTGATAGTAACTCATGATAGTGATTCTGCTCGGCTTGCATCAACAACATATACTCTTACTAAGGGAAAGTTAACTCTATGTTAAATTCAGCTTCTTCATCAACAAACGTATCTACATTCGGAGTTCAAAGCTCTTTTTAAGCAGATAAATCATGCCACGCTCTAAGATATTCCTTACGATTGTCTTGATTTTGCTGTTGGTTAATGCAGCCTTTTTCCTTGCATGGTACGGTTTGGGACTGCGCGGGCAAGTTAGAAAAATACTGGCGAGCCAATTGGGTAAGGCAATAAAGGGGAAAGTTCATATCACAGAGCTGCATTTCAGCGATCGGCAGTTACTGGCAGAGGGTATTAGTATTGCTACAGCGGATAGCAGCATAACCGTTAATGTAAAGAGTTTAAGGGCACAATACAACCTGTTACGTTTTATCGTTTCTGGCTTTAAGCCCAGCAAGTTATTACAAGATATTGATGTATATCAGCCTGTAATACGATTGAATATCAGCCCAAAGCCCAAAAAGCCCAAAGCAAAAAAGCCATTCGAAATCCCCGACCTAACCCAATTCTTTTCTAACCTGCGCATTGAAGATGGTGCAGCAATGATTCAGGTGGACTTACCACTAAAGATAGTGACACAAGGTAATCTACATATTTATGAAGAGTTTAGCAATATAAACCTCAAGACTACTAACAAAAAGCATAGTGATGTAGTTTTTACTGCCTTAGGTTCCAGAAATGGCAAGCTATCACTAAGAGGAGTATTGGACAAAGGTGCGATAAGGGAGGCAAAAGCCGAAATCGAAGCTTTCCGTCCCTTGTCTATTTCTCATCCAGATATCATAAACTTACAAACAGAGATTTCTGCGGTGGCTACAGTAAGTCAGTCTGCGGCGGGTGCACCTTTTGATTACCAAGCAAAGACACAAATATGGGGAACTCAATTATTATTTGCCAGTAAGTATCCTGTAAAGATTCCATTTATTGGAGCGGATACTGATGGTGAAACGCTTACTGCGCAACTTACCAAAAGTACTGTTGGCAACAGTAACATTAGGGCAGATATCAGTTTAAGTGGGCTTAACAAGGAAATCAGAGTTGATTCAGCCACAGTTGAAGGTGGATTGGATTTGGCGATGATTTATCCTGATTTGCTAGGGTTAGTTGGATTTACTGCTTCCGCAAAGGGAACTATTAAAGATCCCACTGCTACCATAAACGCATCCTCTTCTATGCTTGGCTATAACCAATATATTCTGCATGATATCGCTTTAAGCGGAAATTATGCCGATGACGAGTTACATGTAAAGCTACCTCAGGCTCGTTTTCAAAATCAAGAGATTGTCATTGATGGCAGTTTTAACACGCAATCCATGGCTCTTAATGCGAAGGTTTTAAGCAAGCCGGTAATTCCCAACTCAGCCCCTTATGAAGTTAATGCAGATATTGATTTATATGCAGAGCTTATCGATAAATATCCCTATCTTGATGCCAAGATTAACCAGCTTGATTTCAAGGCTGGGAAAGCCAATGTAAGCGGTGTGAACGGCTACGTCAAGCTTGTTCCTGTTTCGGAGGATAAAAACTATTATGTGGATGCCAATCTCCAGGGGGATAAAGGTTATTCTCTATCTGTGGTTGGTGATATTTTAGACCGTAATCTTCTTATTGATGCTGCCTTTACTGATTTAGCTGTTTCGCAATTATATGCGGAAAACAACCTTAAAAAGTTAAACCCCATTGTCGGTGGTTCTTTAAAAGCGATAATGACGGGCAATGATATTTACGCACAAACCTCTCTGGACATTGCTATAGAACAGCCAATTGCATACTCTACACATCTAGAAGGTTTGGGGAGCATAAACTTACAGTCCTTGCAAGCTTCCTTGCAACTGGACGGTTCAAATGGAGCTTTGAACGAACAAGATGTTAGTTTTGCTTTATCTACCACCATGAAGAATGAAAACATCTATGTTCATGGCTTCAAAGTAAACGACCTCGTTAGTCTGAGCGGCAGGCTTAATCTGAAAGACATGCAAGATATTGATTTTGCTTTGGCTTTGCAGAATCTTACTTCAAGAGAGATAGTTCGGTTTTTCCCATCACTGGATACAAGCATTCCTGATTTCAAGGGTTTATCCCTGTTTGCCGATTACAACCGGGACGGGTTAAACAATCTAAATGCCGACTTAGAATTAAACGAAATAGACCTTTTGGCAATAACGCCATTGTCACTAAAGCTTGGTGTTAATGGTACTATAAACAGCATTGATATTTTAGGAGAAGTTACCAACAATCAAAAGAAACTGATAGACCTTAGTGGATTAGCAAGCCTCAAACCTAATATAGATATCTCTGCCACAGCAGTATTCGATAGCCTCAATATTCAGGAAGTCCTTGTGTCTTCACCAGTTTTAGGGAGTATTGCAGGCAGTGCAGGCATAGATATTCGCAATTTTAAAAGCAAATCGAGCAAGATGGACTTAATGGCGGATTTAAGAGCTTCACAGATTGTCGCAGGTGAGCTAAAAATAGACACAGCAGTTATAAAAGCCAAACAAAGCCCCCAAGAGCTTGTTGTAGATAGCCTTTATGTGCTGTCATCGGGCTTGTTTGAGATAGCAGGTTCAGGTGCAATTGACTATAACGCTACTAAGAACGAATATTTTGAGGGGACTCAAAAGCTGCATTTGAAGGTAGATGGTCAGCTTTTCCCCTGGCTGAAGAACCTCACATCTTTCATAGAGGAAGCAAAAGGTTATTCTTCTCTGGATGTTGTACTGGGAACTCGGGATGATCAGTTTACGATATATGATGGTAATTTAGATATTCGCGATGGTTTTTTACGCCTTAAAGACCAAAGTGAACCATTGGAAAACATCAACATAAAGGGCATACTTGAGAAGGACAGAATTATTATAGAACATGGACAAGTGAAAATGGGGGAGGGTAGTCTAGTTTTCAGCAATGTGTTTGAAGCAGACAGCAGCGAGCACTTCATGCTAGGGTTTATTGATCTTGGCATTATGCGTTTGATGATAGAAGAACCCGGAATCTCGGCTAATGTACCCTTGTTCACTCCTCCTAAAACCCTGTCCAACATAATCCTCAAAGGTCAGGACAGCCGATATGCAACAGTGAAAGGTCCCTTTGACCAAATGAAAATATCCGCAGCAGTGCAGCTTTCTAACGCCAGTGCGCTTTATCCTCCCAACACAGCCAATCTACTTAAGCTTGCTGCCTCACTTAGGGATGCAACAAGTAAGAATAGCACTTCAGAAACCGCTCCCCTTCCCTTTACGCTGGATGTTATGCTTACTCTGGGCGAGAACATTAGCTATGTAACCTATCCTACGCATCTGAACATCCAGCCCGGAGGCTTTTTGCATTTGCTATATGATGGGCAGACTTTTTCTGTGAAAGATGCAAATTTCTCTTCTGAGCGTGGGACTATTGATATCTTTGGCACTGTTTTTCAGGTAGAAAAAGTTGATATTACCATGGTGGAATCCCAAGACCTCCTTAGTGTTGAGGGTCTCTTCAACAAACGTGCCCCGGATGGAAGTATGGTAACTCTCACGGTTACTACCTCTACAGATCTTACCAAGAGCTTCTCGGAACGCTTACAGTTTTCCTTAACTAGTGATAATCCTGAGGATCGTTCGATAAGCCAAATATTATCCAGATTGACCTACAGCCAAAGCGGTGATGTAGCTGAAGAAACAAAAGGGATTCCTCTTCAGGACGAAGCTCTTACAATGCTTTCTGGTAATCTTGATTCATCTTTGCTAACTCCTATTCTTTCACCGGTAGAGAACTTTATCCGGCGCAAGTTAAAACTGGACGGGTTCTCAATAAGTGCCGGGTTCATTCAAAACTTGTACACGCAGTATTCCACAGACCCCAGCCAATTAGCAGACAATACGGATATGAACCACTTTACTACGGACATTGCCCAATTCAGCTCCTCAATTTTATTGAATAATCTCTCTTTATCGATGAGTAAATACTTAGGTAGGAAGTTTTTCTTGGATTATAAACTTGACCTTCAGGAAGCCACAGATCTACAGAAGAAAACAAAACTTCTTGTTTCTCATGAAACCTCTGTTCGCTATTTGTTGCCCTATCGGCTGAGATTAGCCTATACATTTAAATACTTGCCCCAGGAAAATGACATGAGCCACGAAATCATGCTGCAACGCTCGTTCCGTTTTTGGGGTTTATGAGTAATTCTTGACAAAAAGCGCACCTTTAAAAACATGAAATAAAGATAAATCACCAAGGAGGCGATAATGCCGGATACAGTTAAACCAAAAGCTGTCCCAGAGCCTAAAAAGCCCAGCGTAAAAGCTGCGCAGGTAGCTACCTCGAATATCTCACTTGTGGAACTAATTCTTATTCTTATGCTTGTTGGATTGGTTTTTGTGTTCTTTTTCGGTATGAAGCAGTTAAAAATTGACAAGGCAAACGAAGCTATCGCACAAACAAAGTTTGAAGCGATTGTTCCCACTTTCCAGAAGATTATTACTGCTATGGAAAACTATCGCAAGGCAGACGAATTCGGTGACTATCCTGCTTTCATTGAAGAACTTAATCTCGGTGAAATTAATACACCAGATTTCAAATTCGAGTATGTATTCGATACACTCATTCTTACTGCCACATCTCAAGCTTCATTCGGCAAAGCCGATGTTAAAGTGAGCTTCAGCATCAAAGATAAAAGCTATACCGTGGATGATCCCGATGCAAGTAAGAAACCTACTGTTAAAGACGAGTGGCTGCCACAAGATTAGCAATATGACATAGTGGCGATTTATGTCGCACCCAACCTATTAAACCGGCTTCATTCGGAGCCGGTTTTTGCATATCAATCTAATCTTGCCACTTTGCTTGCGCCTTCAGCATTCCCACCACCTGCAATACCAAGCTTTGGGTGCATAATATAAATGGGCAGAAGGTGAAGGAGCTGATAAACTAAGAGTAAAAGAACCAAAGAGTAAAAAATGGCTCATGTTCATTTAGAGTGGGTGAGTGCATCAATGAAACATTTTATAGCTCATTTAGAGCAAGCAGTCTAAATCCCATTAGGGATGGTAGATAATAGCGACGGGTTTTAACCCGGCGTTAATGAATATATTATTCCAAAGAAAGCCCCATCGGGGCGAAAGGTGTCTTCGTATAGCCAACAAATATCGCCAAATATACATAAGACCATCT
>JAQUJJ010000204.1 GCA_028681035.1 Candidatus Cloacimonadota bacterium
AAAGCGGTGAGTAACGGCGTTTATCTCTTCAGTCTGCAATCAGGAGAGTTTTCCGATACTCGTAAGATGCTTCTGAGAAAATAAATAGCAATTCACTCAAGAGAAACTTAGCGGTCTCACGCAGAGATTGCTAAGTTTTCTCTTGCTTTTACCTCCAAACCACTTATCCTATTAATAGAACGAAAGAATAACCAGAGGAGGTTAAAAATGAAACTCGTACCCTATCGTAGATTGAACGAAATTAGACCCATGAGCAATATGCTCAGCTTTTTCGATGATTTCTTCAATAACACATTTGAAGAGGATTCATCTGAAGAGAACTTCCGCGCTATGGCCATGGATATTACCGAACATGACAATGAGTTCATGATCGAGGCAAACCTGCCCGGATATAAAAAAGATAACGTCAGAATATCAATACACGACAATCAACTGATGCTTGAGGCTACCCGCGAGGACAGCCAAGAGGAGCAACGCGGCACCATTTACCGCTGCGAGCGTTATCGCGGCAGTTACAGACGTAATCTGAGTCTGCCAGAGAACGCCGACGTGGATAAGATCGAGGCCAAAATGGCTGATGGAGTGCTGAAGCTGAGCATTCCCAAGAAAGAACCGACTCCGATGAAACAGATCAGCATCGCTTGATTCATCGGGACCGAGATAGATGGCCCGTGCAGAAGTGCACGGGCTTTTTTGCATCTAAAATGGCTGGGATTGGGAAAGCTATGTTTTATTTTTAAAGGTTACTAAATGATACATGGAATCCATATATTGTTTTGGAGCACTTAAAACGATATATGGGATCCATATGTTGTTTTGGAGGGCTGAAAACGACATATGGATTCCATATATTGTTTTGAAGCACTTAAAACGACATATAGAATTCCATATCTCAGATTAATGCCCTTAACTTGAGATATGGGTTTTTATATCTCGCCCTTGCTCTCCGAAAGTATCAAGATATCTTCTAAACTTAAATATCCGGTTTCTTGAATAACCAGTCATTTCCTCCAGGATATTCAACTCTACCAAACAGTTAATAAGAGCATTTGCAGTATGATACTTTATATCTAAGAGGTCTTCAACCTCTTTGGCTGAAGTTACTGGAGATTGGTAGAGGCGCATCATCAGTTTCCTGGCGTTTCCGGCTCTTTTGCCAAGTTTGACCATGTCGTTTTCGATGCTTCTATGCAAAGATAAGATTTTATCGAAGGTTTGTTTACCTTGCTCCGAAGTTTCCAGTACGGCCTGCAAGAAAAATCGTACCCAGTGTCCCAGATCGTTTGATTCTCTTACCCGGGTTAAAGCATCATAATACTGTCCACGGTGTTTCTCAAAGAAGTCTGAAAGATACAAAGTAGGCTTTAATAGAATCTTGTTGCTGACAAAATATAATGTTATCAAGAGCCTGCCAATGCGTCCATTTCCATCCAAAAATGGGTGTATGGTCTCAAATTGATAATGAGCTATGGCACAGCGGATCAGGTGTGGTACCAAAATGCTGTCATCATGTAGAAACAGCTCAAGATCATTCAATAAGGGCTGCATATCATCTATGTGAGGTGGGACATAGGCTGCATCTGCCAGGGATGAGCCGCCAATCCAGTTTTGGCTCTTGCGAAACTCTCCCGGGGTCTTGTTCCGGCCTCGCACATTACTCATCAGAGTGGCATGCACCTGCCTGATCAAACGCAAGGATAAGGGTAAGCTCTGCAGTTCTTTGATAGCTTCATTCATCGCTGAGACATAGTTCTGTACTTCTTGCCAGTCATCCTTCTTCTCTGGAAGCACTGCATCCTCTTTTAGCACAACATCGTCCATTTCTGTATTGGTCCCCTCTATCTTACTGGAAGTATTGGCTTCTTTAAGGATATGCATGCTGATAAACAAGTCAACATTCGGGACAATTCTGGAAAAAGCATTGAGCTCTCCCAGTGCTTGTGTAGCTTTTTCCAGCAAAACGTTGATCCGTGGATCTTCCCAAGTCCATTCCTGGTTGACTTTGCTGGGCAAGAAGCTCTTGTATTGATACTGGTTCCGGTAAACTCCAGAGACGAAATCTTCAAGTTTCATTACTTATTCCATTATATATTTTATAGCTTTAAAAAGTGCATTCAAGATGAGTAAAGTTCATTCAGGATTGATCCCAATACTGAGAGTGAATTCTACTACATTATTTCGCGTGTTCCTAAAAACCCGTCAGCGAGTTTTGTCATCATTTTTACTGATTTCATACTATTTAAAAGTCAAATTATCCGTCAATATCTTTCTTTTGTATCTGCTGGATCCTAGTCCATATGTAAGTTTGGAGCCCTTAAATCGATATATAGAATTCTATATCTCAGTTTGATGCCACTAAGTAGAGATATGGATTCTATATCATGGATTAATGGCGTTTAGTCGAGATATGGGACTATACATCATGTTTTAGGATCGCCAAAGCAGGGCATGTGTTTTCAGCTCATTTCCGATTTTACACGGTAAGAACGCAGTAAAGAACTTGACAAATACACGAACTGGAGTATATTTAACTATACGGTTAAAAATAACACGATAAAGGACTGAATGACATGGCTATAAGGAATGTTAAAGAGAAGATCATTGCTGCTGCGACAGAGGAATTCCTGTCCTGGGGCTACGATCGTACCACAATGCGGGCAATTGCCGAGATAGTGGGAGTCAACAAAGCACTGCTGCACTACTATTTCGAGAGTAAAGAGAAGCTGTATTACATAGTCTTGAAGGCTCAGTTTTCAGATTTAATTGGGGCTTTGCTAAAGATTTTTAATAGTGAAGAAGATTTTGAGCCCTGGCTACGGCGTTTGATCAAAACATTGCAAAAGGAAGTCAGCTCCGGGCCGAACTTTTCTTTGTTTTTGACCAGGGAACTGCAAGCCAAACAGAAGCAGTTGCCCCGTATATTTAAAGAGCTTGTAGCGGAGCGGATGCAGGGCAACTTTTTGGACAAAATTCAGACAAAATTAGCTAAGGCTGGCGCGGAACATTATCCTGCGGATCACTTTTTGCTGAACGTCCTCTCCCTGTGTATATATCCTGGAATTGCGCGTAATATGCTGGAGCTGGTGTTGGGAAAAGAGCTGTTTACCGGACAGGATTCTCTTGCCCAGCGGGAAGAAGAGATCTTTCAAATGACCAAATTTTGGATATTTGAAAACACAGGAGCTGACAAATGAAACGTATAATCGCACTATCCTTGCTGCTATTGGTTTTGGCAGCTTGCGGAAGGAAGGATAAAGAGCAGATCTGGACCACGATGATGGAAGCTGATCTGTATAGGGTATCGGCGCTGGCGGGAGGCCGCATCAGCAAGATTTATGTGGCCGAAGGCGACGAAGTGAAAGCCGGAGACAGAATCGCTCAATTGGACGATCTGGACTTGCGCTTCTCTCTGGAACAATTGCAGGCATCACTCCAAGAGCTTGAGGCCCAAAAGCAATTGTTCAATACTCAAATAGCTCTTGCCGCCGCTGATCTGGAATATCAAAGCCGCCGGCAAGGCCGCAGCGAAAGTCTTTATGCAGAAGAGGTGATCCCCTTGCAAAGCCTGGAAGACGGCGAACTCATGAAGAACAAGGCGGAATTGCAACATGAATCCGCCAAGAAAAACTTGCGTCTGGTGGAAGCCAAGCGAACTGCTGTGCAGGCTCAGATCAAAGGCCTGCAAAAGAAAATAGGTGACTTTGTCATCTCTACTCCTTTTACGGGCAGGGTGGAGCATCTTTACTTCGATGAAGGTGAGCTGCTGCCGAATATGGGGCAGCTGGCCGAAGTCCTGAACATCCAAAGCCTGGAAGCGAATATCTATGTGAGCGAGGAATATCTGGCACAATTCAAGCCGGGGATGCCTCTCAAACTGAGGATAAACGGCCATTCCGCTGCGCTGGATGCCAAGGTGATCCGCATCAGCAACAAGGCGGAATTCACTCCCAAAACGGTACTTACGCCTGACAATCGCACTGTGATGGTCTATGCCATCCGCCTCAAGGCCGAAAACCCTGATGGCATTCTCAAAGACGGTATGCCAGTGGATGTGGTTCTGCCATGAATGCCGCTGAAACACAAGACCTGAGCGTGCGTTATGGCAGCACTGAGGCCTTGAAGAAGGTGAATCTTGAGGTTCCCGAAGCCATGGTCTATGGCATCATCGGGCCTGATGGAGCCGGCAAAACCACGCTGATGAGAAGTCTGTGCACGCTTCTGCCCTATTCCGAGGGCAGCATCCGGGTCTTGGATTTCGATGCCAAAACTCAGTCCGCTCAGATCCGTGCACGCATCGGCTATATGCCGCAGCGCTTTTCCTTGTATCAGGATCTTTCGGTAGAGCAAAATCTGCGCTTTTTTGCGCGTCTTTTCAAGGTGAATAAGCAGGAGATGTTAGTCCAGCGGGAAAAGCTCTATGGATTCTCCCGGCTGAAGCCTTTTGCCAAGCGCCTGGCGGGAAACCTCAGCGGGGGCATGAAGCAGAAATTGGCGCTATCCTGTGCCCTGATTCACACCCCGAAGCTGATCATATTGGATGAACCCACCTTTGGCGTGGATCCGGTTTCGCGGGTGGAATTTTGGCAGATCTTGCACGAACTGAAGCAGGAAGGTGTGAGCATCATAGTCTCCACACCC
Organism: Candidatus Cloacimonadota bacterium; assembly: GCA_028681035.1. Next base: position 4,639 of record JAQUJJ010000204.1, read on the forward strand.
TATATGGATGAAGCCGTGCAATGCGATCAGATCACCCTCTTGCACAAAGGTGAGGTGATCGGCCAGGGCACTCCGAATGAGATTATCGCGCGGTGGCAAGGGAAACTACACAACTTCAAAGGCGACAATCTCCAGGAATTGTATAAATACCTGCAAATCAAGGTGGACAAAGCTGATTTACAGCTTTTTGGCTCCGAGATTCACCTGTACAGCAAGGATGAACTCAAAACAGAACTAATAGATACCTGGAAGCATGAATTCCCCGGCCTGAGTAGCTGGGAGGAGATTCAGCCCGGGATGGAAGACGTCTTCCTGAAGATGATGCAATGATACACACAGAGCATTTAGTTAAAGTTTTTGGCACATTTAGAGCCGTGGACGATATCAATCTGGATATCGCCAAGGGTGAGATCTTTGGTTTTTTGGGTGCCAATGGCGCCGGTAAGACCACTGCCATCAGGATGATCATCGGTTTGGTGCTGCCCACCAGCG
>JAQUJJ010000205.1 GCA_028681035.1 Candidatus Cloacimonadota bacterium
GAAACACCGGGTAAAGCAGCACCTTTTGCTGTCCCATACAACGGAGAAGAAGTGAAGCTGCATTGGGCAAATGCAGACCAATACTACATTAAAACCACCGAGTATTTTGCCAACTACACAGTCAATCTGACCGAGGCTATCAAAAGTTTAAAAGAGAGCAAGAAGCGCAATGATGAAGAAATTGATCTTGAAGACAGCAGTGTTCCAGAGGGCTTAAAGCTCCACTTCCGCATCGTTGATGCCACCGAAGGTGAACATGCCAATGTGAAAGCCAGTGATGCCACCAAACGCTTCTTCATTATTCACAAAGAAAAGGCAATTGAACTAAACGATAAGAATGAACTGATTATAAACTTCGAATATAAACCTACTATAGATAAAACCAAACAAGACACTCTAAACCAGGAAGCTGTGGCACTGGTGATCAAAACACTAAAAGATATGGAACCACGAAATACACAAAAAGACACGAAAAAGAACTTACAAGATGATCTTTCGTGTGATTTCGTGCCTTTCGTGGTTAATGAATCCCTTCCGTGTAATTCCGAGTTTTCCGTGGTTAAAGACTACTTAAATGCTCTTTTCACCAGCATCCCCACTGATAAAGATAAAGACAGAATCCTGTTGACCAAGTACATAAACCAATATACCGCCCGTAATACAATGGACTACTTTATCCACAAGAATCTGGGTGCTTTCCTCAAAAGGGAATTGGATTTCTACATCAAAAACGAGATTATGCGGCTGGATGATATCGAAAATGCTGAAGCTCCCAAGGTGGAAGACTACCTTGCCAAGATTAAAGTCCTAAGGAAAATTGCCACTAAGCTGATCGAGTTTATGGCACAGCTTGAAGATTTTCAAAAGAAACTCTGGCTCAAAAAGAAGTTCGTGGTTGAGACAAACTACTGCATTACTCTTGACCGGGTACCAGAAGCACTATATCCCCAAATTATTGAAAACAAAGAGCAGATAGATGAATGGATCAAGCTTTATGCCATAGATGAGATAGAAGGCGATACCACCTCACCTGCTTATACCAATCCTCTCACCATTAATTTTCTCAAAGTTAACAACAAGCTGATGCTGGATACTCGCTTCTATGACGAGGTATTTAAAGCCAAGCTCCTAAGTTCCATTCAAGGTTTTGATGAACAGTGTGATGGGCTGCTGATTCACAGTGAGAACTTCCAAGCAATGATTCTGCTGCAAGACAGGTATAGAGAGCAGGTTAAGTGTGTGTACATTGATCCACCTTATAACGCAAAATCTTCTGAAATAGCATATAAAAATTCTTTTAAGCACGCATCTTGGCTGAGTTTGATGGATAACAGATTGGAGCAATCCAAAATACTATTGGCTCGAAATGGAGTTTATGCAATAGCCATTGATGAGAATGAACAAGAAAGGCTTGGAGGCCTTATTGACTATGTATTTATTGACCAGTATAAGATTCTTATCACAGTCATACATAATCATAAAGGAATACAAAGTTCAAACTTCAGCAATATAAGTGAATATTGCTATTTCGTTTTTCCAAGCAATAGTGAAAAATACATCTCTCTTAAAAAGAGAACAAGCTATTCAACGGCAAATCTAAATCTTCGGGATAAAGGGAATGAATCACTAAGGGTGGATGCGAGAACTTGCTTTTATCCTTTTTTAGTAAAGGATGGCGAGATATTAGGAGTAGGCGACGTTCCATCAGATGGTTTTCATCCCATCAGTCAGAATGTTTTGAGAACTGATGGAATTATTGAAGTTTGGCCAATAGATATTAGTGGTATTGAACGTAAATGGAGGTATTCTGTAAACTCATTTAGCAGGATTCAAGAAATTATCAAAGCAGAAAAGAAAAATGACAGGTATGAAATAAACATATATAAAGAAGAAGAGAATTACAAGACAGTGTGGGATGATTCGTCATTTAATGCTGGGTTGTATGGCACAAGGCTTCTTAATCATTTGATACCTAATAATCCCTTTGATTTTCCAAAATCAATTCCGCTAGTAACAGAATGTTGCCGAGCAGGCCTAAATTCAGAACTGTTTGCCACTGTTATAGACTACTTTGCTGGTTCCGGAACAACCGGTCATGCAGTTATAAATCTCAACCGTCAGGATGAGGGCAAACGCAGGTACATTCTGGTGGAGATGGGTGATTATTTTGATACAGTGCTTAGGCCGCGTATCAGCAAGGTTGTTTACAGCAATGACTGGAAAGATGGAAAACCCCAAAACCGGGATACCGGGATCAGCCACTGTTTCAAATATCTGCGCCTAGAAAGTTATGAGGACACCCTGAACAATTTGGTTCTGCAAAACGAGCCCATCAGAGATAAAACCATCGCTGGCAACGCATCACTCCAAGAAGACTATTTGCTGCATTACATGCTGGATGTGGAATTGAGGGGCAGCCAGAGCTTGCTCAATATAGATGCTTTCAATGATCCCACTTCCTATTTGCTAAAAGTAAAAAAGCCCGGTAGCGACGAGTATATTGAAAAAGCAGTGGACTTGATCGAGACCTTCAATTATCTGATCGGTCTTAGATTGGTGCATCTGGCGATTCCACAGTCTTTAACAGCAGCTTTTACACGGATGAAAGACCCAGATTTACCTCAGGATCAGGATACCAAGTTGGTTATCAATGGAGATTTTAAACAGGTCGCAGACGGAAAATGGTGGATTCGTAAAGTAGAAGGATGGGTTCCCAAGAATCCCTATAGTCCCAATGATGGCTTAAGAGAAAAGGTGCTCATCGTCTGGCGCAAGCTGACAGGTAATTTTGAAGAAGATAACCTCGTCTTAGACTCATGGTTCCAGAAGAACCGCATCAGTACTCTTGACTGGGAATTCGACACCATCTATGTAAATGGCAGTAACAACCTGCCCAACCTGCAAAAAGAAGGCGATACCTGGAAGGTGCGGCTCATTGAGGAAGAATTTATGAAACGAATGTGGGATACTGCGGGGGTATGAGATGGCTAAGGACTTGACCAATTCAACCGTAGATCGTCAGAATATTCTGAATAACCAATATGCCCTAAATGAGATTCAGAAGGCAGTTAAGCTGCAAGGTATTCTCTTTGAAAGTAAATTGGTTTTCTTGATTGATCACGTTGCTGACTTCTTTGAGGTGACCACTCGTACAATCAAAAACTACATTAGCAACTACGAAGATGAGCTCAAAAACAACGGTTATGAGGTTTTACGGGGTAAGCGCCTGACAGATTTTAAGTTAACCGCAAAATGGGCAGATGTTAGTGAAATTGATTTCCCTGACATTAAAGCACCGAGCTTAGGTATATTTGACTTCAGAGCATTTTTGAACCTTGGAATGCTTATGGTAGAAAGTGAACGAGCCATGCTGTTGAGACAGGCTATCCTTGATATTGTGATAGACACAATCAACGCTAAAACAGGTGGAGGCACCAAGTATATCAACCAAAGGGATGAAGATTTCTTGAGGTCATGGTTTGAAGGAGAGAATTATCGGGTTCAGTTTACTGATGCCCTTAGGGACTATGTTGACATGGGTAATTTCAAGTATCCTCTTTATACAGATCGAATTTACGTAAGCATATTCAAAGAACAGGCATCAGATTACCGGGCTATTCTCAGGCTGCAGAAGAAAGACAAAGTTAGGGATACCTTCTATTCTGAGGTTCTCGACCTCGTGGCTGCTTATGAATACGGTTTTGCAAATCTTTTGGAAGAAGAATCCCAAAGGATTGGACGTAAACTCACATTTTATGAAACAGATGAGTTGTTTAGGAGATTCGAAAGCCAGCCATTGTGGAAACCTCTCATAGAAAAAGCCAGAGTTAAAATGGCAAGCCGGGATTTGGCTTTTCGTGATGCGCTGCATCTGCAGCTTGAAGAATACATCACACCCTTGCAGGCAGAAGAGTTTGAACGATTCTTGGGTGAGAAAAGTAAAGAACTGGCAGAACGTCTTGAAGAAGCAAAAGATGTGATGAAGCGGCTCAAGGATAGAGGATAATGCCTGTAAACTATATCACTATCCAACAGGCGATTGATACGCATTTATTGACAGTCCACGTAAGTGGGGGTGGAGATACCGGGATCATCAATGTCGGGCAGCTTGAGAGTGTGCTAAGCCATATACAAAATGATGACTACTATCCCGACTTCGTTGATAAATTGACTCACTTGATCTGGGGAGCTTGCAAATTCCATTGCTTTGCTGACGGCAACAAGCGTATAGCTATCTCATTAGGTGCTCAGTTTCTATTAATAAATGGTTATCTGGTATTGGCTGGCAGATTCATCCAATACATGGAGAATATCAGTTATCATGTAGCTGCTGGAAACATAGACAAAGATCTGCTGCACAGAATTGTTCTTGCCCTATTTGAAGGCAAAGAAGAGGAAGAATCTCTCAAACTGGAGATTTATAATGCAATCAAGGATAATGAGAGATAAGCATGGCACGTAAAGCAAGCTTACAGAACCATAAATTCACCAATAAGCTAATCCTCAACCAATGGCTGATGAGCCTGTTTGGAATTAACCCGCTCCTGGAATCAAAGAACAATGACCGTCCCTTTCATAAACTGGCAGCATCGATCAGGGATAGCCGTCTGGAAGGCTATGATGCGGACGGGTTACACCGTTTTTACCACGAACTGGTGAATAGCGAGCTCTTTTACAACGATTTCCATCCCATCAGCAAAGAACAGCTTCGCATCTATGAAGAGAACATCGTCTCTCATACTAAAACCATAAACTATCTACGCAGCCGTCCCATTGTCTGGAAGTACTTTCAATGGCTGACCCTGCTCTTTGTGGAAATCTATCTGGACAGGTACTTTACCGATAAAGCCAAGCTGCTGGATGATCTGAACGCATACCTAAAGCGATTTAACGAAAAGTGGACTGGCTTTCAGAATCTTGAGACATACTCTTTTGACGACCTGAACAAAATATGTCTGCAAAATGCTACCGGAAGCGGTAAGACCCTGCTAATGCATGTGAACCTCTTGCAGTTCCGGCATTATGCCAAAAAGACACGTGAAGGCAGCGAAATTTCCAGAGTAATACTGCTTAGCCCCAATGAACGGCTTAGTGAGCAGCACTTGGAAGAGTTAAAAATTAGTGG
>JAQUJJ010000206.1 GCA_028681035.1 Candidatus Cloacimonadota bacterium
TATTACCGTTCGCATCTCCAACAGCGAAATACGTGTTGGTTTCGGAACTTGAAACTTTTGTGTCACACAGCAAACCGCCAACACCACCTGCACCTTGGAGAGTTCCCGACAAATCTAAGCCCCATGTGTAGTAGGAAATATTTGTTCCAGGAGTGACGTGATCAATGATTATTTCAACCGCAATGTTCCATCCGTCCCAGATGTAGTTGCGAGTTTCGATGGGATTCCATGTTCCGGGGTTGGTTCCCGGTGTCATAGGATATCCGGGATCTCTGTCAAAAAGTTGTTTCTTGACTTTTTCAACCCGTAGATTCTGATGATTGTATCGGTACTCAAACATACATGCGCCGTTGGTGGTGTCCCAGTAGTCAGGTTTTGAGGCGATGAGGCGGTTTTCACCGTCATAGGTGTGATGCCACTTCTGTCCATCCCATGTCATGTTGCCGTCGTCATCATGGGCAAGAGAGGCCGATGTTTCACCCGTATTTACGGCTGTGTATTGGTTGCGATGGTTTGCCGTATAGACGCTGGAAACGGAACCGACAGTGGAAGTCTGTCTATTACCGATATCATCATAGACAATGCTTTGTTCAGTGGCGTTCATCACAGCGTTGGTTACCTCATCGCGGGTATTATAATCAAATTTATTGGTGACAGTCGATCCGTTATAATAATCGATGCGGCTGGTTCGCTTTCCGGTGCTGTCATTGGAGTAATTAAAAGATGAAACCACAGAGGGCACAGGGGCCACAAAGGAGTTAGTAACGGTTGAAATGAGGTCCCGGTTGGGTTCGTATGTGCGTGTAACGATTATATTTGTTGTGCCTGTTGAAGGAGTTGTGGCTGTATAACCACTGACAAGTTGCGTCCCCGGTAGATATGTATATGTGAATACGTTAGTTTCTGAACCTATGATTGAGGTGACGGTGCTGAGACGATTAAAAACGTCATAGCCGTATTGAATTGTTAAACACGGATGTTCAGGATATGCAGGATTGAAGGTGAATTGCGAATAACGCCCGTGTGAATCATAGCTGCGGGTTATGACTGCGAAGGCTTTTGTTTCGGCGATTAGTCTGCCTTTTGAATCGTAGTCGAATGTGGTTGTGCCGTTTCCATCCTCGGCTTTCGCAAGCTGACCTACGAGGTTATAGGTATTGGTTATGCTCGGCGTGTTATCGCTGTATTCAGTCGTGCGGGTTGAACCAATAGCTGTGTCAGTATAACCATAGCTGGTAGTGATATTACGAGTCCATTTTCGGGATTCCATGCGTCCGTCGCTGAGATATGTATATTCCGTTCCCTTGCCGTCAGCATAGAGTTTTTTTGTGATCGCGCCAGTATATGGATCATAGCACCAGCAGGTGATATCGGAGTCGCCGCTTTCATCACGCCAAGTGTGAAGTTCTGCCATGCGTCCCGCCGAATCAAAAACCGTTGCATTTGGATATGTTGCTCCTTCACTGCGATACAGCTGTCCATTACCGGAATAATAGTTTACCGTTTGATTGCCCTGCGGATCGGTGACGGTGATTTTGTACGCTCCGGGTTTTCCCTCAACCGTTTGTTGTGTGCTGTAACTCGTTGTGTTCGTGCCACTTGTTGTAATCTCGCCGACCGTCGCCATGCTTCCGTCATCATGATATATAACAACACTCTTTAATTCGCGTCCATTCGCGTAATTCGTAGTTTTAGTTCTTCTAGAAAACCCATCATAAAAATGTTCTGTCACACCGCCAAGGCTGTTGCTTGAGCACGTCTCATGTCCCGCTACGTAATAATTGATATTGGTTGTGTTAAACGTAACATCAACGCTCTTGGCGATCTTAGCAGCATTTGCTGGATCAATTGACTCCATGTTAATGATTGTATTTCCATCGGCATCAATTGATATAGAGCAGCTGTTATTCTCAAGCGTCAAGCCTGTGAGTTGCGTTCTGTGGACTGATGTTGTCAGTGCGTCCTCACCAGGCTTATAGAATATTGAGGTCGTGCGTCTCCACCACTCTCCTTCTGTGAGCTCTGTGCTCTCTGTGGTTAAATTTATTACATATTTATCCAATAGAACAACATTCGCCAACATAAAATTCAGCGGATCAAAGTCAAGCGTCTGTCCAGCTGTTACACTAATTGTCGCAGTTCTTTCCCCAAGTTGATTGTAATCAAAGACCGTTGACGCTCCGTCGTGGTTTATGGTCTGGATAATTTGCCCCGTATAATTATAGATATTGGAAGTTGTCAGCATTACTCCTCCAGCTCCCACTCTTGAACTGGCCACAACCCGCCCAAGGAAATCGCTGGTTGTAACGGATTGCGTGAGCCAATCTCCATCACCAAATTTTACAAAAGAAGTTCTTACCTCGCCGCCATCGGGTTGCGTCTCAGATTCGATCTTCGTCGCCTTAATATGGTCTATGCCTGAGACGGGATCGCTCCACTCCTGTCTGGTTGTTGTCGCGCCGCCAGCCACATCGGTTACAGTGGTTTTGATTCCGCGGTTGTATGTGATGTCGAAGTTGCTGCTGCAGTTGGTTATGTTGGTTACTGCGTTACCCGTTGAGTCAATGGTGATGCGGTAGTTGTCAGTCCCGCTGGGATAGGTGGTTGCGTTGGTCTGCGCATGGTAGCCGCTGGCTGCATTGCCGAGTTCATCGCTGGCAACATAATGAATGCTGTATATCTCCCGTCCGATGGGGTCGGTCACGGTATGGTTTGCGGGAAAGTTTCCGCCTGCTCCAGGGAGACCTCCCTGTGAGATGTAGAGGGTCTTTGATTCGCCGGCATTAATTAAGGGGGGTGCGATCTGTACGGTTACCTCTCCGTCGCGGGCGACGGTGTTGATGACGCGGCAGCAACCCCAATAAAAAGACTTCATCTTTTTATAGTAATCCATTACACGGATTTGAAAAGATTTAAACATGAAAACGAGTGCTGTATGAATTAGAAAAAAATCACCACAAAGCATAAAGATTTGCTCTGGATGCCAAGCTTTTTCTTCTGCGAGGTCTTGCCCAAAGGCGGCTTGACAACCTTTTATATAGTGTTCTTTTTTCATCTTAAAACCTGCCGAATTATTATCGTGGGCATCTCCAAAAAGTCCTTTGGCGCGATTGAACTAAGGCACCGCTACAGTTTCTAGTAAATTGGTAATAGCAGAATATTCTATAGGGCCAATTTGACTGCAAGGATACTTTCTTTCTCTAGCAAGGCATTCAAGTGCATCAACCGCCGATTTTTGAATTACAACATCTTTGTCATGTAGCATTTCTTCCAGCGGCGGGATTGCATCTGGAAGACCTGAATGTCCTAATGCAGCTATAACATCATGACGTGATACATAGTCAGGATTCTTAAGAATATTTGCTAATTGAGTGACGGTTGGTTTATCAACAACACCGCATGATCCAAGATAGCCAAGTCCTTGAGCTGCATACATACGAATCTCGGCATTGTTATCTTGCAAACATTTAAGTAAAGGATTAAGTGCGTCAGAATGACTTGTATACGCAATTAAGCTAATCGCATGAACTCGTACATTCATGCGCTTATGAGACAACATCTTTTCCAGCATGACAACATTATCTTGTTCACCCCAGCGCTTCATTTTCACTTCTAATGAATCGCATCCTGTGTGAATGGCTGCTGAAACCACTAATACGATCATTAATAAAATGGATTGAAAAATAGAATGTTTCATAATGTTTGTCGCCATTAGGGTTGTACAAAATAACTTCACATAAACTTAATAAGTGATTGTGAGAGTTGAACCATTAGATTCGCCACTTATGAAAGCACAATTCCTGCTTCCGCCTAATTCTTCATTTGTCGTCAAATCACGAACTCTCACACTTACCGTGATGGACGTATCCCCATCTCTGACAGGGTACGTTGCTTCCATTACATAGCCAATACCACCATCAAAACCAAAGTTATAACCCCAAAGTGTTTCAACCTTGTTTCCGCGATTGCCTCCGCTGAAATATACCTGTGGCTGATATCGTAATGCATTTACACCGCCCCCTAGACCACGATCACGTTCTTCCCCATTCCAAACTGCGCATTTATCACATCCTGACACATTTGGATCATATTTATTTCCAAATCCTCCTTTTGGCTTTAAACCGATAACAAGGAGAAATGCCTTTGGACATTTCCAAGACTTTTTCTTATATGGCTTAGAAGTTGGAGGAAATATTTCTTCATCGAAAGTTTTTCCGAACACAGTATTTTTATATCTAAGTTTTTTCGCTGTCACTCGCAAACAGCTACAGATATTAAAAGTTTTTTTCGGCCCGGTCGTACCTGTTCCTCCTCCATTACCCCCTGAAGCTTCGCGACCTAGAATATCAAAAAAGTTTATGGGGTTATTGTAAGTGAATCCGTAAAGATTTAACCCTCCGTCTTCAGTGATCGGGTCTCTGGAGAGCCAGCACTCGAGGATTGGATTATAGTAGCGGGATCCGTAGTAATACAGTCCGGTTTCGGGGTCATAGTATTTGGTTGAGAAGCGGAAGGAAAGATCGTCTGCAATTGAACCGGATTGAGCGGTTATTTTACCGAAAGCATTATATTCATAATGCGCTTTGATTGCTCCGGTGTTATCAATGTATTCCGTCACATTTCCGTTTGCGTCACCAAGAGCGTAATAGGTGTTGGTGCTTGAAGGGGTTGTTTTTGTTTCACAGAATAAGCCGCCGACACCACCGGCCCCTTGGCGTGTGCCGGACAAATCTAAACCCCATGTGTAGTAGCTGATGTTTGTTGTGAAAAGCGTTTGATCGATGATAATCTCTGCTATAATATTCCAGTCGTCCCAGATGAATCGGCGGGTTTCCAAAGCACTCCATGCACCCTGTAAATCATCATATGATGGAGGATAAGAGACGTAGCGACCTGCCATTATGCTTATGGTTTTTGAAACACGCCGATTCATATAATCGTAGGTGTAATCGATGCGGGTCGCTCCGTTGGTGGTGCCCCAATAGTCAGGAGCGGAGCTGATGAGACGGTTTTCAGCATCCCATGAGTGAGCCCACTTCTGCCCGTCCCATGTTAGGTTGCCGTCAAGGTCATGTGTTGGAGTAAAGGATATGCCGCCGG
>JAQUJJ010000058.1 GCA_028681035.1 Candidatus Cloacimonadota bacterium
GAAGGGGTTTATGCCTTCCCTGAAAAGTTCAATCCTATCGTACTGGATTCTTTTTACAGGGATCCCGTTGCCAATGCTTTCATGGCTCAGATAGAGTTTTTCAATGGCAGATTAGATAGGCAGAAGCTGATTCAAACTTGTAGGGGGATTGTGCTGGAAGATAGAACTCTCGCAGAGGATTATCACATTTTCGGCAAAGCTCAACGCATATTGCAGAATATGTCCGAACCAGAGTTTATCACCTACCAGCGTACCTAAAGACTTATGACAGAACAAATACAAGAGCCAGATCTCTTAGTATATTTCAAAGCAGATGTTTCCGTCCTCCGCGCCAGAATACGAGAGAGGACGCGAAAGTGAACTGGCTATTCCTGCGGAATACCTCGAACTGCTAAATAATCTGTACGAGGATTTCATAGCTCACCATGTAGGGTGTCCTGTGCTGGTTATTGATGCAGATAAAGCAGTGGATAAGGCAGAGTGGCAGCGGCGTACCATCAACTTGGTGGCAGAACAGGTGAAAGCTTTGGGGCTGCGTGTTTCCAGCCCGGGTATCAGTGAATGGGTTACTTTGCCGCAGACTGAAGCCACGCTAAAAGCTATTGATGTAGAGCGTAATCTGGAACAATACCTGTCAGAACACCCAAAGCTGATAACTATAGCCGGCAATGTGGGATTGGGAAAATCCACGCTCACCACCATTATGGGACGCAGCCTTAAGATAAATACCCTGTATGAAAAACCAGAAGAGAATCCCCTTTTGGAGAAGTTTCTGGGAGATAAGAAAACCTATTGCTACGATTTACAGCTACATTTTCTGGAAATGAGAGCCAAGCAACGGCGGTTGGGTAAAAGTGGAGATGGAAGCTACGTGAAAGACCGCTCACTTCCAGAAGATTTGTTGGTGTTTTGTAATCAGTTCCATGCCGATGGCTTGCTTACCGATGATGAATTAGACAATCTGGTTACGCAGTTCCAAACTGTTAACAGGCAGCTCCCTTCATCTGATCTGATCATCCTTTTACAGGGGAGTCCATCCTTGGCTTGGGAACGCATTCAGCAACGCGGACGGGAAATGGAAATCGAAGGCGGATGGAAATCCACGGAGATAAATAACCTGAATCACTTGTATAAAGCCTACGGAGCTAACGTTGTAAAGCTGGGTTTTCACAATGCTCCTGTCCTGGAAATCGATGTGGAAAAGCTTGATCTCACCAATCGCATCCATGTGGGTTACATCTTCGAGCGCGTGCTGGAAATCCTAAAGAACCAAGATTAAAAACCTGCTCTTGCGTACCGTCGCTTGCTATAGCGACGCACATTTTGGTGTCGGCGGAACAGCCTCCGCCCTTACCTTCGCTGCCGATAATGAAAGTAGTGTTCTGAAGACCAGCATCTTCCTTGCTTATGCGAAGCCGATTAGATGCCCATCTGAAGCGGTGTTGATCGGGTTGCATCCCGATGAGATCCCGATCGGATCCCGATGAAACCCCCTTCGGATGAGCAAGGAAGAGGGTGTAGAGCAGGATTCCAATCCTGCTGAAGTCCTTTAGTGCAGGTGATTGTAACTTCACACGCCTCGTGTGAAAACAGCCGGGGCGGCTGTTGTTACTGAATGTGAGTTAAAAAAGTGGGAACAAAGTTATAAGTGATACAATTATTTGACAGCTAGAAACACAGCATTCGAAGTCAGGGATAGATTGATGTTGACAGTTACAAACTTATAGTTTTATACGTTATCTGCTAACGAGAAGCATCATTTGAATTCAAGGTGTAATGAAGCCATGTTAGCCAAGCGTAGTATAACATCTGTGTTAAGGAGCGTGTAATGTTCGCAGTTATAGTTAAGGATTTTATTCAGAGCATTGATAATTTGAGGGATTTCTCCCACCATTTAAGTAGATATCTTATTGATTCATATAACTATGAACAAGAAGTCTCTCAGCTTGAAATTGATTATAACACAACGTACATTAAGATAAAAACTGATTCTTTGCTTAGAGAAGTCGAGGTAGAGAAGTTGGAATGCAATCTTGTACGAATTGAGGATCGGATTAAGACATTATGTGGCGAGGATGCTTACTTTCGTAAATTTCCACTTTCTCCACCAACAAAGCCGAGATCATTTAACCAGAGAGCTGTTTTGCTTTTTGTAAAAGGTAGATGGTACTTCCCAACATATGGAGAATGCGATTCTAAGAGCTTTCTTGATCATTGTAACACGATTTACAAAAGCACTTTTATAAATTTGATAACTACAGTGGAATTCTATATTACAAAACTGTTTCACGCTCATTACAACAAATATCCTGAGGCAGCAGAGCTAAGTAAGAAAACTCTTACTTATGAAGAATTAAACGATATGGGATCGATTGAAGCAGCTACCAAATATCTGATTGACCATAAGATAGACAAAATACTAAAAGACGGTACTGAAGCTTGGATTGGTGAATTTGAAAATAAGATCAAGCTAGAGCTTAAATATGTTAAACCAGTCTTGTATAAAGTAACTGAGTTATTTCAGCGCAGAAACTTATTGGTGCATAATATGGGGATTATCGATGCAAGATACTGGGGTAAGGTTGATAAATGTTTTAAAGAAAGGATGAATAAAGGTGATACACTAAGTATTGATGAAGAGTATCTAAATGACTCGATCAACTTGTTAAATGAAACGTTCATTTCTATTGCAGTAGAGCTTTGGTTGAAAGATATTGTGAATGAAGATGGAAGGATGATAGTTCTTAACAAACTTATTGACTCCTTTATGCGGGATGAAAGGTTTAGTATAGTAGAAGAACTAAGTAAACTAATACTTCTTGATAAGAATGTCTCTCAATATGAAAAGAACTTAGCTCTTCTGAATAAGCTGTGGAGTATAAAAGAGCAAGGTGATGTTTTAGTCATCCAAAAGGAACTACAAGGTCTTGATTTTACAGAGGATGATATTAAACTGCAAGTGTACCTATTAGCTATCAAAGATGATTTTGATGGAATATCGAACATACTGGAAATTGGGATAATTGATAAGAAAATTGAAATCAATGAAATCATGGAGATTCACTTCTTATCTGAATATATATACTCCGAACATTTTAGAATATTGTTGAACAAGGTTATTCCAGACTGAAACATTCCAGCGTAAGGGAGTGCGAGTATGCAGAGGAAACGACAAAAGTCCCTTGGGACGGCAGATATTAGCCTGAGGTGTAAACCTTCGGTATGCAGAGACAACGATTATAGTCCCTTGGGAAGAAAGATATTAGCCTGAGGTGTAAACCTCAGGTATGCAGATTATAAAGATAAAAACCCCTTGCGGGTGACAGAAACAGGAGGAAAAATGGCAACATCCTATTGTTTTATGGCAGTACACATTGTGTTTTCCACAAAAGAAAGATACCAATTCCTTTCAGGTGAGAACAATGAACATATGCACCAATATCTGGGAGGCATTATCCGCAACATTAAGGGTGAACCACTAATGATTAATGGGATGCCGGATCATGTGCATGTGCTATGCCTGTTACCCAAAGAGATGAGTATTGCCGATTTTGTGCGAACCATAAAGGCAAACACCAGCAAATGGTTCCGAGAAAAACATAATCCAAAGTTCGAATGGCAGGTGGGGTATGCTGCATTTTCGGTTAGTAAATCATCCCTGGAAATGGTTAAACAATACATAACTGACCAACAGAAACACCATAGTAAGATGCTATCCATAGATGAAATGCGAATATTGATCGAGAAACATGGAATTCAAATGAATATAGAATGAGGCTTCCTGAGGCTCACGCCTCAGGCTAATATCTTTCGTCCCAAGGGACTATTATCGTCGTCTCTGCATACCGAAGGTTTACACCTCAGGTATGGATAGGAGTAGCAAACAAACCCCAAGGGGTGACACAATAACTGGCAACAGATTGCTATATTGTTATATGTGTCGCCCTAAAAGGGCTTTATGTCTCTCTTAATGCTGACCTGGGGTTTCGCTTCGCTACACCCCAGGCTAATATCTTTCGTCCCTGCGGGACTCTGGCAACAGATTGCTATATTGTTATATGTGTCGCCCTAAAAGGGCTTTATGTCTCTCTTAATGCTGACCTGGGGTTTCGCTTCGCTACACCCCAGGCTAATATCTTTCGTCCCTGCGGGACTTTATCAACAGCCTGCGTTCCATGGGACTATTATCATCATCTCTACATACCGAAGGCTCACGCCTCAGGATAATATCTTTCGTCCCTGCGGGACTTTGTCAACAGCCTGCGTCCCAAGGGACTATTATCGTCGTCTCTGCTAACGGAGGTTTACACCTCAGGCTAATATCTGCCGTCCCAAGGGACAATTATTGCCGTCTCTACTTATCGAAGTAACTCTCTTTTAAAGAACACCTCCTTCACCTTTTCGCCGAAGACCTTGGCAATCCTGAAGGCACTTTTATGGTCTAAAAAAAAAGGCTTTACGAAAAAGGGCAGTTTACAAACATGTGCTTAACTCTTGAGTGGAGGAAAAATGCAAAGATTTTTGATGTGCAGCCTAATTGTGCTGCTGCTTACCAGCTTAGCCGGCTCCTTGTTTGCCGTGGGAGAGACCATCTATGAGATTAAGGTGGAAGGGGCACAGAATATAGATCCAGAGTTAGTTACTTCTGCTCTAAGTTTTAGGGTTGGGGATACTATGGATCCAGAAGATGTGGCAAAATCCATCCGTAACCTGTATAAAATGGGTGTGTTTTCAGATATACAGATTGGTTCAGAGCCGTATCGCACAGGGATAAACATTACTGTTGTTGTTCAGGAAAATCCCATAGTATCAAGCATAGAATATATCGGATTCAAGGCTGTGAAGCGTGAAAGAATAGATGAATTGGTTAGTTTGCGGATTGGCAGTTACTGGAGTGAAGCAGTAAAAAACCTGCTACTACGCAAGCTTAAGGGAGAATACTCCACCAAGGGTTTCAGCAATGCCAAGATAGAGATTTTCGAAGCCAAAGGCGATAAGAACAAAATAGGGCTGAAGGTGCAGGCAGAAGAAGGCAAACGCGTATCTATTAAGCAGATTACCTTTACTGGCAATGAATCTTACGATACCAAAACGCTAATAAAGAAAATGAAAACCAAGCCTGCCAACTTTATCCGCTCAGGTAGATTCGAACAGGCAAAGTTTGATACAGATTTGCTTAACCTTGCGTCATTTTATCGAAAGAATGGCTATATAGACGTGAAGGTGGGTCCCTATGAATTGCAATCTGTCAGCGAGAAATCCATGGAATTGGTGATAAACCTTGAAGAAGGGATTCAGTACAATTTTGGCTCGGTGATTATCGATGGCAACGAACACTTTAGAGATGAATTGTTACAGGCAGTTTTCACATTAAAAAGTGGGGAAGCATTTGACCAAGAGAAGTTTGATTCTCAAATAGGCACGCTTTATACCATGTACTTTGATGAAGGCTTTATCTACACAGAGATTAAGCCAGATTACCAGAAAGATGATAACCTGGTGAATGTAGTGCTAAACATTACGGAAAACACCCGTGCCCGCATCAGACAGATAAATATTTTCGGCAATAGACGCACCAAAGAGAAGGTTATTCGCAGACAGTTAGAGATATCCCCTGGTGATTATTTCCGTCAATCTCAGGTAATTCGCAGCCAGCAAAACATCTATAATCTTGGTTTCTTCGAACAGAATATAAGCCTAGATTATGAACGCATCAACAGCGAAGGTGATATAGACTTGCAGCTTGGTGTGATAGACAAATCCAGTGGTGTGGCAAATGGGGGAGTGGGCTATAACTCTCAGGATAGTTTTGTGGGTCAGCTTTCCTTTTCTCAGAATAACTTGTTCGGCAACAACTGGTCAAGCGGCTTAAAATGGGAGTTTGGCGGTACTACTCAGAATTTTGAATTCAATTTCACCAATCCCAACCTCTATGATAGTAATCTGTTGATGGGTACCAATTTGTATTACACTAAAAAAGAATGGAGTTCTTTTTACTACGAGATTTACACTCGTGGAGCAGGTATTCACGTGGGACAGGCAATCCCTTGGGTGGATAGAACCAGAGCTATATTGGGCTATTCGCTATATTCAAAGAAATACCGCATCACAGACATGGAATCTATAAATGAAAACCCGTCTGCTAATGCCACGCTAATAGAATTGAATTCCCTTGCCTGGCGTTATACCAGTGCGTTAAACGTAACGCTTAGCCGGGATACCAGAGATAATGTGTTTTTCCCCACTACTGGAAGCCAGTTTACGCTGTACTCGGAAGTAGCTGGAGGTCCCTTGGGTGGTAATTTTGACTATTTCAAACAAATAGCACAGGTTAATTGGTACACCGATACTTGGAAGAAGCTGGTGTTGCGCACCAAATGGCGTTTCTGCTACGTTACACCCTATGCAAACTCGAATGATGCGCCGCCGGATGAGAAATTCTATCTGGGCGGAACTGGTCCAGATGGCATCCGTGGCTTTGCAGACCGTTCAGTTGGTCCAGCCGGAGGCGGAACCAGAGCTATCATATTCTCCACAGAGCTTGGCTATCCCATTGGCAGCGATCAGATAATCGGAGTGGGTTTCTTTGATGCCGGAAATAGCTTTAACAAACTTCGGGACTTCAACTTTATAGATTTCAAGAAAGGCGTGGGAGCTGGAATAAGAATTCGCAGTCCCTTTGGACTTATTGGTTTTGATTATGCTTACAACCTGAACGATGGTGGCTGGGAACCACATTTACAGTTTGGGACAACCTTCTAAATGAAGTATAAGCATCTCTTTGGACCTGTTATGTCCCGCCGCTTGGGGGTATCCCTCGGTGTGGATTTGGTTCCCTATAAGTACTGTCCCTTAAACTGTGTATATTGTGAAGTGCAAAAGACTACTAATCTTACCTTGCAACGGGAAGAGTTCTTTTCTACCGAGGAGATAATTGGAGAATTGGATGCTTTTCTATCAACTAGCCCCCATCTGGATTATATAACTTTCTCAGGCGCAGGAGAACCCACCCTTAATAGCGGACTGGGAAGAATAGTAGAGCATATTAAAACCACGTATCCTGCCTATAAACTTGCCTTGCTTAGCAACGGAGTGCTCTTTAACCACTCCGAAGTAAGGGAAGAAGCTCTGGGTTGTGATGTTGTTCTTCCCTCTCTGGATGCGGCAACTCAAGGCGTGTTTGAACAGATAAACCGACCTCATTCTGACCTGAAAGTAGAAGATTTGATAAGCGGGTTGATAGATTTTAGACATGAATATAAGGGAAAAATGTGGCTGGAAGTGTTTTTGATAACTGGCATAAACGATACTGACACAGAGCTTGCAGCCCTACTGAAGGCAATAAAGAAGATTAGCCCAGATTTGGTGCAGCTAAACAGCTTGGATCGTCCCGGTGCGGAAGCTTGGGTTAAGCCATTGACACTAATTGCATTAAAACGTGTGCGGCAGTTCTTTTCTGCTGCGCTGCCCATGCCTGTGGAAGTAATTGCCAAAGTCAAATACGATACTCGTGGCAGCCGCTTGGATGAAGAGGTGATTAACCTGCTGCATAATACCCTGAAACGGAGACCCTCAACAGCGGAAGACCTTTCCGCAATGCTGGAAATTCATATCAATGAAGTTGGCAAGGTGCTTAGACAACTGCATCTTGAGGGAAGAGTTCTGGTGAAAAGAGAAAGCAGGGGAGTATTTTATTCATGGAAAGAGTGATATCCACCACTGCCATTATTACCGCTGCCGGAAGCGGATTAAGGCTTACTGGTGCCACCAAAAAACAGTATCGGGAACTTGGTGGCATTCCTATTTTAATGCGCAGTTTAGAGCCTTTCTTTGTTTCGCCGCTGGTGAATAACATCATCGTTACTGCTCCGGAAGAAGATGTTTTGTATTGCGAAGCACTTATAGAGCAATACTTTGAGGATTGTGAAAAACCTTACCTGGTGATTGCAGGTGGAGGGCTTAGGCAGGACAGCGTGTTTGGCGCATTGCAGAGTTGCCCGGAACTTACAGATTATGTATTTATCCACGATGGGGTGCGCCCCTTTGTTACTATAGATTTGCTGGATGAATTGATGCAGGTTGCCCTACAGGAAGGTGCAGCAATACCTGCTGTGCCCATGAAGAATACCGTAAAACAAATAGAAGGGCTGTACGCTGTGCAAACTATTCCACGAGACCAGTTGATCCAGGTATTTACTCCTCAGGTGTTTGCCTATCCCTTGATCATGGAGGCATATCTGAGTGCTTATGCAAGTGGCTTTGTGGGCACAGACGATGCATCGCTGTTGGAGCTTATCGATAGGAAGGTTCGCTACATATTGTGTAGTGAATACAATATAAAAATCACCGATGAGACAGACTTGTTTTACGCTACCCAATTGATTGAAAAGAATATGATATAATAAAGAGGAAAGAACATGGGAAACCAGAATAACAGATACTTGAGAAATATGCTAAATAAGGCTATTAATAAGACAGTAAACAAACTCCCATCATTTGAAATCAGACTGCCTATTCTAGGGCTTGGTTGTGGTGTGCTTGGCATGGCACTTCCCAAGGTGTCTGTAAACATGGGACAGTATGCTTCCAAGCTGCTTAGGGCATTGGAATACCGTGGCTACGACAGCACCGGAGCAGCTTTTCAGGGGGATACAGAGAGTGTCACCTTACTTAAAGACGTTGGTGCACCCAGTACGCTTGTTAAAACCCTTGGTATCGAGAAACAAGCCGGCAAGATATTCTGCGGACAGGTACGTTGGGCAACCTTTGGTTACGTAAACAAGATTAATGCCCAGCCCCACGAAGTAGCCTGCAAACGCCACATCTATGGTGCACATAATGGAAATATTACCAATACCAGAGAGCTAAAGAGTTTCCTCATCAAAGAAGGGCATTTCCCGCAAAGCGATAACGATGGTGAGATGCTGGTGCATACCGTAGAACACTATTTTGATATAATGATGGATAAAGCAGGCAATCCCGCAGACCCTGAAGCCCGCAAAGACTGCATGCGTCAGGCGATTATAGAGACAGGGGATAAGATTATTGGCTCTTACGCAGCCGTGATTGTCGATCCTGTTACTCAAACATCTTGGGCAATAAAAGCCGGCAGCAGCTTATATTTTGGTATCGGTGAAATTGAGGGTATGCCTTTTGGGCTTGCATCCTCAGACCTTACGGCAGTATTGCGCTTTACCAAGCAACTGCTTAACCTGAGGGAAGGCGAGTTTGTAGAATATACTGCGGATTACTATCAGATTTATGCGCAGAAAGACTTGAAGTTCAAGCGACTTAATCAACCCTACGAAAAGTGGAACAAGGGCGATAAAATACCCACGAAGCCGGTTTATTCAAAATTAAGGGCAGAGGATGTGGAGCTGCTGCCGGAGTTCGAATACTTTATGGAACAAGAAATATATGCCCAAAGCGAATCTACAGGAAAGCTAATAAAGCTCTTCCAGGGCGGTTCTAATTCCGGGAAAAGCATGCTGGAACTGATGACCAAAGAAGGCATAAAAGGGCAGATGCTAAGTGAAATGCATGCAATTTTAGATGCCCACAACATGGAAGATAAACGTAAACTGTTTGATGCTTTGTATGATTCAGATACTGTTACAAAGCTCTTCTCCAGTGCCCAGAAGGCTTATTCAGCCATCTTTGATGTTGCAGTAAAGGAACACTTTGACAAGAAATACTTTTTCTCCAACGAAAAGAACATCTTTATTGAGCTGATGAACGGGGAATTTGACCTGAAGAAGCTGAGCCTGTCCAAGGCTCTTGATGCTCTTTCCGAAGAGATTAGTGTCGCAGAATTCGAGCAAAGTGTCCAAGGTTTTCTGGCATTGATGAAAAACACTATCCGCAATAACAGAAACGCCTACTCCATAGCATGCGGCACGTCCTTTCATGCCACCAAGATAGCAGCACTGTTCTTCAATCAAATCGCCCGCATGGAGATTTTGCCTATCCTACCGGGTGATTTCAGAGGAGAGTATTCCAATTGCATTAAAGATAACGACCTTATTATCGGAGTATCCCAATCCGGCGAAACCAAAGACCTGATAGACATCTTTAACGATATAGACTCTCAGGATTTAAATGTGCGTAAAGTAGTGCTGGTAAATAACATGAATTCTACATTAGGACAAGAGAAGAGCGATGTTGCCATCCCTATTCTTTGTGGTCCTGAGATTGCCGTCCCTGCTACCAAGAGCTTTATGAACCAGATTACTCTATTCTACTATCTGGCAATACGTACTGCTGAGATGAAGCTGAAAGAGCTGGATATTAACCTTTCACCCGAAGTTAGAAAAGAACGGGAAACTGAAGTCGCTAAACGTTATGAGTCTCTTGCCAATATCCCCTCATTACTTAAAGAAACTGTGGTAAGCACCGATGATTTGATTGATTCCATGGCTGCTAAGATATACATGGAACCCTCCCTGCACATCCTTGCCACCAAGATAAGTGGCGTTGCCATGGAGGGAGCACTAAAGATTAGGGAAACTGTGCTGAACCATGCAGAAGGTCGTGAGGCATCGGAGTTTAAGCATGGTCCTAATACTATTCTTGGAAAGAATACTGTATTTGGGGTTAAGCATGTGCGCAGCTTTGTCCGTGCATTTAGCTCTATCATTGATAAAGTGGATGATTTGGGGCGTTCCCGCGGCATAGAGCACAGCGAAGCCAAAGAGATATACAAGGCTTTGGGCGATTATATGTTCACACACAACCTTCCCTTCAACCTATCCAATGAAGGCAATAAGTTATTCCATGAGGTTGTGGAAGGACAAGACTTTTTTAAACCCTTGTACCGTAACTACCCCTTGATTTATGTAACCGGTCCAGAAGCTAGAGATGTAAACCTTACTATCTCACAGATAAATACTCACAAGATACGTGGGGCAAACACCTATGTGATAGCCGAAGAGAACGAGCAATTGCTTAAGAACGCTTCTTCCAACCCCAATGAAGGGGGATATTACGGATGGGCATATGTTATGCTGCCTAAGACTGGTGATAGCCTGATGACCTGCTTCTCTGCTACTATCGTATTGCAGCTTTTAGCACTACGGATGAGTATCCGTAAGCTGAATAAGCTGGATAAGTTAGGCGTGGCAGACCATGGCGTGCATCCAGATGTGCCCAAGAATGTATCCAAATCCATTACCGTAGATTAAATTATGATACGCATTGGCAGCGGCTACGATGTTCACCAATTAGCACCTGGCAGAGCACTTATTTTGGGGGGTGAGCATATCCCCTATCCCTATGGTTTGCTTGGTCATTCCGATGCCGACGTACTAATACACGCCATTATTGACGCGCTTCTTGGAGCTTTGGCGTTAGGGGATATCGGCTCTCACTTTCCAGATACAGACAGCCAATATAAAAACATAGATTCCCGTATCTTGCTTCGTGAAGTATATGCCTCAGTTAAAGCAAAAGGCTGGCAACTGGTTAATCTGGATGCCACCATTTGTGCAAAAGCCCCCAAACTGCGCAACCATATAGATTTTATGCGTAGCAACCTTGCTTTAGACATGGGTTGCAGCCTTGAGCAGATATCTGTGAAAGCTACTACCGAAGAAGGCTTGGGCGTTTCCGGTAAAGGCGAAGGTATCGCAGCTTACTGCCATTTACTGCTACAGGAGCTAAGGTAATGAAAGCATTAGCGGTTATCGGTTACCACCACACCGGCAAAACCACCTTGGTTACTGCCATAATAGCCGAGCTTAAGCAGCGCGGCTACAGCGTAGTATCCATCAAAGATATCCATAGCGAAGCATATAGAGCCGATACAGCAGGGAAAAATACAGCTTTACATACCAAAGCAGGCAGCGAAGCAGTCTTTGCCAAAGGGCTGCACGACAGTGCCCTGCTTTTTCCCCGCAGCCTTGACCTCAAAGAAATGCTTAGCTATCTTAAAGCCGATTTCCTCATCATAGAGGGGCTGAAAGATGCTCCTGTACCTAAGATAGTGTGTGCCGAGAGCACAGAGCAGCTTGATGAACTTATAGACGGCACCACTATAGGCATTTCGGGTATTATATCCGACCACTTAAGCGACTATGCAGGACAGCCAGTATTCTGTTTGCAGAAGGACATGAGCCGCCTGATGGATACCATCCTATCTAAGACCTTTGATATTCTGCCTGTTAGTGACCCAGAATGCTGCTCCGAATGTGGTTTTACCTGCTATACCATGGCAGAGAACATAATCCAAGGCAAAGCCAAGCGTAGCGATTGTGTGTTAGACGGCAATCCAGACCTTAAGCTGCGCATAGGTGGTAAAGAGTTAGTAATCGTTCCCTTTGTGCAGAAGATATTGCGAGATGCGATTCTTTCCATGGTGGATAATCTGAAAGACATTGACCCCAAAGGCAAGATTTCTATAGAGATACGGCGTGATTAACAGAGAAACATACTTTAGCAAACGCCATCCCACTGCCTTCCCCATTTGGCAGAAAGCCGTTATTGGCATAGCCGGAGCAGGTGGTTTAGGCTCAATAGTTGCCAGCTCCTTAGCCAGAGCAGGCATAGGCAAGTTAATTATAGCCGATTTCGATACCGTAAGCTTGGAAAACCTGAACCGCCAACAGTTTAACTTACAGCAGGTTGGGGAAGCCAAAGTACATGCTTTAACTTCCATTATCGCAAGCTTTAACCCATTTATCACCATAGAACCCCATTTCGTTAAAGTAACACCTGCCAACATCGACGCTTTATTTAGTGCTTGCGATATATTAATCGAAGCCTTTGACGATGCAGCTCAGAAAGCGATGCTTTTTCAAAGCTGGATGGGAAACTATCCCGCCAAGCCTATCATCGGGGCGTCCGGAATTGCCGGATATGGTAACAATGAAAGCATCCGTATTCGCCGCTATGATAAACTATACATCGTGGGCGATATGCAAAGCAAGCTGGAAGAGGGAATAAGCCCCATTGCTCCGAGGGTTGCCATAGTAGCAAACATGCAAGCTAACCTTGCTTTGGAATTATTAGCTCCCCACAATGCAGACGGAGACCAAAGTGGATAAGCCCATCTTCACTGTAAATGACCATAAACTCCCCTGGCAGGAGGGCTTAGTAATCCGCGATGCTCTAACCATGATGAACTACACCTTCATGATGCTGGTGATAAAGATAAACGGTGTTTTGGTCAAAAAAGGCGATTACGATACTGCCCCGATTCCCTTAAATGCGGAAGTACAAGTAATACATCTGATTAGCGGAGGATAATCAGTTAAGAGTTGAGATCAATGTAGATCAGGATTCCGATCCTGTTAAGGTGTAAGTTAAGAGTTAAACTGGGCAAATCTGATAGATGCTGTGATTTAGCCTAAGACGCCGCGAAATTGTAACAACAGCCGCCCTCGGCTGTTAGCACTCGAGGCGAGTGCTGTTACGGAAATCTTTATTCCTCTTTTTTAAATATGATTTTCTCTTTTACTCTTTGTTAGCTAAAGTTTTGTCCAATGCCTCTATTGACCTCTCAGCATACCTCTGTTTCTTCTCTTTTTTATCCCGTGGTTCATTTTCCAGCCGTGGTAGTATTCCAAAGTTCGCATTCATGGGCTGAAACTTGCCTTCTTTGGGATAGCAGAGATGCCTCCAAAGCTGACCCAGTATCGTTTCTTCCGGCAATAAGCTTAGCCCTTCTGAGATACACTTAGCCACCAGCATTCCGCTGGCGATGCATTCCACATAGCCTTCCACTCCAGCCAACTGACCTGCCAGATACAAATGCGGAAGTTTCACAAAGCTGAAGTCTGGATTTAGCAAAGCAGGAGAATTCAGGAAAGCATTTCTGTGTACCGAGCCAAGGCGCAAGAATTCAGCGTTTTCCAAGCCGGGAATCAGTCTAAAGATATCCTTTTGTGCTCCATAACGCAGCATTGTTTGGCATCCCACCAGATTGTAAGCCGTGCAATCCACATTTTCGGCTCTTAGCTGCAGCACCGCAAATGGCATCTTACCTTCGGGATTTTCCAAGCCCA
The DNA here is from genome assembly GCA_028681035.1 of Candidatus Cloacimonadota bacterium. The sequence goes on from JAQUJJ010000058.1 coordinate 14,001, forward strand.
TGGGGCGCATAACGCCATGACGCAGAGTATCTTTGCCGCGTCTTGCCAGTTCTTCGATAGGTATGCAATTCTCATAAAAGCTAAACTTAATGCCCGCAAAGAATTCGTTTTCAAATTCGTGTGCCTCGTGTTTTTCACCTTCCAGCAAAGCATCTACAAAGTGGTAATACTCCTCTCTAGTAAAGGCACAATTCAGGTAATCCGCATCACCCTTATCATAGCGGTCTTTTTTGTATATTTTATTGAAATCTATGCTACTTGCATCCACAATGGGGGCGATAGCATCAAAGAAATAGAGATGATCCTCCCCAACTGCTTTGCTTAGCGAACTCATCAGCGCATCGGAGGTTAAAGGTCCGGTAGCTAAAATCGCCGTTGATGCAGGCAATTCTGTTACTTCGCTGCGGATAACTCTTATGTTGCTGTTGTCTGCAATCGTAGATTCCACCTTTTGCGCAAAAAGCTCGCGGTTCACCGCCAAAGCATGCCCTGCTGGAACAGAACAAGTTTCGGCTATCTTTAACAAATGTCCACCGAGAGCATTTATCTCTGCTTTCAACAAGCCTGATGCGGTGTCCAAGCGAGTGGATTTTAGCGAATTACTACATACCAATTCCGCCAAGTAAGGCGTTTCGTGTGCAGGGGTGCTAGTTTCTGGGCGCATCTCATAAAGCTGAACCTGCCATCCTGCTTCTGCAAGGCACAAGGCAGCTTCGCAACCTGCCAAGCCACCACCGATGATTGTTATTTCTTTTTTCATATCCATAACCATAGCAAAAAAGACAGCAAGCAAGTCAAGCGATTTCGACACATTGTTACCGCCGAGCTGGCTTACTCACAATTACTATGTTTAAATAGTGCAAAGCGGACATATCTAATAGGAACACGGATGGGGCTGATTTTACGGATTTACACGGATTATTTAGCTTGATTATTATTATGGGATACTTAAGATGTAAATATTGGAGTCCCTTAGAGGCTCAAGTATTTTCCATATAAACAGCATTATCCCCTTTTAATCCGTGCCAATCCGTAAAATCAGCCCCATCCGTGTTGCTATTTGTTATTTTGGGGATGCCTGATTTAGTTCTCTATTGACAGGATAATCTAATTCTAAAGATTGCTCTGGAAAAGGAGAACAAATTGCGTCTTAAGCACCTAAGTCCAAGCGAAAAACATAGCACCATCCTGCTTTTAGTGGCAGCACTGTTTAACGGTGTGGTGCAGAGTCTGGGGCAAACTCAGGATATCATTGCCCGTAAGGCTCTACACGCTCAGGATTGGCAACTGATGCTGATGACGATGATTTGGCCTGTCTCCAATTTTCTTTCCATCTGGTGGGGCAGGATATTCGAAAAGTCCCGGCACAAATCCCGCTATTTCCTTCTGGCTGGTATTGTTGGTCGTCTCAGTTTGGTTTACGCCATCTGGATTGTTAGCATGAACGAATACATGGTGCTATTGGCATTGGTGTTTTCCGCCAATTCTTTGCTGATTCCGGCTCAGAACAGCATCTACCAAAAGAACATCAAGTCCAGCCGTCGCGCCAAAGTGTTTGGATACACCATTAGCTTGGGTATGGTGGTATCTGTTACCGTTACTTTTATCGCCGGTAGGTTGCTGGATATCCACGAGGCAAGCTTCCGCTGGATTTTGGTGGGAACGGGTTTATGCGGATTCATCAGTTGTGCGGTGTTATCCTTCATCCGTATTCAAGAGCCTATTGGTCAGATGGAAAGCTCTAAGAATTCTTTTAGGCAGCATCTTTTTGATCCCATAAAGCGCACTATTACACTTTTGAAAGAAAATAAGCCTTTTGCCGCTTTCGAGCGCAGTTTTTCCATTTACGGCATGGGTTTCATCATGATGCAGCCCATTATTCCCATCTATCTGGTGGATAAGCTGCACCTTAGCTACACCAGCAACTTCCTCGCCAAGGGTGTGCTTTCTCAGCTCGGAATGCTGTTTTTATCGCCAATTATTGGTAAAATTCACGACCGCATGCACCCTTTCAAGTTTATTAGCCGAGGCTTTGCGATACTGATGATATTTCCTTTGTTATTCGTGCTTTCCTCCCTTTGGGCAGGTGAGAGCGTGATACCTGTTATCATCGTTTTCGTAGCTTATCTGATATTTGGCGTGGCGATGACAGTGATAAACGTATCCTGGAATATGAGTTCCATCTTTTTCGCAGGGAAAGAAGATGCCTCCATGTATCAAAGTGTGCATGTAACCATGACCGGAATCAGAGGTGTGATAGCACCTATTTTAGGCTTTACTCTGCTGCGGTTGTTCAATATCACGGCGGTTTTCATGGTGGCGGCAGGCTTCCTGGCTTGGGCATCTATCATCAGCTACCGCGATTTTAAGCGCGTGAAGAAAGTGCCAGACATCCTTCTATAGTCTTTTTAGGCTCATGTTCAATTAGAGTGGGTGAGTGCATCAATGAAACATTTTATAGCTCGTTTAGAGCAACCAGCCTAAATCCCAATAGGGATGGTAGATAATAGCGACGGGTTTTAACCCGGCGTTAATGAATTTATCATTCCAAAGAAAGCCCCATCGGGGCGAAAGGTGTCTTTGTATAGCCAACAAATATAGCCAAATATTCATAAGACCATCTGTCGTCCCGTTGGGACTAAAACGTGGTTTTGCTCTATCTTCGCCGGGTTAAAACCCGTCGCTAATACCTATCGTCCCGTCGGGACTACTGTCTTGTATTTTTGAAGCTCAATTTATCTTACCCACCATAAATGAATATGAGCCTCTTTTTATCCTGTTTTCTGCCTACTTATCCGAATCAGATCAGAAAGCGTACTGAACGGACTTTGATCGGGATTCAACCCGATTAGATCCCGATCGGATCCCGATCGGCTCGCTGTCGGATAAGCAAGCGGTTAGTACGAACATGCTGGAGGGAAACTGTAGAGCAGCACTCCGATGCTGCTAGAGTTAGGAATGAACCGTTATTAAGTGTGGAGTCGATTTGGCTGATATTAATATCGTTTTTACCTGTATTGTTATTAGCCAAATGGACTACACCGCTAGTATCTCGCTACCCATCGTTGTAGTCCTGAACGCCTTTAAAGATAGTGACAAGTTCAAGCTATTATTGGCGTTAACGACTCCAGGCTCGTTGTCTGAACTGCGTCATCTACGCACGATTCTCATTGATATGAACTCTTTTACTCTTTGCTAATAACTTCGGTGAATTAGGTGTTCTCGGTGGTGAAACAAATCTGCGTTCTATGGCTTGCAGTTAGTGCAATTATCTTACAGCACAAAGATGCGTAAGGCGTTTTAGCAGAGAGCCTCGCAGGCTGTTTTGGCTGAGGTAGAGGTCGCTTACCACCGTTTTATTTATCACATAGATTTCGTTTTTACCATCGGCACCAGGTTTGCGAAAGCCCCAGGTATCGTGGATTGCATACGCTTTGCCGCCTGATTCACCTAGATATAGCATGATGTGTCCTTCCATGCGTAGCAAGCTGATTGCCGGAAGACCCTTTTGAATTATGATTCTTTCCCGCTTTGCCTCGCTATCCATAGGCTCAAAACCGTGTATCAGTTTGCTTACTTTTGCCTGTTGTAGTCCGTTGCGGGGTAGGCTAAAACCAAAGCAGGCGAAAATGCGCATAATAAGGCTGCTGCAATCATAATCGCCATCGGTATCTCCCCAGCCATAGGGCATATTCAGCATCCTAAAGGCTTGTTTATACACATTACGGGCAGTATAGGGCAGATAACCCAAGTTGGCATCTTCCTTGGCGATATATGCTATGCCAAGGCTATCCTTTACCGGCATTTGTATCTGGTAATAATCGGCAGTCTCGGAAAGCAGCGGGAAAGCTGTTCCCATTCGGCAATAGCTTAGATACTGAGTGGCAGCAGCATCCTTCCAGATATCTGTTCTGGCTTTCAGGCTTAGCACTTTTTGGGTGGCACTAAGGTAAGAAACCCAATCCTGTTGCGAAACAAAACAAACTTCGCTAACCAAATACCAGCCTACGGAAGTGGAGCAGGCACCATATACCCATTTGCCATCTTCGGAAGTGTGATAGAACAATGTGGGTGTGCCAATGTCATAACCGCTGTTCTGCATTTCGTCGAACTCGATATCTAATACTGCTTTGTTCAGGTTTACAGTCGAGGGGGCATAACGCTGACGGGCTACTGTAACAGGAAAGCCAAAACGTACCTTCACACTTTGTGGTACTGCGTTAATGTTAGCGTTTTTGCGCAGCGAATCCAGCAATGCCTGGCTTACTTTCGCACCAGTGCTGTCATATTTGCCTATTTCTGATATGGTTTTAAGCAGGTCTTTTATCTGTGTTTTTACGGTGGAACCGGAAAAGTGAGATGAGTATTGCGTATATTTGGTGAAGGTGCCGTAGGGGTTGGTGCGAGAGTTGATCTTCGCTATTTGGCTGGGGGTCAAAATCAGCGAATCAGGGTTAGGATGGCGGGAAATCCAGTAACCGGCGGTATTCATTTCGGGGCTGGTGCATTCCAGCCTAGCGGGGGCAGCGTAGTGTACGGGTTCCAAGGGATTGCGGGCAAAGAGGTTAAAAGTGATTAAAACGAAAAACAACAGGCTCAGAATAGGCTTTGTAATTGCAGACGCACCGTCTGCATTGGTTTGCGGGGTTTGCTTTTCATGGTAACACACGAGGGCGTGTGTGGTTACGCTTTTGTTCATATCTACTCCACAATCGTATCTAATACTGGTAGCATTTCTGCCAAGAAGTCCTCAAAGCGGTTCTCCAGAATGGCTTTTCTTGCCATTTGCATAATCTCCTGATAGAACCACAGGCTGTGTATTGTGGTAAGCCGCATGCCCAATATCTCGTTCATAGTAATAAGGTGGCGGATATAGGCACGGCTGAAATGAGTGCAGGTGTAACATCCGCAGAGCGGGTCTATGGGACGAAAGTCCTCTTTGTAACGTGCGGCTTTAATTATCATCTTGCCGTAGCGGGTGAAAATGCTGCCTTTGCGTGCGTTGCGGGTAGGCATCACGCAATCGAACATATCCACGCCGTTGGCAATGTTATTCAGCAAATCGCTGGGTGTGCCCACTCCCATCATGTAGCGGGGTTTGTTTTTGGGCAGGATGTCGTTCAGGAAGTTGGTTATCCTCATCATGTCTTCCTTGCCTTCGCCAACTGCCAGCCCGCCGATGGAATAGCCGGGGAAATCCATATCCATAAGTGCCAGTGCGGATTTCTCACGCAGGTCTTCGTAAACTCCACCCTGTACGATGCCGAAAAGGGCTTGATGAGCCTCGTTATTAAAGGCTCTTTTTCCGCGTTCTGCCCAATCCAGAGTGGTGTTGAGCGACTTAGAGATATAATCCTTAGAAGCTGCAAAAGGTGGGCATTCATCGAAACTCATAATGATATCCGCACCCAAAACCTGTTGGATTTCCATTACGTACTCTGGTGTAAAATGATGCAGAGAGCCGTCTATATGGCTGCGAAACATCACACCCTCTTTGCTTATCTTGCGCAGAGCAGCCAGGCTCATCACTTGAAATCCGCCACTATCGGTAAGCATAGGACGTGTCCAGTTGATAAACTTATGTAAGCCACCAGCTTTGCGGATAATATCTAGCCCCGGGCGCATATAAAGATGATAGGTATTGCCTAGGATTATCTGCGCTTGAACCTCTTCCAGTTCGTGCGGACTCATGGCTTTCACTGTGCCAAGCGTGCCCACAGGCATAAAGACGGGAGTAAGAATATCGCCATGATCGGTGTTAATGATGCCGGCACGGGCTTTCCCGCAGTTGTGCAGCAGCGTAAAGTTAAACAAATGCTCTCCCTTAATGTTTTAAAGCGAAAAGCCGCAGCAACAGCTTGGAGATATCCGAATAGAAAGCAAAAACCATCAGTAATAGCAATAAAGCCAAGCCGATACGTTGCAGAAAGGCTTGCACTTGCAGAGGTACAGGACGCCTGAAGATACCTTCAAAAAAGGCAAAAAGAATGTGCCCGCCATCCAGCACAGGAATAGGTAGCAGGTTCATAATCATCAAAGCAAGGCTGATGCTGGCAAAGAATACTATCAGGAAACTAAAGCCGCGCTGTCCTGCTTGCTGGCTGATGGTAGCTATCATCACCGGTCCGCCTAAGTTCTTTTGCAGTTCCTGGGGTTGCTTAAATATCTTGAACAGCCCCACATAGTTCATCACAATAAAGTTCAGGGTGCTGCGGCTTCCATAATTAAGAGCTTCCTTGGGAGTATAGCGTGCAATGCTTTTCACTGGCATATCCTGAGCGATGCCAATCATACGCTGCTCGCCCATGGCAACATTCTTTTCCAGAGCTATATTACGATACAGGATATCCTTGCCGCGTTGCAGCTTTAACAATACCGTATCCTTGGGGTTATCTATAATCATGCTGCGCATTTCGTACCAGTCAGTAACCACGGTGCTATCCACTTCCAGCACTCTGTCACCGCTTTTCAGCCCGGCGCGCCAGGCGGGCATTCCAGTATATACGTCGCCAATCATATTATCCACCACCGGAGTTAGGGATTTCATCAGCGAATCAGTATCGGCAGCGGCTACATTCAGCATGATGTTTTCACCGCTGCGGGAAAGCACAATGCTGTTGTTTGTTTGCCGAGAAAGCCCAATAAGGAACTCTTGAAAGCCCTTGATATTTATGCCATTCACGGCAATCAGACTATCGGCAGGCATAAACACAGTTGCCCACTTTCCTTCGGCTTTTTGAATAAGGGGTCTTAAATCTTCCTGCTTTTGTGGCAGCATAAAGGCAAAAACAAACAATACAAAGCCAAACACCAGATTAGCAGCCGGTCCACTGAAGGCAATAAACGCCTTCTGCCACCATGCTTTCTTCTGGAAGGACTCGCTGTCAGGTGCCGCAGCATCTTCATCATCCGGGTTTTCACCAGTCATCTTTAGATATCCACCCAAAGGAATCCACGCAATGCGGTAGTTTGTGCCTTTGCGAGTAAACTGCACAATCGGCTTGCCAAAGCCCAGAGAAAAGGTCTCGATGCCCACTCCGCAAGCACGTGCCGCAAGGAAATGCCCCAGTTCGTGGATGAAGATCATCAGCCCGAAGGCGATAATCATGTAAATCAGGTTAAGCAAGGTCGGTTCCTATTGCTTGTCGAGAGGTCGAGAAGTCGAGGTGCCGAGAAGTAAATCTCTTTTCTCTTTTACTCTTTGTTAATATGTCTTTTATCAAAGCAGTAACGCTGTAGTCCTTGCTGCCCATAGTTATATGTATAGCTAATCTTCGTTTGGCAGCAACGACTCCAGACTTAATGAGATGTCGAGAGGTCGAGGTGTCGAGAGGTCGAGAAGTTACGCTCATCAGTTCTTTTCCTCTTTTACTCTTTTACTCTTTGTTAATA
>JAQUJJ010000207.1 GCA_028681035.1 Candidatus Cloacimonadota bacterium
TATCCGCAAGGGGGTTCATCGGGATCCGATCGGGATCTCATCGGGTGTAAACCCGTTCGGCTCAGGTTCAGTGCGCTCTCGGAACCGCTGCGGATAAGCAAGGATGGAACGGGTGAGAGCTTCGTATGTGAGTTACCAAGTGAGATTACAAGGTGAGAATGCAAGGTAAGATTGCAAGGTAAGGAGAGGGCTGTGTAGGCTATTTCAGCAGGGTAAGTTTGCGGGTGAAGGTTTCATTTTCTGCCTTCATTCTTACAAAATAGATTCCGCTGGCAACTGGTTGTCCATGCTGGGAAGTTCCGTCCCACACGGTGTTATAAGAGCCGGCACTAAGCTTTTTATCCAGCAATGTGCATACTTTTCTGCCTGATATATCGTAGATTTCAAGGCTAACGTTTTGGGTTTTATGCAAGTAGAAACTAATGGTAGTGGTGGGATTAAAGGGATTGGGATAGGTGCTGGTAAGCCCGGTTGAGAGGGGTGGCGTAAGTGACGGATCGCCTGAATCGGGATCTGCCACCAAATCCGTTACCGCTACAGAGGTTTGGCTAAAGCGAATGTCGTCTAAATCTACTTCCGCAAATGGCCAGACTGCGGGTGCCTCTAACACAAAGTAAACAGAACGAGTGCTGCCCTGATACTGTCGGATATCTATTGACTGCTCCACAAATACGCCATCAGTGGAGCTTAAGGGTATGGCAAGTAACACTATATCGTTATTGATGCATACTAAAAGCTGTGCATCGCTACTCGCAAAGGGAACACTATACTTGAACCTCAGAAAGTCACAATTCGGTGCGAAATATACTCTGTTATGTTTCAGCACCGGGCTGATAGCTTCCATTTTACTTAGTTTGGCGTAATTATTATTGCTCAAGATGTTATGCCAGATTGACCATTGCGATGAATCACCACCATGAAAATCCCAACCCGGCACCATAACATTGGTGCCTAACTTGGTAAAATCTCCATTGTAAAAGCCACTAGTTACGCTATCGTAATCCCCAGTGGAAGTAGCTGAGCCAATAACAGGAAAGCTGCTAATATATCCCAGCCTGCAATTCCCGATTCTGCTTCCTTGAAAGCCAAGATTGTCGGTTGGTGAGCCGCCAGGATTGATGTAAAGAATGTAATTTCTGTTCTGAATAGTGCTGATGTATTGGTCTATAATGGTGAGGTGGGTAACATAATAATCGTCAAGAAAGCGACAGTTTGCCGTTCCCGGAACCGCTCTACCGTTAATATTCTCCGGAGTATAGATAGCGGGGCTGTCATAGCCTTGTCTCTGGAAAATAGTTTCCTTAAATGGAACAGCTTCCCAGCCGATTATGGCTTTCAAAGGTAGCGCTTGCGGGACATCCGCAGGATTGGGATAAGTGGGGTTTACAATGCTACTGTTTACGTCAAAATCGCCCAAGCCACTGCCAAATCCCCAGTCGTGGGGATCTAAATAGGTAATTTGCCTAACGGGCTTGTTGATGTCCAAAAGTCTTTCCGTGATTTCGCTGATCACCACTGCTCCCCTACTGTGTCCGATAAAATGGAGGTTATTGAAGTTAGGTAGATTAGCATAGTGCATCAGGGAGGCAAAAGCAGCGTCCGCAGCAGCTTCAGAAAAGCCACTGCTATTTACTTGCGAATCTTGCATCCAGTCAAATAACAGGATGATTTCCTTCTGTTCCCAATAATCGTTAGTTCCGTAAAAAGTATCGTACAAACCGGTGCTAGGGTTATATTTCCCAATGTAGGCATGCCCGCCCAGCCTGTCTTTGATGGCAGTTGCCATAATGGGCATCCACCCTTCTTTATGGCTGTGGTCTATGCCATTGTAGCCGGGGCAGATAAAGGTGATTCCATAATAAGCGAAACTGCTGCTGCTCGTGGTTTCTTGCCACGCTCCATTGTTACTTTGTTGCTCAGAAGTGTCTTGGGCAAGCACGGCAAACTTGATTCCGCCTTGGCAGGAAGCCCATGCTTCGTTGTGAATCACGAAGCTCCAGGTTAGTTCCCAGCCCAGCATACCACTTGCGCTGGAGGTAACCGCCTTGGTGACATTCAGCAGGGTTACATAATTAGCTCCAGCATTTCCGCTGCCGACGTAAAAGTAGTCATTGGCAAGGTTCTTTGTTAAAGTGAGGCTGTGGTCATAGGGATTGATGATTCTTAAGTAGGCGAATTTCAAGTCGCTAATGCCATCAGGATCGAAGTATTTAGCTTTCACTTCATAGGGCACAGAGGTGTCTGGATAAATGAAAGGCGGCTGTTGCGAGACATCGGAAGCTAAGGCAATGGGTGCGTTGCTGTAGGTTAAGGAGAAATAGTCATCGCTGTAATCGCAGACACTTGGCACATTTACGCTGCTTATCCTTACTCTGTAATCCGATGCTGCCTCTAGTGATGAAGGTATAGCCCAGCTTAGGTTGCCTGCGGCAACTGCTACTGAACTGCTGATGGTTGCTACAACAGCAGAATCGGCTCCGCGGCACAGCTCCAGCTTAACGTTACCGCTTAAATTTGCCGCAGACCAGGAGACTGATTGCACTGTCCCTTTTATCCAGCTTTCAGAGCCGTTTGGCGAAATAAGCGTGATTAAGGGAGAGCTAAGGATAAAGAAATTGTTGCTGTAATCAAATACATTTGCATCGCTTAAACTGGATACTTTAACTTTGTAATCTGCTGCGCTAATAAGGGTTGTAGGAATAGTCCAGTTGATAGTTCCGGCTCCTATAACAATGGAGCTGATAATAGTGGATACCACGCTAAGGTCATTCCCGCGGCAAAGCTCCAGTTTGACGTTTCCGCTTAGATTGGCATAAGTCCAGATAACAGGATGAATAGAACCCATTTGCCAGCTTTCAGAACCGTTGGGGCTGCTTAAAGTAACGATGGGATCAGCGGTGATAGAGAAGTAGGCATTGCTGTAATCGTAAAAGTTGGGGTTGCTTAAGCTGCTTATTTTAACTCTGTAATCCGCGGCAGGAGTTATTGTGCTTGGTATTATCCAGGTGAAGGTACCGTTGGATGCGGCAATAGAGCTGATAATCGTTGCTACCGCAGTCTCGCTGCTAGCCCTGAAAAGCTCGAACTTCATATTACCTGTCAAGTTGTCAACCGTCCAAGTTACAGCGTGGGATGTACCTGTCTGCCAGCTTTCGCCTCCATTAGGTGAGGTTAAAAGAATCACGGGAATTGAAATTGAGAAGTAGTTATCACTGTAATCGTGAATAGTAATATCACTTAAGCAGGTTATTTTTACCTTGTAATCATCTGCCGGAGTTAAAGTTGCAGGAACAGTCCAGAAGATACTTCCGTTGCTTATTGACACGGAGCTGCTGATTGTTGCTATCACAGTTGAATTAGTTCCCTGGCAAAGCTCCAGTTTAACGTTACCCTGCAGGTTGGCATAAGTCCAGCTAATGGAGTGAACTGTCCCCATTTGCCAGTATTCGCTTCCGTTGGGAGAGCTTAAAGAAAGTTCTGGATTGGATTCTATGGTGAAGTAGTTATTGCTGTAATCGTAGAAGTTCGGGTTGTTTAAACTGCTTATCTTCACTATGTAGTCTGTTGCAGGAGCTAATGTTATCGGAATCATCCAGTTGATGGCTCCGCTGCTTACCGCTACAGAGCTGCTGATAGTATAAACCACCGTATTGCTGGCTCCACGGCACAGCTCCAGTTTTATACTTCCCGTAAGGTTGGCAGAAGACCAGCTAACTGAGTGAGCTGTCGCCATTTGCCAGTATTCGTTCCCGTTAGGAGAGGTTAGAACTAATGTCGGAACAGTTATGGAAAAGTAGTTATTGCTGTAATCGAACAAGTTTGTGTTTGTTAAGCTGGTTATTTTCATACGATAATCCGTTGCTGGCGTTAACGAAGATGGTATAGTCCAGTTAAGGGTTGCATTGCCAGTGGAGACAGAGCTGCTTATCGTGAGTTCCGCAGTCGCACTTGTGCCTCTGAATAGCTCCAGCTTAAGGTTACCGCTGAGATTAGCCGCAGACCAAGTGATGGCATGGATAGTTCCCATTTGCCAGTTTTCCGCACCGTTGGGGGAGGTCAAAGTAAGAGTGGCTGCGGCAATAGTGAAGTAGCTATCACTGTAATCTGTTACGCTGGTGTTGCTTAGGCTACTAATTTTAACTTTGTAATCCGCACCGGGTGGCAGAGCAGTGGGAAGTGTCCAATAGATTCTTCCAGTGCTTATGGGCAAAGAGCTGCTTATCATTAATACCGCCGTGGGGTTGTTCCCTTGGTATAGCTCTATCTGTACGTTGCCATTCAAATCTGCATATGTCCAGCTAATGGCGTGCGCAGCTCCTGTTTGCCAACTTTCGCCTCCATTGGGTGAAGTAAGTGAAATCCCTGGATTAGCGATAATCGTGAAGTAGCTGTTGCTAGTGTCGAAGATACCGGGATTTGTAATGCTGGTAATTTTAATCTTATAGTCCGTTGCTGCGCTTAATGTTATAGGAACCGTCCAGAGCACGGAACCACCGCTAAGAGGCATGGAGCTGCTAATCGTGGATACCACATTTAAAGCCTCTCCCCGACAAAGCTCAATTTTTGCATTGCCGGCAACGAACTCAGATGTCCATGTTATAGGGTGTGTTATCCCCACTTGCCAATATTCTGAGCCATTGGGAGTGATAACTGTGATGGAAGGCTCAGCTTGAGTTGTTATTGAAAAGCTGCCGTTGCTGAAATCATAAACACCAGCATTTGTTACACTGGTTATTTTGATTATGTAATCCGATGCGGGAGTCAATGTTGAGAGAATCATCCAGTTAAGCAATCCGTTACTAACCGACGCAGAACTGTTGATTACCGATACTATGGTGGAGCCTCGGATAAGCTCTATTTTGGCATTGCCTTGCAGGTTTGTAGATGCCGACCTGATGGCGTGGACAGTCCCCATTTGCCAGCTTTCTCCTCCGTTAGGAGAGGTAACATTGACAGCCGGGGGGGGGGGTGTAAACTGAAACTGTCTG
>JAQUJJ010000059.1 GCA_028681035.1 Candidatus Cloacimonadota bacterium
TGGCTCAGGATGCCAGCTGATGTGATCTTTATTATGTTCGGTGCTTTACCGCTTCTCACAGCAACCGTTCTGACCTGCCGTTCCGTACGGAGGAGATAAGGATAATCCGCTTTGGAGCAGCCTAAAGGCTGGACAACAAACCTTACGGGGCAGCCGTTTGTTGTTCACGCTTCAGCGTGCTCTATGCTGTCTGGCCGATTATTGAAAAGTTATCTTTGTTTGCCATCCTTGTTCACAACAGGATAATGCCGAGGCCCATGACGTTCTCCGCGATGGCATTTGCACTCTTTTCGGGAAAATGTCCAAGAAATTGCACCCAGGCTGCTTTAGATCTCTCGGTCGTAATTCGGGTGGCAGGCGTACTGCTTCTTTCCGGCGGCATCGACACAATACGGATTTTCACCCGACCATCCACTTGATGACACTGCCTCAGTTTACATCCAGTCGATGACGCTGCCGCCACTTGATGGATAGTAGGGACTCACCAGGAAGTTAAGCCCGTTCTCCCGCGTAACACGGAACTCTTTGACTTTGAATTTTTTTCCTTCGTGAAGGTCATAACGTGTCGCATTCAAACTAGGCACGGGTATAAAGCAGTAGAGCTGCTTCAGCACCTCAGCCTTCTTCTCCTCAGGAATAATGTACTCCTCAACCGTGCCGCCATGTACTTCCAGAGGGCGTGTCGGATAAGGCAACCGATCCTTGAACGGGTTCATTTGCTGATTCATGTGCGCTCCTTCTTGTTTTAGGGGTTTTGGGCAGGCTGAGCGGTTTGCCTTGCTCTGCCCGTTTCTCATTTTTTTCAACGAGTTTCAACTCTTTTATCAGTTTTTGGCATCTGGCCTGATTCCTTCTGCAGTCATGGCTCCTCCTTTATTAGTTGCAGTGGTTGATCCGGTATCTCTCCGGGTTACAGGTTAAGCTCTTTGGCCTTCGTGCACACCGCGTTGAATTCAGCCTCGGCTTTGCTCAGCCGTACTTGTATCAACTTCGCCATGTTTAGTATCCTTATCCAATTCTATAATAGACATATAATAAGTAGGTGGTGTTATATTGTCAAGGCGAATTATGGTTGAAATTAGCCGACGATGTGATTTAAGGTTGTGATTCGCATTCATCTCTCTCGACCCACAACTTTCCCAAACCGGGCGGCTCCTAAATCAGCCCTCGCAATTGCTATTCCGCGGGGCGGAATCATATAATTCGGCGTAGCTGAATTATTCTTAGTCGCTTGGGCGACTAGAAAAAACAATTAATTGTTCTTTGCAAAAAGTTGTCTATCAGGCCTTATTGCGGATATACTGCGCAATCATCCACCGCATAGCGGCGGATATACTGCGGAACAATCCACCGCATAGGGCGGATATACTGTGTTGCTTTCAGTATGTCCGCCGCTATGCGGTGGATGCCCATTTTTCGCCTCACAAACAGCATAGCGCATTTGCATCAGCCGTGCGACATGCAAGCTTCATGAAAAGTTGAAATGTGTAGGGTTGGCTCTATGAGCCAAACAAAGATATGAAATCCCATGACGTGCCTTTGGCGAACAAACACCCGGTGTGTTTCGCATGTTTAAAAATTACAGAAATGACGTTTATTTTGACAAAACCTTCTTTTTTTATGGTATCTTGTACGTCATTAATAAAACTAGTAGAAACGATATGCCAAATAAAGCACTGCGAAATATTGCGATCATTGCCCACGTAGACCACGGGAAAACCACCCTCGTGGATGCTATTCTCACACAGTCCAAGCTGTTCCTTAACAAAGCTGTCTTCCGCGAATGCTTCCTGGACAGCAATGATCTAGAGCGCGAACGCGGCATCACGATTCTCTCCAAGAACGTCAGCGTCGAGTACTTGGGTGTCAAGATCAACGTCATCGACACTCCGGGCCACAGTGATTTTGCCGGCCAGGTCGAGCGCGTTCTCAAACTGGCCGATGGTGTCCTGCTGCTTGTGGATGCCGCCGACGGCCCCATGCCGCAGACCCGCTTTGTTCTGGCCAAGGCACTGGAATTGGGTCTCAAGTGCGTAGTCATTTTCAACAAGATGGACCGCTCAGACGCGCGGCCGGACACCGTGCACGACAAGATGTTCGACCTGTTTGTCGAGCTGAACGCCAGCGACGCCCAACTAGACTTCCCCGTGCTCTATGCCAGCGCAAAAGATGGCTGGGCCTCCACGACTCTGGAAGGCCAGCGCACCAACATCCTGCCGCTGATGGACGCAATTCTGGAACACATCCCTGCCCCCCGCGTGCAGGAGGGGCCTGTGCAGATGCAGATCGCCTCGATCGAGCACTCTGACTTTGTCGGACGCACAGGCATCGGTCGGGTCTATCGCGGCACCCTGGATTTGATGATGCCGATCGTTCACATGACGTGGGACGGCTCGTACGAGCCGGTGCAACTCAAGGAGCTGTTCGTCTTTGAAGGGCTGACCCGACGCTCCGTGGAGCGCGTGGAGTGCGGAGAGCTGTGTGCGGTCGTCGGCATCCCGGCTATCGACATCGGCGATACCCTGGCGGATGCGCAGTGCGCCGAGGCACTGCCCGCCATTCATATAGATGAGACGACACTCTCCATGATTTTCCGGATTAACGATTCACCGTTCTTTGGGCAGGACGGCACCTTTGTAACCAGCCGCCACCTGCGGCAGCGGCTAAAGCTGGAGGTCCAGCGCGACGTGGCCCTGCGCGTGGAGGAACAGGACGACGACACTTTCAACGTCAGCGGACGCGGTGTGCTGCACCTCTCCATCCTGATCGAGAACATGCGCCGGGAGGGCTTTGAGTTGACCGTGGCCCAGCCGCGCGTGATCTACAAGCAGATCGACGGAATCAAATGCGAGCCTTTCGAACTGCTCACAGTGGATGTATCGGATGATCGCGCCGGCAAGGTGATCGCGCTGGTAGGCTCACGCCGCGGCGACCTCATCCGCGTCGAGCAATATGGCGTGCGGAAAATACAGGAGTTCCACATTCCCACGCGGGGTACTATCGGGCTGCGCAGCAAGCTACTCACTGTGTCGGCTGGTGAGGCTGTTGTACACCACTGCTTTAGCCACTACGCTCCTGTTGCCGGCGACTTCAACAATCGTAACAAAGGTGTCATGATCAGCATGGCCGCCGGAAAGTCCGCGGCTTTTGCGATGGATGGGCTGCAGATGCGTGGCGACCTGTTTGTGGATATCGGAACAGATTGCTATGAGGGCATGATTATCGGGGAGCACTGCCTGGACTCTGATCTGTTGGTGAACATCCAGAAAGCCAAAGCGTTTAGCAACGTCCGGGCTGCTGGGCGAGATCGGAACTTGGAGGTCTCCCCGCCAGTGCTGATGAGCCTAGAAGAGGCCATCGAATATATTGCGGCAGACGAGCTGGTTGAGGTCACACCCAAACACATCCGCCTGCGAAAACGCCTCATCAAAGAGTACGAACGCAAACAGGTGCGCCGCCAAGCTAAGGCATAATGCTCAACTAGACTGTTCACGATTTGCTCCAGCGTAATGCCGTGCAAAGGATTATTCGGTTGTTTGTCACTCATACACTATGATTTTTTTGTTTTTTTGATTGGTCAAACCTAAATTTACGGTCAATCCGCTTCAGTTCGCTCAGAGAAAATTTCTTCCAAACTCCACTGCAAAACATAGTAACACGTGCATGTCAAAACTAGATACAGAAGAGTTTTTTATAAAAATTATTGCACTACCAAAATACTGCATTTATTATTGATTGCTGATCACAGTAGTGGTATAGTGTATTTATGAGTTTAAGGAATATCCAGATTAAAGAGCTTTGCGACATCCGGATGGGGCATACTTTCCGGCAAAAGCCAACATACTCTGACAACGGGAATGTATTGGTTATACAGCCGGGAGATCTCTCCCCCGAAGGTACCTTGACAGTCGAGAATCTATGCAAGGCCGATGTTTCTGCCGGACCGAATGTGAAAACAGGTGATGTTTTGCTGATTAACCGCGGGCGTTTTACGGCAACGGCCTTTGACAGATCACCTGATTTGCCCTGCGTTGCCTCATCAGCTTTCATCATTCTGACGCCTAAAGAACCTGAAAAACTGCTGCCTGGCTATATTGCACTGTTTTTCAACTCCGTTGCTGGCCAGAATGCTTTCGCAAGATTGACCGAAACTACGACAATCCCCTTCCTGAGCTGCTCAAATCTCGGGGCTATGAAAATCAGCGCCCCCGCCCCGGAGAAACAGAGGGCACTAGTGAAACTTGGAGAGATGAACAAAGCATACATCAGATTAACCTCAAGAAAAGCTGAATTACAGAACCATATCATTAATCGGCAGATTGCCGAAATAAACCATTAAGCACAATTTAAGGAGATCCAAAATGAGCAACGTAAAACAATACTCCCAGGAAGAACTTAACAAAACACTCTGGAATGCAGCCGATTCATCACGCGGTACCATTGACGGCGGTGTTTATAAGGATTACGTTCTTTTGCTGCTTTTCTACAAATACATCAGCGATATCCACGTACACACCATTCAGAAACTGAAAGGCCGCTATGGAACAGACGAAGATCGTATCAAGCTGCGTCTTAAAAGCGAACGTTTCATTATACCGGAGGGTGCTGGATTTGCAGATCTCTATAAAAACCTGGAAGCTGATAACCTCGGCGAGCTGATCAATGTGGCACTTCATAGGATTGAAGATGCCAATGGAGAGAGACTTGAAGGCATTTTAACCGTGGATTTCAATTCAGATGCCATTCTCGGTAAAACCGAGCAACGCAACAAAATGCTGCGCAATCTTATGGCCGATTTCTCAAAAATTGACCTGACTTACGCCAAGGACGATGTGATCGGCAATGCCTATATGTACATGATAGAACGCTTCGGCACGGATGCCGGCAAAAAAGCGGGCGAATTTTTTACAGTCAAATCTGTTGCCCAGTTACTGGCCCGCCTCGCTAAACCCCAGCCAGGATGGCGTATATGCGATCCAGCGGCGGGTTCGGGGGGTCTTCTTTTGCTAGCCGGAGAGGAAATAGAGAAACAGGGCTCAAATGACTATGCGCTCTATGGTCAGGAGAGCAACATGGGCACCTATAATTTGGCCCGCATGAACATGTTCCTGCATGGCAAGGACTCCACCCGTATTGAGCAGGGCGACACCCTGAATAATCCGCTGCTGAAAGAGAACGACGTCCTGATGAAATTCGATCTCGTGATAGCGAACCCCCCGTTTTCTTTAAAAAAATGGATGGGTGAGAATATTGAGAATGACAGATACAACCGATTCTGGCGCGGAATACCCCCTGCCACCAAAGGCGATTATGCCTTTGTAACCCACATGGTGGAAACCGCCAAAGCTAAAGAGGGAAAAGTGGCGGTCATTGTGCCCCATGGAGTGCTCTTCCGCGGCGCAGCCGAAGGCCGCATCCGCAAAAGTCTGCTGGAGGAAAACATCGTCGATGCAGTGATCGGCCTGCCAGCAGGACTTTTCCAGACAACCGGCATTCCCGTGGCAATACTACTTCTCGACCGCTCGCGTGAGGCAGGAGGAGCCAACGAAAACCGTAAGGATGTTCTTTTTGTGGAGGCCTCTAAGGAGTTTAAGCCCGGCAAAGCGCAGAATTCACTGGAAGAGGAGAGTATCCGGAAAATCCTCGATGCCGTTGAAAACCGCCGGAATATCGATAAATTCAGCCGTTCCGTCATGCCGACCGAGATCGCAGAGAACGACTACAACCTCAATATCACCCGCTATGTGGATACCTTTGAAGAGGAGGAGGAGGTTGATATTGAAGCCAACCTCAAAGAGCTGGCGGAGGTGGATACCGAGCTGGCGCAGCTGGAGGCTGAAATGAAGGCACACCTGAGGGAATTGGGAATAGGGAATTGATAATGGATTGAGGAGGCAGTCATGAGTAAGAATAAAAAATTTCAGGTTATGAGTACGGAAGTGACGGTTAATACAGTACAGGAAAATGACTATATTTCTTTAACCGATATTGCCCGATACAAAAATCAGGATCGATCAGATGACCTTGTTCGAAACTGGCTCCGCAATCGCAATACTATAGAGTTTCTGGGCATTTGGGAGACCTTAAATAATCCTGATTTTAATTCCGTCGAATTCGACGGGTTTAGAATTAGTGCAGGATTGAACAGCTTTTCTCTGACACCGAAACAATGGAAACAAAAGACTGCGGCTATTGGCATAGTATCCAAAGCTGGGCGCTACGGCGGAACTTATGCCCATAAAGATATCGCCTTTGAATTTGCTTCATGGATTTCGGTTGAATTTAAACTCTATCTTATAAAAGAGTTTCAGCGTCTGAAAGATGAAGAACAAAAACAACTCGGCTGGGACATCCGCCGCAATCTGACAAAAATCAACTACCACATTCATACCGATGCAATCAAAGAACATCTGATACCTCCTGAGTTGACTAAAACGCAGATAAATATGATCTATGCCGCCGAGGCCGACATCCTGAACATGGCACTATTCGGTAAGACTGCTCAGGAATGGCGTGCCGAAAACCCGGGCGAGAAAGGTAATATCCGTGACTTTGCGAATGTCACTCAGTTGGTATGCCTCTCTAATCTGGAGAGTCTCAACTCGCATTTCATTCAGGAAGGCATTAATCAGTCCGAACGCTTGCGCAAATTGAATCAGATTGCCATTCATCAAATGAAACTGCTGTTTGAAAACAGGTCAATTAAAAAGCTTGAGAGTGGGGAGAATAATGAATAGGGAATTCAGAATTGAGAGCGGAGAACGCTATGAGTGACGAAAAACGAAACAGGAAAATCACACCCAAAGATCAACTTACTGAGTTTCTTCTTTACACTTCTCCCGAAGGAGATATTAAAGTAGAGGTTTTTCTCGCTGATGAAACTATCTGGCTGCCTCAGAAGAGGATAGCGGAGCTCTTTGGTGTTGGCATTCCAGCTGTTTCGAAACACCTGGATAACATATATGAATCCGGCGAACTTGATAAGGATGCAACTATTTCCATTTTGGAAACAGTTCAACAGGAGGGCACCCGTCAGGTAAAACGAAAACTGGAATATTACAACCTCGATGCAATCATCTCCGTTGGTTATCGAGTAAATTCATCACGCGCCACCCAATTCAGAATCTGGGCAACTCGTTTACTGAAAGAGTATATCATTAAAGGGTTTACGTTAGATGATGAGCGACTTAAAAATGGCCGATTTTTTGGAAAAGATTACTTTCAAGAGCTGATTGAAAGGGTGCGGTCCATCAGGGCCAGCGAACGACGGATATACCAGAAGATCACCGACATATTTGCCGAATGCAGCATTGATTATGACCCGAAATCTGAAACAACCAAGCTGTTCTATGCCCATGTGCAGGATAAATTCCATTTTGCAATAACTGGACATACTGCTGCTGAGATTGTTTTCAATAATGCTGACTGTTCAATGCCCTTGATGGGAATGAAAACCTATAAAAATGCACCTGACGGCAGAGTTCTAAAATCCGATGTAACGGTGGCCAAGAATTATCTGGTTGAAGATGAAATCAAAATGCTGGAACGTACGGTGTCAGCTTTCTTTGATTATATTGAGATGCTACTCACACGTAGAACTGAACTGACAATGGAAAGCTTTTCGGAGTGCGTGAATAAGTTCCTTGATTTCAATGAATATAAGATTCTGGATGGATTCGGGTCCGTCTCAAGAAAAGACGCAGATGACAAAGCTCATGCGGAATATGACATATTCAACAAAAATCAGATAAAAGAATCTGATTTTGACAGGATGGTCAAAAAGTTGCCGCAAAAGAGTGATCCTGGCGAACAATGAGTGACAAATAATGAATAGGGAATTGACATTTTGGAGATAGTTTATGAAATGGATTAACACAACAGATTTATCAAATTGGGCGATAACACGTGAGGCTCAGGGGTTACTGCCCCACGTTATCCGAATGCTTATACAGGCCTCATGCGAGCCAATGAATATAAGGTTCCCATCCGGTGATGCTATCTGGGTGCCTGGATATGATGGAGTGTTGGAGGTTGAAGAAGGCGCATTATATATTCCTGAAGGCAAATCCTGTTGGGAGTGTGGTTGCGATTCCAATCCAAAAAACAAGGCCAATGAGGATTATAAGAAACGAAATGCGAGTCCTTTGGGTGTTGACCAAAAAGAAGTGGAGTTTGTTTTTGTAACCCCGAGAGTATTTGCTGGAAAGAATGAGTGGTGTGAGGAAAAGAACAAAGAAGGTATATGGAAAACCGTAAGATGCGTAGATGCTGTCGATCTGGAAAACTGGCTTGAGTTAAATCCGGGTGTTGCAGTTTGGCTTGCCGAAAAAATGGATATATTTACAGAGGGAGCAGTCGCCGCAGATCACTGCTATAGCGAATGGAAGTCCATATCAGATCCACCAATCAATATTAATATTGTTTTGTCTGGCAGAGCAGAAGCTCAATCAAAAGTTGAAGAGTGGTTATCCTGTGATCCATCTACAATATTTGTCCAAGCTCCGACTAAAGATGAATCGATGTTATTCCTGATAGCTACAGCGGTTCAACAAACACCAGATAAACTTCAGGACTTTTTCTCCAGAGCTGTAATAGTAAAATCTGAAGCTGCTTTACAAAGATTATGTTTATGCAAAAATAGTATAATATTTATAATTGATTTTGAATGCAATGGCAGTGCTTTTTCACACACGAAAACAAAGGGCCACAGTATCTATGTTCCTCTTGATCCCACAAATACAATTAATGACAAAAGATTAACATTGCCGCGACTGAATGTGGACGGATTCATTAAAGCATTAGAGAAGAGCGGATATTCTCATGACGAAGCTTGGACACTTAACAGAGAAACAGGACGCAGTTTATCAGCATTGACTCGCAGGCTTGCACCAGCTTTGCGTCAACCCGAATGGGCAAAGAGCCCACAAGCGGAAGAGATGATACCGATCATGCTTGCAGAAAAGTGGAATGAGTCAAAGGAGGGCGACAAACGTATTATTTCAGAACTGGCTGATTGTGATTATTCCTTAATTGAACGGTTGTACAACAGAACCATGCTCCTGCCGGAATCTCCACTTTGTAAGATTGCCGATCAAATTCGGTTACTGTCTCCAGTTGATGCATGGTGCGCTATTTCACCATGTATGGTGCAAAGTGACTTTGATAAGTTCAAGCGTATCTTTCTAGAGGTAATGGGCAAAAGAGACCCCAGTCTTGATTTAGAACCGGGCAAACGCTGTTATGCAAATATCTATCACAAAGAAAGTGACTTTTCACAGAACTTAAAGATTGGCTTATGCCAGACATTAATTCTAATTGCAACTCGTGGGCGTTCACTGTGTTTGTCTGAACCGCAATCCTGGGTTGATAGTGTTGTGCGTGAACTGCTGCATGATGCGAGTGCGGACCGTTGGCTGTCTCTTTCTTGTTTTATGATTTTAATAGCAGAAGCATCCCCCTGCCAATATATGGAAGCAATAAATCAATCACTCTCCAAAGAAAAACCAGAAATAGCAGCTCTTTTTGAAGATACAACCGGTGCAATGTTTTCAAGATGCTACTATGCTGATGTATTATGGGGATTGGAACTCCTTGCATGGGACCCCAATCACCTGAGGGATGTTAGCTTAATACTTGCGAAACTGTCACACTTAAAAACAAACTCTCACTTTTCTAATTCCCCCGCAGGAAGCCTTCGAGACATTTTTATTCTATGGAGTCCTCAGACTTCGGCGGACTTCGGAATGCGACAAAGTTTAATCGAAATGCTGATAGACCAAGAACCTGAAGTTGCGTGGCCACTTCTATTGAAACTTATTCCAGGCAGCATGGGTTTTCAGACTCCGAACTTCAAGCCCCGCTGGCGCGAACTGAATGCAACTGAGACAGTTTTAACACATAGAGACATATTTGAACATTCAATGGAAATAATTGATTTACTCTTAATCCATGTAAGTGTGGACTGTCATCGATGGAGTGAACTAATTGAAAAGGCGTTTAGGTTTCCAGCTTGCCTTGAAAAAGTAATCACAGTTTTAGAAGATCGAGTAAACAAACTTTCTGATGCTGATCATATATTAGCCGATCAAATTAGAAAGACAGTCAGTTTTCACAGATTGCACAATAAAGCCGATTGGGTTGCCGAAGGAAATTTACTAGATCGGTTAGAAACAATCCACAACGCACTTATTCCTGATGAAATTTTTGAAAAACATTACTGGCTATTCAATGATCACAGGCCGAGCTTCCTTGATGTTATACCTTTCAAAAAAGGAGACAACAGTAGACATAAAGCACAAGAGATACGAATTGCAGAAGAACGGCGCAAAGCGGTAGATTTGATATATGGAACAAAGGGAATACAGGGCGTTATAGATTTTGCATGTAATGTTGAACTTCCTCTGTATGCAGGTCATTCGCTTTCGGAGATAGCGATTACATTGAAAGAAGAGCAATTATTACTTAATGGGCTAACGGACAGAAATGATAAATTTCGTAACTTAACAAGAGGTTACCTAAGATTAAAATCATGGAACGATCAAGACTGGTTAACCGACAAACTCCAATATTTAAAAACGGTTTCTTGGAAATCAGAAAAAAATGCTGAATTCTTACTGGACTTACGTGAGAACATGGATCTTTACAAGGAAGTCGAGACATATCCCAAAGAAATTCAGACATATTACTGGAACAAATCATTGGGAATAAGTCCGCAAGATGACAAAGATACCTGCGAATATGTTGTACGCAAGCTTCTTGAATGTAACCGAACTGAGGATGCAATAAGGGCCACAGAAGATTGTCGAGAGTGCGCTTCTACAAAATTAATCTACGATGTTCTATTTTATTCATTAGAGCATCCGCCAAACACAAATCACAGTGGTTATTTACACGGATACGAAATACAAGAGCTGTTTAATGAATTAAATACACGTGAAGATATCCAAAAAGAAAATTTGATTCAGCTGGAGTGGTACTATCTAGATTATTTGACAGGAGGTGCGGCAGAAAAGACCCCTGATAATTTATGCAAGGAACTCGCATCAAAACCTGAATTCTTTGCAGAAATCATTAGATATGGATTTCGTTCAGCAAATGAAAACCAGAGCGAAGAATCTGAAGTAAATCAAAAGAAACAATTTTTAGCCAGAAATGCGTGGACACTTTTTAGGGCGTGGAACATTACACCAGGCACTGATCTTAAAACAGGTAAAGTTGACCTAATCAAACTACGTGACTGGATCCATAAAGCTCGAGAGGAGTGTCTAAAAACTGGCCATTTAGGGCCTTGCGATTCTCATGTTGGACAAATTCTTGCAAAGGCACCTTTCCCCACGAAAGAAGATGAAATCTGGCCACCGGAGTATGTTTGTGAAATCATAGAATCATACGATGGAGAACGAATGACCCAGAGCTTCATGACTCAGATTAGAAACAACCGTGGAGTTGTCACACGAGCTTGTTTTGAAGGAGGCGTCCAGGAACGCGACTTAATCAAGAAATATTCTGATTGGGCCGATGCTCTTGCCATTTGTTATCCACGCACATCAAAATGCTTAAAAGTTATAGCTGATAGTTACAAGAAGGAAGCGAAATGGGTTGACGATGAAGCGGAGCTTAGAAGTTTTGAAGGGTGACGAATTGCCTAAAGGTGTAATTTGTAATTATGAATTTGGAATAGGGAATCTTGGGCTGGAAAACTGGAATTTATTATGGGGAGAACCGAAATGACAAATAAAAAAACAGATAAGGGATTAAAGCTTCTAAATGATAGCGTTTATGATCAAGCAAAAGACAAAGACGCTTTTGATCATAATGTTTATGCAAAACTTTTGGCAAAGATATTTCACCCTCCCTCAGGCAATGATCCCGGTATCTCAGTTGCGCTATTTGGCAAATGGGGGCAAGGAAAAAGTTCTGTTGTTCAAATGATGGAAGACGAGTTGGCCAAAAACATTAAAGACAACAAAGTAAAAGTCATCTGGTTCAATGCGTGGAAAACACGAGGGGATCATGTTCGCAGACAATTGCTTTTATCAATTATCAAAGGAATTGACAGCCCGAAATTTGAACAAATAAGTAAGTTTGTTCAACCCGGAAACCCGCTTCAAATAAGAAGTTATGATGTTCAAGACGAAGTAAACAACAAAGCTAAATGGCTAGTAATGGCTCAAAATGAAAAGATTGATGCCATTGCCACTTGGGCTTTCATTATTGGGGCAATCTCTTTGACTTTATGGATCATATCATTATTTGTAAGCACGTGGTCTGCAAAACTATCCATATTACCTCTGCAAACCTTTATAGTGTCTACCTTTACATATTTCTGGCGGTATTTCTCTGCAAAAAAAGAAAAAATATTAACTTCAGCGGAACCCGTTTCTGATAGCCAACGGCTTAAATATCCCGATCAGTTTCAGCTAGTTTTTGAAGAAGAGCTGGCTGAATACAAGGACAGAGATGGTACACCGATAGTTGTAGTTGTAGATGACCTGGACCGTTGCGAAGCGGGTACTGTCGTTGAGGCTCTGGCATGCATAAGACAACTTGGAGGAAAACCGCTTTATGAAGAAGAAATAGCAGAATGTCGATTTCTTGTTCCATGTGATGAAAAACAAGTATTAAGTGCGCTAAAAGATGATGGACATCATAATGGGTATGAGGAAGAAGACCTATTAAGAAAATTCTTCGATGTTATTGTTCGCATGGATGCTTTATTACCTGATGACATGGTGGCTTACGCCGGAAAATTATCTGAGAGATTTAATGAATTCACAGATGAAGATACTGAATTAATCCAGGAATTGATCGGAGCAGTGGCACCAAGAAATCCAAGACAGGTGAAGAAATTAATAAACGCTTATATACTTTTCAAAGAAAAAATAAAAATATCTCCATCCCTATGCTCTTTATGTAACAAAGAAATTTTAAAGCATGTCGAGAACACATCACTATTAGTAATAGCTTTACAAGAAACTCTTCCTGATATCTATCAGAAGCTAATGGACAATCCTGACGAATTTCAAAAGCTACATGATATTAACGATATTGATAATTCAGAAGATACACAACATTTAAAAAATGCAACACATTTAGAAAAGAAAGCCGCTAGAATCATTCAAGCATTAGAACCGATTTCTCATCATACATTTAAAAGACTAACAAGAAAAGGAATACCCGAAGCCTTGGCTGGACTAGAAAATGGTCCCGAAATTCATGAATCCATACAGTCTGGCGATGAAGAAGCTTTCGAAAAAGAAATCTCCAAAGCTAACGAGATTGACAAAATTGCTTTCTGGCTAAAACAATATCGCAAATCATGTACTAGCATAGCACAGTTTCGCTATGCGCTTTCCTGCCTCATTAAACCTGAGTCATTATCACCCCAATTAACAGATGTGATAAATGATTACATTAAAAGGTTCCAAAAATTCAAAGATGCCATGAAAGGTTATAATAATTTGCTGAAATTAGCCCATATCACAGTTAATCTTGGTCCCTGCAAAAGGAAAATACACAGCACTGTAATTTCAAATTTCAGAGAATTGAAAACAGATGACGCATTAACTTCCGATGAACTGAAATCTATTTTTATTTTTGGCGACGACCTTTCGGATTCTGCAGAAAAATTATTTACGCAACATATCTGCCCTATGTTTCATCTTTCATCTACAGAACCTAAAGAGAAACAACATGCTTTGAAAGTGTTAACTGCATTAAACAACGCACTACCAAAAAATAAACTTCTAAACTTACCTGAACTTGCCACCACAATTGCCAAAGGATCTATGTGGGAAATATATGCCACCAATGCCCCAGATGCAAACAAGGGATTGCATTCCAGTCTTATAAATACATTGATCGGAGACAAAGAGGAAGATTTATCACAACTCGTTGACATACTATTTGAAGGAAATGGTCCTTTGGGGCAGCAAATCGATCTCAAAACGCAATCACAACGAGGAGAACGAGAAGCCATAAGTACTATATCGGCCATATCACCAAGACTGCCAAGCGATACTTTGCAAAAAGTATACATCAAACTCAAACCATGGCTGGATATTCAGGCAGATCAACAAAATTTCATGTTTATAGCTAATGCATTTTCTACACAATGGCCACGATTACCAGAGAAACAAATTAAAGAACTTGCCGCTTTAATGACTGCTCATTGCATAAACAGCAACAAGCCTGAATGGTTAATTGAATATGTCGAAAGTGCTGATCCAAGTTATGACGAAACAGTTACTTCAGAGCGTGTATTTTGCCAAGCATCATTCAACTACTTGAAACAAAAGCAATTAAATCAACCAACGATCAATGCAACATCACAAAACTTCCTTAATACTTTTACAGAAAACTCATGGCCGATAACGGAAGACGCAGACTCAGCACTTGCCAATGCTATAAAAACAATTATTGTGAATCCTAGTAGTTGGGAAAGTTGGAGAACATCTCTATGGCCACTTGCTATTTCTACCCCGACAGAAACCGCAGCAGCCATCTATGAGCAGTTAGCAAACAACAAGATGCCTGGGACATACATCCCATTTGCAGTAGAGGAAATTTGCAGTGGAAAGTTATCTTCATCATTAAAGATGGCTATGAAGCAGTATTTCTGTTTACATCCTAACACGACTAATGAGGAAAATTTCACATCAATATTTAATGATGAAAATGTTACAGGAGCAGAGCAAGTCATAGAATTGATTATCGATGATTTAGATGCCGCTAAAACAAACCTGGATGAACCACGAATCGTGTTTATTAGCAATAATCTTAAAGGGCTCAAAGAGGACTCTATCCAGCTTTTCTTTAAGTACATCCGTAGGCAATACTTACAAGAAGCTAATCTCACACAATTCTATACAGGCGTAAAACATGCAGTGGCCGCGGGAAATATCCCCTCTGAAATAAAGGGTTTGATTAAAGAGCGAGCCTTGGAACAATCGGTTAGTCTCACACCAGAGCAGAAAGAGTTAACGACAAAAGCACTCGGCAAAAACCTCTTCAAAGAAAAAAAAGTATAATGCAAAGAAACAAAAACAGAAAAGGTTATAAGAAAACCAAAGTTGGCTGGATTCCGGCGGAGTGGAAGGAAAAGACGCTCGGAAGTTTCACAAAGTGGGGATCAGGTGGCACTCCCTCGAAAGCAAACGAGCTATATTGGGGAGGCAATATTCCATGGATTAGCGCCATTTCTA
This sequence comes from Candidatus Cloacimonadota bacterium, assembly GCA_028681035.1. Next base: position 15,204 of record JAQUJJ010000059.1, read on the forward strand.
TGCACACAACAAGATTCTCCGATTCCATATTAAAAATCACCAAGGAAGGCCTAAAATCTGGATCACGTTTGGCACCGAAAAACAGCCTTCTTTTGCTTGTTCGCGGAAGTATGCTATTCAAAAAAATTCCTGTTGGTATTACAGAAATCGATGTAGCATTTAATCAAGATGTGAAATCTATAATCCCAAACGAAAAATACGCATCGCCAGAATACCTCTTAGCCTGGCTGTTAGGGCATGAACATAAACTATTAGGAATGGTTGGAGGAACAGGTATTGGTGCGGGCAAGCTCGATTCAGACGGACTTCTGGCTTTAGTACTCCCCCTCCCCCCACTCCCAGAGCAGACGGCGATTGCGGGTGTGCTGGAGTGTTGGGACAAAGCAATTAAGAATTTAGATTTGAAAATTGCTAAAAAGCGCCAGGTTAAAAAGGGGCTGCAGCAGCGGCTTCTCTCCGGCAAGCTGCGCTTGACGGGAGAGAAGAATAGTGAATGTAGAATAGGGAATAGGGAATGTGAAGAGAATGGGGAATTGAGAATTGGGAATAGTGAATTGGGAATTCCTGCGGGATGGAAGTCGGTGCTGCTGGGGGATGTATGCGTAATTTCGTACGGGAAAGACTGGAAAACTGTCGCGTCAGAAAATGGAGAGTTTTATGTTTATGGGACTGGGGGTATTATGGGTAAAGCATGTAAATATTTGTTTGATGCTCCCGCGATCCTTATCGGACGGAAAGGCACTATAAACAAACCAATATTTATTATTGAAAAATTTTGGGCGGTTGACACTGCATTTGCCGTTCATGCAAACAGACAATCAGAAGCACAGTTTTTGTATTATGCATTTCAACAAATACAATGGCTAAATTACAGTGAGGCTTCGGGTGTTCCAAGCTTAAGCCGTCCTACAATTGAAAAAATCAAACTCGTTATCCCTCCCCTACCCGAGCAGAAGGCGATTGCACGAGTGCTGTCGGCGGCGGATAGCGAGATTGAGGCTTTGGAGACGAAACTTCGTTTATGGAAAGAGCAGAAGAAATACCTTCTTAACAATCTTGTGACCGGCACAATACGGTTGCCTGAATTTAGAAACATCACGGGGGTGAAGTGAAGAGAATAGTGAATTTGAATGACAAAAGAATGGTGAAAATAGAAATGAAAATTGATATTACGAAAAGAACTTTTGAATTTGCGCTGAGAATTGTAAAGCTGTGCCGCTTTCTTGATGAAAGCCAGAAGACACACAGGGCATTAGTCAACCAATTGATTAGGTCAGGCACTTCCGTTGGTGCAAATGTTGAAGAAGCTCAATCCGGCCAGAGTCGCGCTGACTTTCTCTCTAAAATATCAATTTCATGTAAAGAGGCACGTGAAACTCTCTATTGGCTGCGCCTAATCTCTGCATCAAATGAAAGCCTTGCGCCACAATTAGCCGATATCATCAAAGAATCCAACGAGATCGTCAGCATCCTAACGTCTATTATAAAATCTACGAAGGACAGCAGACCTGAATAGGGAATTTAGAATATTGAATAGTGAACTTTGAATAGAGTCAGATAACAATAGGATCAAAATGTTTGTTAATGAAGATTTACCGTTACAGCATCAATTTACCGATTTAGGATAAAAATTATGGAACAACTTCCGAAATACATCGTAACCCCGAAGTTAACAACTCTCAGTTATCCACTACCAACTGAAAAGAGTTCTCAATTCCCTATTCCCTATTCAAAGGAATTCCCTATTCCCTATTCTACATTCACTATTCCCGACCTCGCAGAGGTCAGTGCTTCGCAGTTACCCGCAATTCTCCAACTCATCAACCAGGGTTATACGTATCTTTCACGAGAAGATATCCGTCAGCTCAGGGAAAGCTCATCGCAGTATATTCTGCGAGAGGTCGCTTTTGAGGCGTTGCGCAAAATTAATGACTCGAAGGTCTCTGACAAGAGCATCCGCGATGAGGTTTTTAAGGCGGAGCTGCAGATTGATCTGGGTGAGGGCGTTTTCAAGGCATCGGAAGACATCTATGCTCTTCTGTTGGCAGGCTGCGGGGTTTCAGAGCTGATCAATGGGAAAAAGAGCTCGCCGCAGATGCGTTTTATTGACTGGCGTACCCCTGAGAATAACACATTTCATATCTGCGCTGAGTTTCCAATCGGATCGAAAGCCACGAGCAGCTCTCAGCATCGATTTGACATCGTCCTGTTTGTGAACGGTATTCCCTTCGCAGTGATTGAAAATAAAAAACCATCAATAAAAGTTGCAGAGGCCGTCAACCAGATGGTGCGTAATCAGGAACGTTCGGAAACACCGAAGTTCTTCCTCTTCCCTCAGATATTAATTGCCACGAATGTTCACCAACTGAAGTATGGCACCATGCGCACTCCTGCCCGCTTCTACTCTCACTGGAAGGAGAAGGATGCCGATCAAGCGGAATTCGACGCAGAGGTCGAAGAGATAATTAACCGCCCAAGTCCGACTGAGATTATCGAAAAAATTCTCCATGATCTTGGCCTCCCAGATGGCTCTTGTGTCAGCCTGTCGCCGCGCAAGGCGACCGAACAGGATCGCGGGATATATTCGCTTCTTCGCCCCTCACGGATACTTGATCTGGTGCGAAATTTTATTCTGTATGATGATGGCGAAAAGAAGATCGCCCGATATCAGCAGTATTTCGCTATCAAGAAAGCAATGGAACGGCTGAAAACTTTTGATGAATTCGGACGTCGTCGTGGCGGGTTGATTTGGCACACACAGGGCTCCGGTAAAAGCCTGACAATGGTGATGCTGGTGAAATCTCTGATAGATGATTCTGAGATTATTCTGCCGCGGGTTCTGGTTGTGACCGACCGGCGTGATCTTGACCGGCAGATCAGCGAAACCTTCGCTGCCTGCAACATCAAGAAGGATGTCAAGAAGACCACCAGCAGTGCTGAGCTGCTGGAGCTTATCAGGGAAAAGGATCAGCGGGTTATTACGGCGTTGATTCAGAAGTTTGATACAGCCAGAACCGCTCGCGATTTTGTTGATGATGACCCGAATGTTTTTGTGTTGATTGATGAAGCGCACCGCTCGCAGTCGGGTCAGGCCGGCACTGAACTTGAGCTGATTCTGCCTAAAGCCTGCCGCATCGCTTTCACAGGCACACCTCTCATGAAAAAGGAGAAGCTGGATGGCGATGACAAAAAGGGCTTTAAAACAAAGAAGATCACCGAAACAAAATTCGGCGGGATGATCGATGCCTATACCATCTCAGAGGCTGAAAAGGATGGCGTTGTGCTGCCGCTTATCTATCAGCCGCGTTTTGTTGTGCAGAGTGTTCAGCAGAGGCTGATGGATGAGTTTTATGACAACATCACCAGAGACCTTTCCCTGGAGCAGAAGCAGGCGTTGCAGCAGCGCTTCAACTCCTCCCAAATTGTGGAGGAGACCTCCCAGCGCATCGAAACCATTGCGCTGGATATTCTGAAGCACTATAGCCGGTTTGAAAACACAGGACTCAAAGCGCAGGTTGTCGCCCCTTCCAAATATGCGGCTATTATGTTCCAAGAGGCCTTCACGCTCTGCCGAGGTCAGAGCAGTCAACCGTTGACAGCCGTGATTATATCCGACACTAACGACAAGGAGGAGGATGACCAGCTACCGGAGCACAAAAAGTTTGTGGCTCAATTTTTAGCTGAGGAGAAACATCGCTACGGCTCATCTCTACTTAAACGGGAGCGGGAGCTGATCAACGATTTCAAGAAGAATCCTAATGGTGTACGCATGCTGATTGTGGTGGACAAACTCTTAACCGGATTTGATGCGCCGCGTAATACATTCCTTTATCTATCCAAACAGTTAACCAACCACAACCTGCTGCAGGCCGTTGCCCGCGTGAACCGTCTGTTCGAGGGCGACGAGGGCAAGGAAGCCAAAGTTAACGGATTTGTAATCGACTATTCAAAGAATGCCCGGAATCTTAAAGATGCCATGGAGCTTTTCTCCAACTACGACCCAGATGATATTGAGCGGGCGCTCTTAAATACCGACCAGCAGATAGAAAACCTGGACGCATTGTATCAGCAGCTACTTGATATTTTTAAAACCGTACGCAACAAAGATGACAGAGAGGAGTATGTAAGGATTCTGGAGAACAACCTCGAAACCCGTGAGCGGTTCTATGAGTTGGTCAATGAGTTTACGCGTCGCTTCTCTTCCTGTCAAATGCTCTATGACTTCACACAGAAGGTTGAAGCCAAGAAAATCCGGCGCTATGCGCTGGCGTTAAAGAGCTTCGTTGAGCTGAAAAAGATCCAAAAAACAAAGAATGCTGAAACGGTGGATTTCTCCAAGTATGAGGATCAGATTCGGCGCATCCTGAACAAATTCGTTATAGCGGAGTATGTGACTGAGCTGACAGAGCCGTTATGCGTCTCTGAATCAGCAGAGTTCAATGCGTACATTGAGAGCGCGGAGCGCGGGCTATCAGAGAGATCTAAAGCTGAGGCGATTGCCGCCCAGACAAAACGCACCATTACAGAGAATTACAACCGTGACCCTGAGTTCTACAAGCATTTCAGCGAGAAGATCAACCAGTTGCTAGCCGCACTGAGAGCAGCCAAAGAGGAGGATGTTAAGGCCCTTCTCTGTGATGTCCGCGATATTCAGGGAAAGGTCTTTGACTATGAGGATAATGATATACCGGTTGCTCTTAAAACAGATAAACCTCTGCATCCCTACTACCGTAATTTAAAAACTCAACTGGAGGGCCACGGACTTACCACTGAGCAGCTTAGCCTGATGTCGGAGAAGGTCTATGGACTAATCAACCAGCACAAGATAATTGACTGGGAGAGCAACATTGAGGTGGAGCGCCGGGTGCGTATTGAGCTGGAGGACTACCTTTTTGATGTTGTTAATGATAAATTCGGCACTAACCTGAAACCGGATGAGATAGATGCTGTTATCTCCATGATTTGGAAACTGGCGGTTCAGAACAAAGATGAAGTGAGTTAGTGCGCGAGTTTATAATGCGAGATTGCTTTTAACTATTGTCTTCACACGCAGATTGAAACTGGACAGTTCGCGCGCAACCGCGCAACCAACAACACCCGCTCCAATAATGACCACGTCGTTCATGCCAGAGCTCCCAGCGTCTCAACCACTACAGACGGCGCTGTTCCTCTGTAATCGGCAAGAGTTGCGCGCGTGGTTTCGCCGGATAACACGCACACAAAATCAATCCCGGCGGTATCAGCCATGGCTTTATCGGTATAAAGCCGATCACCGACAACAGCAACCTGCTCCGGTTTGAAGCGCTTAAGAACAGGTGCAAGCAACGATGGCGAGGGCTTGCCGAAAACATGCGAGGGCTCCTGCCCGTTGGTCGTCCGCATCAGGTTAAGCATTCCACCTACATCAGGAATCGGCCCCTCTTCACTCGGACAGCAGTTATCTCCATGCGTGGCCACATAATCCGGTGCCGGAGTCCTGTTCAGAAGCACAGCGGCACGACGAAGCTTCTCGTAAGTCAG
>JAQUJJ010000208.1 GCA_028681035.1 Candidatus Cloacimonadota bacterium
TTTAAGGTTGGTGGAAGGGATAACAACAGGACAGACTCTAGGTCTAAGGGACGGCTATCCCTTTTCCACCAAAATAACTCACTATTGGAAGAGAGCAAGTCATAAAGATTCAATAAGAAAGGGACGGTATTTTAGATAGCACCCAGAGGACGCCATTTCATATAGGAAACCTGTTCAAATATCTATTCCACGGGCTTTTTCCCGTTCTGATTCAAGTAATTTAAGAGGATTTCATTCATGATCTATTCCTTGCTTTGATTTCATTTATTGCACCATAAGTCTTATTTGACACACGGATCAGTTTGACGAGTCCATCCAACCAACAACCGTCTGATAAATAGACTCCTGCCATTTCCTGATCTGAGGTTCTACCCCTAAATGAATCACGCTGCAGGTGATCTTGTCCGACCACTCCGTTGATAGACAGTACGCTCCTTCATTTCGGTTACTGAATACTCCCGGATAAACCAGAGCATTTCTGGAAGAACGGAAAAACTGGGAATAGGCAAAAAGCTGCTGCAAGTCCGAAGATGAAGGGCTGGTATCTGTGATCATCTTCCATTTGGTATCCAGTACAAATCTCTGATCATCCAAGCTGCTTTCGATAAGGATATCGGGGCGCAGGGACGTCCGGTAGTTATTGGTTTTCCAGAAGCGGGTGGAAGCTTGGGCGCGGATGGAGTAAGGGACAGAATTCCTGAGGAACTGCTTCCTCAAGCTGTGATAGACGAAGCTTTCCCAGAGCAGATTCATGTCAAACATCAGAGCCAAGACGTGATTGCTGCCCTTTGCCAGATCAGGATGAAAGCCCAGGAGGAGCAATCTTGCGATATCAATCGCCACCCGGTAAGCTTCGGTTTTCCGATTGTAAACCAGATCCGTAAATGTACGCTCTGTGATCCTACAAAGACTCACTTCTGGGAAATTCAGCTCCAGCGCGCCAATGCGGTTTGACAGATTGGTGCTCCCGGAAAGAACCTTGATGAGCTTGATAGTTTGGCTGAAGATGCTGTGCCAGATATGATCGTAATCGTAAAGACTGGTTTTGGTGTAAAACCTTTCCTTGTGGACTAAGTTTTTCGTTAAATGCCCCGGAAAGTCGATTGACCCTTTTAGAGAGGTCTGGTTGCGGGTTTCTTTGCGGTACTGCTTCACCAGCCCCGTGCGGATCAAATACTCGAGCTCTGTGATGAAGATGTCGAAGTACAATTCCAAGATCGAATTTGGTTTCAAGGTCAGCATGCCTGTGCTTGGCGCAGTAACCCTGAACATCCCTACTTCCCTCAACATACCGATTAGCAGGTCTCGCCAAACACTCAGTTCGGAATTGAGTTTATCAAGCTTTGGCAGCACTTCGATCTGGATGCTTCCGACCTGAATCACACCCACATATTCACAGAATTCTACCCCGCCCCGGATCAGCCTGAAATAGGGTATTTTGCTCGAGGCATGGAACCGCTCCAGATCATCCAGAAGGGATTCTGTAAACTTCACCCCGTTATAGACGGAGCCAAGCTTTAGCTTGTCATATTCATAGACACTGATCTTCTTATGCTTCATCGCTTTCGTTCATGAGGGTGCGTAAGGCGGATAGGAAGGCGAAATCGTCCATCTGAGCTTCTTTGACCAGAGTATAACGGATATGATCGTTGAATACCTCGTTATCGGAAGAGGGCGTGGCATAATCAGACTGTTGGACCTGGATAGCCTTCACGAATCCAGTGCCGATCACCAGTTCTATTCTGCTGTAATTACCGTAGAAGTATTCCTGCAAGAGCGGGATGATCTCGTTAAAAAACACCTGTTTTAGACTTGTTTCACCACTCATAACCCGCAGGAAATAGCTATGCCCAATGGCGTGATCTTCGTCTAATAATCCTTCAATCCTCTTGTTAATCGTTTCCAGCAGGGTTTTCAGGCTGATGTCTTCAAAATAGGCATCTTCAAATAAACCGTAATCGGGAGTAGCCTCAATAAAGCTGAATCTCCGTCTGAGAGCCGTATCCAAGGCTTCCACACTGCGGTCTGCGGTGTTCATGGTACCGATGATGTATAGATTGGATGGAACCGAGAATTTCTCTTTGCTATACGGCAAGGTGACTTCCAGAGCTTCTCTATTTCCAGCCCTTTTATCCGGCTCAATCAGAGTGATCAGTTCTCCGAAGATTTGAGAGACGTTGCCACGGTTGATTTCATCGATGATTATAACGTAGTTTTTCGATCTATAACTCGAAACGGTGTAATCGTCAGATACTTTTGGCGCATTAAGTGAAGATTCATTGGCTGAGCTATTGATTTTGTCATTAGCAATTGGCTTTCGCAACATAGCTTTCGCAACTTGAGCCAGCCTTAATAAGATCGCAATATTGGTAGGGCCATTGCTTGCGCCTTGGCCTAATTCATACCTGATGTAATCATCATGATCCTTGATCGTGATATTGTCCATATTCGGAAAATGCATAAACAGAGCTTTTAATACATCACGGCGTACAGCATAAGGGTTCATGCTCGGAGCGTTTTGTCTTTTTATCTGGATGTCGTTGTTCGGCAAAACTGATATTGCTCTATGCTTTGCACCTTGTTTTGTATCAAAGTAATAAATCTGTCCATTGTTTATTGAATCCTTAATATCCGATACAATGCTTTCATATGCCCTGTCAAAAACAGCATCACGACTTGGTAATTTGTTCCCGAATCCAGTTTTCTCGATATGAACAACGGAATCTGACAGCTCTTCATTGGGTCTCGAATAATTGCGAGGCTGTGATAATTCTTTGGTTGTTAAACTTTGCTCCGCTTGGGTGGCAGCGAGATCACATATACGTTTGAATATCCCAGGGACTATTTTGTACTGCATCTGACAATCCTGCTCAGTGCTCAACAACGGTTTTATCCCCTCGATAAAATCTTCATAGCTCATGCTCTGGTGGAATGTAGTAAAGACGATCCTGCCTTCATCCACCAATTCTCTGTATCTTTTGGTGATGCGGACTCTGTTGTGTGCATTTGCCGAAGAACTCATAAAGCCTGGATCTGCGATCTCAACAGCCAGATTTATTGAATTGTAGGTCTTTCCCGTCCCAGGAGGGCCAAACAAGATTTGATTGAGTGGATGTTGCTTATAATCTGGGGCCTCCCAATCATCGTCTTTGACGGGTTCTTCTTCTTTGTAATCATTGTGGGGAACGTGTCCTTTCCCTAATGCCATCTTTTCCAACGCCTTGTATTGTTTGTCAGTTGCCTTGAAATTTGTGCCTTGATTCCCTGCCTTCAGACCGCCAAGATCGCCAATACCTTCAAGTTGAGGTTTAAGCAGGGGTCTGTTTGCCAGATTATGCAAAATTGAGATTTCGACCTTTAGCCCTGGGGTTTCGGCATCGTCGGTCTTCCAGAATTCTTTTTCCCAATCATCACTTATTGTCAGTTCAACTTCGGACGTGACTTCAGCTAAAGCATAACATCCAGCTTCGGCACCGTTAACCCATATTATCACCTTGTCTTGAGGACGAATTTTATCCTTGTATGCCGCAACCTTCCATTTTATTGGCATCCCTTTGTTTAGCGCTCCCACGATATCATAAAAGTTAGGATTACACTGGAATAGCCAGTAATTTATTTTTGGGGGGTTCCAAAGAGCTTGAATGGCATCATCACGCAAAAAATATTCGGGGTCGATATTCGGATACTGGGGCATTAAGTGCCTTTTAATTAGATAAATCTTGTCATCGTAATTCAAACCTTCTTCAGATCCGTATTCTGCTTTGAAGAGATTTTCTGCGATGAGTTTCTTTTCATTACATGATACGATCTTTTCATAATAATCAGGGTCGCATAAATTGAGTAGGAAATTGCATATTCCCAGGCGAGGCAATTCATCGCTATCGTTCCTGAATAATCTGGAATCTTTCATCATCTTCTGTGCTTTCCCAGAACCGAATTCTTTCTCCAGTACTTCCTCTCGACCATACAACCAATAAAGGCAGACCGTAATGATGCCTTTCTTGATCGAACTCTTATCTTTGCCTGCTTGGCTATTCTTTATCCATTTAATAAGGAAGATTATGAATTCGAGATTTGTAGGCTTTTGGATATTGTAGGCTGTACCGCCGTTTGCAATTCCACCTTTGTTTAAGAATATCCCATCCCTGATGGTATATTCGGGCATATTAATCATGCTCTTTCTTACTGCATCATTTTTGCCGCTAGCAGTCATACCTTTGTGTGGATGCACATAAAGCCAGGTTACGTGTGCGAATAGTATCTTCGCCTCTTGGCTGGCATCAGCAAACTGTATATTCAACTTTTCGTCGAAACTCAGGTCCGAACCCTCTATAGCATTAACGATAAATCGGTCGATGCATTCATCCAGGGCTTCAGGTGTCAACACCGTCTTTCCGCTTCCAGAAAGGAAGTCTTTTCCTTCGACCAGGAAAGTCTGGACGAACTCGTTAAAAAGCCTGTACTCCATTTGTTCTCCTCAGTTCAAGTAAACCCTTCGTATAGTAATTATTAGCTTACCAATTGGGTCTCAGATATTGGTGCGATTAGCACCCCTCAATTATTACATCACAAAAGTATTTTACCGCTCCCTCATCCTCTCCATCACCTTCACCAAAGCCTTCTCATGCCTGCTGACAATCCGCTTTACCATCTTATTAGAAGGATGGATAATACTCTTCCCCTCCCTATTCACCCCACCGATCTCAATCAAGATCGCCGGTACATCCAGGCTGTGATAGAAGAAGTTTCGGGCATTGCCCACCTTGGAGCTGACATTATTATGCAGCGAATAAGTACCTGGCCGATAATCCCGCGGAACATTTTGTGCATAGAACTCAGCCAGATCTTGCAAAGCCAGAAAGTCCTCCCTGGGCTCATCCACAGCCGGCAGAAAGATGGTCTCAT
>JAQUJJ010000209.1 GCA_028681035.1 Candidatus Cloacimonadota bacterium
TACCTTCTATTGACGGCATCATGTTAGCTGCTGATGATTTCATCCACCAAGGAGTTCCTGGGTCACCGTTAGGGTTCTTACCCATCATTAGTGCGTTACTACCGTATCTGAATGCTTGGTTGAATGATGCATCATCTGACTTCAGTTGGTTAGGTGAGGGACCACCCATGTTAGGGTTATAGTTATCCATCGTGTACTGATTGAACTGACCTGCGCCAGTACCCATCATGTTCTCGTCTGGTTCTCCTACGACGCCTGACCAAACATCATGTAACCACTGACCAGGACGTGTAACTAAGTTATGTTTCAGTGTAGGACCTATCTTATCAATGGATTCACCGAGTCTACCCAAACCACGTAAAGGACTATACTCTAGTGCATTCTGTGCGTGGAAGCCTCTATTAAGACCACGCTTCTGCTCACGGTCTATAGCCTTCATCATACCAGGTCTACGATGTTTCATTACTATCGTTTTAGCAGCGGCAGTAGATAACTGAATACCTTCCTGTGTAGCTATTTTCTTAAGCATCATAGCCGCTGTATTATCATTCTTAAACGTACCCATCTGATCTAACGCTGCGAACAGCATGTCTTCAGTTTGTTGGTCAAGTCCGCCCTGCTCGGAAGCACTGGCTTGTAGGTTCTCTAAATTCATCATGAAGTCAGCGTACTTGTCTGGGTCACCAGCTATACCACTTAATGCGCTATCAACCGCACCGAAGTATCCTCCGCCATTCTTAAGAGCACCCTGCATCTTATCCATGCTGTACTTACCGCCACCCTGCCAACCAGCAGCTAACATCATTTTACCTATGCCGCTGTTGTTCATCATTCCTGCAGTAAAGTTAACCATTTGTCCAGCTATGTTGTTATGTCCACCACCAGCAGCTACTTCTGCTGTAGACAGTATTTTACGTTTCTCCATCTCATGTGCTAGAGCCATTGATTGCATTGCTGGTTGTATACCACCAAACGATGGCATACCATAATGACTGTACGCGTTTGCACCTATTTGTGTTGCTTGACCAAGTAACTCTGAACCTGGAACGCCCATAGCATTACCGTACTTATGTGCATCTAGTCCTAGCTTCATAGCATATTGTGGACTCTGTGCCATGTTGATACCCATGTTCTTCATTTGACCAACATAACGCATAGTCTCGTTTACGTCTTTAGAACCTAGTACACCAGTAAGGAACTTAACTACACCTGCAGCAGATTCAAGTTGCTTAACTAATTCTTCAGGCTTACGACCTTGGAACAGATTCATCTGCATACCTTGTGTAGCCACTGTGCGGATACCGTCGATACCTAACTTAGTATCAAAGTCTGTACCCTGCTTCATTTCATTGAATGCGTAGTTGTGCATACCTCTAGCTACTACTGAGCTTTCCTTGTTAGTAAACTCATTACCGAAGCGAGTAGACATGCGTCTAATACCTGATATGTCACGACCATACTCGTTAGCCGCGTCACCCCATTGTCCAGCTATAGCGTCTACTCCTAGACTTACAGCCATACCAGGGATACCACCTACAGCGCCACGTGCTATTGAACCTGCCATACCTCCAGCTCTTACTGCACCGCCTAGGGCAGAACTACGTCCTGCAAACTTTAGTGCAGCCATACTAGCAAGAGAACCTGCAGCTAAGCCAGGCACTGCTAGAGTAGCGTCAACACCAAACTGTGTAAGACGATGGTTCATCTCTTTCTGACGTTCCCATGCGTACTCATAACCACCAACGTTAAAAGGCTTAGAACCTGTTGCTAAACCCCACATTGAAGATTGAGCTATATGTTGTCCCATAGGTCCGCTTAGTGCACCAGTGTTAACATTAGGTCCGAAAGATGGGATCATGTTAGGAGAATGTGATAGTCCACCTTGTGGTACAAACGCTGATGACATAGTGCGAAGTGTACTATGAATGCTAGACACTGTTAAGTTAAGTGTTTGGAAGCTTGTAGATAACGTGTCTCGAACGCTACGAAGCGTCTGTGTCAAATCATCTTTTATTTGACTTGTCATGTCAGACAAGTGATTACCATTCGGATCGTACATATCGCCGTATGCCATGTTAGTCACCACCTTTCGGATTTAGTCTACTAGCCTTTAACGCTAAGATCGCTTACTTTGAATACTCTGAAACCCTTCTTAACTATGTTAGCTAAGTACTCTTTAACACTCATTGTGTATACTTTGTCCCAGTCTAGATCTACTAACTCTATGCGTGACACATTAGACAGCATAGCTGATAGATCGCAATCTTGGATATCAATGAATAGGTCGTCACCTACTCTACGGAATCTGTTGTAATAGCACCATAGGCGTATTACCTTAGTATCTGTATTGTATTCTCCCATGGAGACATCTGTTGCTGAGCTACTATTTATATGTCGTGCGCTTATATTTCTAACCATAATATGATCAAATCCTTTCTACTTTATATATCATATTATACCTGATTTATATGGTATAGGAGATGTGTAGAGAACAATATTTGGAGGTTTATTTATGGAGAAGGGTGTCCAACGAATAGCTGTAAAGGTTCTTAGGTTCCATGGCAATGAAGTAGTAGAAGCACTTAAGTACATGGAATCATGTAGCACCTTGTTATTAGACTACCAGGTTATTGACACAACGTTGCACAGTATTTTCGTTATACGGGCATCAGGCGCAGAAGATCAAGTAGTCGTATTTAAGGACGTAATGCGCAAGCACTTCGGAGACAATGTAACGTATATATTTTAAGGAGGTTATCATGATAATTCAACAACCAAGTCTATCGGACAGAACAACACGGTCACTGTTAATGATGCTAGGATATGCAAGGGCGTGCGGTGGTATGTACATTGACCACAGAGGTAATACCTATAGAATAGAGCAAATAAAAGCAGAGTTAGCATTGAGAGAACACATCCAAAACAAGCAAGAAGCTAGAATAACAAGGCAGAATAAAGCAAAACAAAGGAGTGGAAGAAATAATGGAAAACGCAAACAAAATCGGTAATACTCAATTGGCTACAGTAGTGGTGTCTACTATAGCCGCTAAGTGCAAGGATGGTAACGTAATACAAAGACTAAGAGAATTGATGGTTAAGTTGGTCCTTAAGAAAAGATATGTATACAACGACTGTGGTATCAGCATTATATTCAACGGTGAAGACTTAAGCGTAGTAATCAGAACTAACATTGCTAATATCTATATCAAGGGAACAACAATGGAATGTGACATGTATCTAAGTCCAAAGCTAGGGGAGGCGGTGTAGATGACTAGACTACTAGCAGCTATACGCAAGGCTATGGATGATTCAATGAACAGACTATACAATGATAGAAGGCGGTACTGAGTACGTCTTCTTTTTAGTGTAAAAAAAGAGACGCCTAAGCGTCCCCTAGAACATATGATGCATAGCTACATGGTGTTGAGCCATTGCGTTATGGTGTGCTTGCTGATGTATCATCTCGTTTTGATGATTAAGCATTTGCGTCTGAAGTGCATTGACTTGCTGTTGCCTAAGCATTTGCTGCTGTATTGAGCTCGCGTCTCCATCAGGTACAGGGTTTATAGGTGCACCACTTAGAAACTGTCGTATCTTGTCTATCATAGCTGTTTTAGTTGTGCCGTGATTAAGTCTTTGTGATACTGTGTCTATAGCGATCTCCCGTAGGTCTGTATGTCCTGCATGGTTTAGTCTACCCATGTTAGCTTCATAGCGTTTCTTCAATCTTTCAAACTCTGCGTCCACTTGGGCTTCATGGTAGTAAGCTTTGTCACCATCGTTCATGGCACCTGCTGGTACGCCCATCTTAGAGTTGAACAACCTTGTCACCGCAGAAGGCAATGCCATGTAACGCGTAACAGGGTACTTAGTAGCTAGCGTGTGCCTACCTCTAATAGTATTAACCGTATGCGTTACGTCCTCGATAGGTGCTTCTGAGTGCATAGCGTTTTCAATAGCTTCATGGTTAGCGATCTCTTGACCCTTATGCGCTGCGTATCCAACCGAGCCTAGGAATCCTGCAGAGCTAGCTGTGGCTATTGCACGAGCCCTACCTGCTACGTCTGGTGCACCGCTAATATCTAACAGGTTAGGCATTGCATACCTAGCAGCTGCTGATAAGCCTGTTACACCTAAACCAATGTTACGCTTGGTAGGGTTATCTCTGTTCTGATAAGCATAGTATGCACCGCCTACACCTGTAACATAAGGTAATACCTCAGCTACAGACTTACCTAGCTCCATACCCGCTCTACCTGACGCTGTTGTCATATGCATAAGCTCTGGATGGTTCGATATTTGCTTAGCACCGTACATAAGACCACCTGCGCTAATAGCTGCTACAGCGGCTGCAGCGAGAAACTTCTTCTTCGTATAGCTAGGCTCTTGGTTGACAGTCTCTATAGCGTGCAATGCATCGCCAGCTATGTTACCACGTTCAGTGCTTAGTTGATACGTAGTGTGACTACTCTCTGTACCTGGAACTACGCTTGCGTACTTGTACTGCTTACGCCGTTGCATCTCATCATTGATAGTCATAACCGCACCAGTACCAACAACACCTACAAGTGCTGCATTTGTACGATCTGTACGTACAGTAGCTCTTAAGTCAGCAAGCTCTTTAGTCTTATCCTCTAACAGCTTGGTGTTTACTCCGTGGTGAAAGCTTCCAGGTGTCATGTGTTCTGTGTGGGCTGAGATACCACCGATAGCTTTGTTCAGATCATACTGCTCATGGTGTCTACCTATAACGTTCTTAGAAAAGTTAGTAGCCTTATCGATAAATGTACCGAAGACATTGTCGATCTTTGCAGCTGCTGCATTGATGTCTGGTATAGCGTTTACAGCCATTGCATTATAGTCTCGACCTGAGATGCCCGCTTGCTTATC
>JAQUJJ010000210.1 GCA_028681035.1 Candidatus Cloacimonadota bacterium
GCTTCTTCGCTGGGGGCAATTGGTTCCGTGTGTTCAAAGCGCAGCTCCAAGGCTTTCCTGTACTTAGCGTTCACTAATTCTGGGTCTCCACCTTCTATGTTAGCCAGAATTATCTGGAATATCTCGTCTGTTCCCAGCGTCTCTTTTTCTTGTAATTCTTTGGCTAACACTTCCATAAGGGCTTTGTGAGTAGTGAGAATCTCTTTGGCTTTATCGTGCGCTTCGGTAATGAAATAGCGAATTTCGCTATCCACAATTTGGGATGTCTCGTCGCTATAAACGTCTCTGCCGCCTATTTCTTTACCAAGGAACACTTCTCCTTGCTCTTTGCCAATGGTCATGGGTCCTATTTTATCGCTCATGCCCCAAGTACAAACCATCTTCTTGGCAATATCTGTACAACGTTCCAAATCATTTCCTGCGCCGGTGGTTAGCTCGCCAAATACTATTTCTTCGGCGGCACGTCCACCCAAAAGAGTAACTAAAATCTGCCTTAAATAGCTGCGGGAATAGCCAGTTTTATCGCTTAGCAGGTAGTGTGTTGCCCCGCCTGTAAAGCCACGGGGAATAATAGAGACCTTGTGCACCGGCTCTGCCTTTTCCTGAAACACAGAGGTAAGCACGTGCCCTATTTCATGGTAAGCAGTTAAACGTTTATCTTCTTCAGCAATAACCCTGCTTTTCTTTTCTTTGCCCAAGGTTAGCTTGTCTTTCGCTTCTTCAAAATCATTCATTTCTATCTTAGTTTTATTCTTGCTTGCAGCTATTAGGGCAGCTTCATTAACCAAGTTTGCTAGGTCTGCACCGCTAAATCCGGGTGTCCCGCGGGAGATTAGCTCCAAATGTACATCGTCGGATAAAGGCACTTTGGCAGAGTGTACTTTCAATATTTCCGTACGCCCCTTTATATCCGGTAAATCTACTGTTACCTGTCTGTCGAACCTTCCCGGACGCAACAATGCAGGATCCAGGATATCCGGGCGGTTGGTGGCTGCTATGATGATAACTGCTTCATTAGGTTCAAAACCATCCATTTCTACAAGTAATTGATTCAGGGTTTGTTCGCGTTCATCGTGTCCGCCGCCCAAACCTGTGCCTCTGTGCCTACCCACAGCGTCAATCTCATCTATAAAGGTTATGCAGGGTGCATTCTTCTTGGCTTGCTCGAAGAGGTCTCGCACTCTGGCTGCACCCACACCCACGAACATCTCTACGAAGTCCGAGCCGCTAATTGAGAAGAAGGGTACTCCTGCCTCTCCTGATACGGCTTTTGCCAGCAAGGTTTTCCCTGTTCCCGGTCTGCCTACCAACAGCACGCCGCGCGGGATTCTTCCCCCCAGCCTTTGGAACTTCTTGGGGTCTTTCAGGAATTCCACAATCTCTTGCAGTTCTTCCTTTGCTTCATCCACTCCTGCAACATCCTTGAAAGTAATGCCGGATTTACTGGCTTCATGCAGGCGTGCTTTGCTTTTCCCAAAGCTGAAAGCTTTGGAATTCTGGCTGCTCATCCCTCTTATGATAAAGACGTAGAACAGAATCAGCAGTAATATGGGAAATACACTACTTAAAATCCAGCCCCAACGGGAAGGCTTTGTGGCATTCACCTTTATCCCATTGGCTATTAGAGAATCTACCAGTTGCGGGCTTTCAAAGGGTAGGGTGCTTGAAAACTTTTTGCCAGCTAGGTCTGCATAAAGAACGTCTTTTTCAGTAAACTGAACCTGAGCTACCTGCTTATTGCTGACCCGCTGAATAAAGTTGCTATAGCTCTCTTTAACTACGGGAGTGTTGGAATTGTTTAAGGTATGGAATATCACAATCGTTAATATTATCAACAAGATAAGCAGCGGAAGAGAGAAGGTGTTTTTCTTTGGTTTCATCTTATTGGGTGCGTTAGCTGGCGTGGGAGGAGGAATAATTCCTCCATCTTTCTTTATCCGCCGTTTAGCTAGGTACATCCTGATGGCACTTATTAGAGATATAGCTAGAAGTGCATAGATAAAGTAATTTATCACAGCAGAGAATTGTTCAAAAACCGCTCCTGTCTTCTGAATAGTTTCAGGAAGCACAGCAACGGAATCTGCCGCTGCTGCAAGTAAACTATTTAGTCCTGTTATACTTAGCGCAGAAATAACCGCTTTCTTCATTGATATAACTCTTCCTTTAAGATGCCTATATATGGCAGGTTACGGTAAGTCTCGGCGAAATCTAGCCCATAGCCAACTACGAATTCATTTTTAACTTCAAAGCCCACATAATCGAACTTTACTTCTATCTTGTGAGCTTCCGGCTTATCCAACAGCACACAGGTGCGTAAACTGCTTGGCTTATGCTGCCAGAGATAATCCTTGATGTATTGCAGGGACAATCCCGAATCTACTATATCTTCCACAACTATCACATCTCTGCCACAGATATCAATATCGATATCTTTGCGAATCTTCACCACTCCGCTGCTACTGGTTCCTACGCCATAGCTAGATATCGCCAGGAAATCCACTTCCATAGGAATTGTTATGCTACGCACCAAATCTGCCAGGAAGATAAATCCACCTTTTAAGATACCGATTAGTATCGGTTTTCTGTCATTATAGTCGTTAGTTATTTCCAGTCCGATTTCCCGGATGCGGGTTTGTATCCTATATTCATCAAAGAGCACTGCTGATATATCACAATTCATCAGGTTCATCATTTCCTCTTACGTTTTTATTACGGTTTGCTGCCCGTTTAGGCTTTGTTTGTGTGGGTTCGGCTATTATCTGCAAGTAGTGCGTGGTGTTTTCATCAAAACGCACCCTTTCATCTACCCGATGTCCCACAATCCAGAACAATTTTTCCCCATCGTCCATGATGGGAACCAATTCCCTATCATATTTTGGTACTTTTCCGTCAATAAAAAACTCTTTTATGCGCTTAAAGTGCTTCATGCCAAAGGGTATGAAACGGTCACCCGGCTTTCTGAATCTTATCTTAAAGGGATATTTTACCTTGTCTGCATCTATCAGAATATGATATGTCCCCCCATCTACAAAGTAATCCTTTGGCTCCACCCGTAGATACTTAAAGCTAAATCGGTAATCTCCATAGACGGCTCTTGCCCTGTCCATATCAATTTCCAGTTCTTCTTCTAGGCTCGTAGCACTATCTTCTTTCTGGTAAAGATGCAGCTCGCCATAAATCTTTTTAACCTTTACTCCCAGTGTCAAATGCAATTGCTTAGAGCCTTGGGAAGTTAAGATATCCTGTATCGCTTCAAAGTGCACGGTCATGAAATCTGTCTCTTGGTTACTTACAGACCGAAAAGCTTGACGCAGGATGTAGTACTGCTCAATATCGCTAAACTTTTGCAGGGCAGGTATCTCCAAAACAACTTTCTGAGGAGTGTATTCCAAAGTAATGCGTTTGGTTTGCATTTTTGCCCTCTTCTGCAAAAGCTGGTCTGCTTGATTAAATATCTCTGCCTGCCTTGCCAATCGTTCTGTTATCGCACTATTATATTCTTCCTTAAGTTTGGGAAGCAAATCGTTACGTATCCTATTGCGGGTAAATCCGTTATCCATATTACTGGCATCCTTCTGCCAGGTAAGAGAGGCTTCTGCTAGTATCTCTTCCAGTTCTGCACGTGTAAATATCAACATCGGGTGAACAATGTATCCTATTTGGGGTTTTATCCCTGCCATGCCACCAACCCCTGCACCACGAAACAAATTCTGTAGCACTGTCTCTGCCTGATCATCTCGGTGATGTGCCAGCAGGATTTTATGGAAGGAATAGCTGTTCATAACTTGCTCAAAAGCTTTAAAGCGTAAGGTTCTAGCTTGGCATTCCAGATTCCCGTTCTTAGGGACATCCACTCTGCGGATGATCAGGGGTACGTTAAGCTTTTGACATAACTGTTTAACTGCAAGCTCATCGGCAGTGCTGGCATCTCCGCGCAGTTGATGGTTCACATGCACCGCTAAAAGCTTTACATTCAAGCTATGCCTCAGGCGGGAAAACATGTATAGCATGGCATTGGAATCCGCACCTCCGGAACAAGCTAATATCAGCTTATCACCACTATCTATCAGGCAGTTATGGTGTATGTTCAGGCTTAGCTTTTTCAAAGCAACAGCTATGTCCATCTGCTTTCTCCACTTTAAATCTATGAAAGGTCAATGTCTTACAATACCCTGTTAATGTCAATAGCAAAGTGTCTGGAGTCGAGAGGGCATGAGGTCGAGAGGTCGAGATGTAGAGTAGGACGCACTTCCTGCAGAAACAACAATGTGTCTGGAATCGTTAGCTTCTTCACAAACTATAGGTTTACCACTTACCCTAAGGGAGCTAAGGACTACAGCGCAATTAAGGTGCTTTGCCACACGCAGGTAACACTATCGGTGTAGTCCTTTAGGCTGCAAAACAAGGAGTAGGTTTGTGGTTCGTTTATGCCTAAACGACTCCACACTTGTGGTGGTAGCATCGGAGTGCTACCCTACGATGTGTCACTTTGTTAGATAGTCTTTTTCTCCGCTTTTCCTGATTGTTACAGAAACCACTGATAAGAATGTCTTGACTTGAACAGCTTTGCTAGTTTTCTGGAAGAAAGATTAGTAGTGAGGAATGATAATGGAGAATATCCGCATTGGAATAGTGGGAAATATCGGAGTGGGCAAATCCACCTTTATAGAAGCAGCGAGTTCTGCACCCCTTAATAAGGTTCTTACATCTGTGTATCCAAAACCAAATGGCACTGAAGGGGTTTATGCCTTCCCTGAAAAGTTCAATCCTATCGTACTGGATTCTTTTTACAGGGATCCCGTTGCCAATGCTTTCATGGCTCAGATAGAGTTTTTCAATGGCAGATTAGATAGGCAGAAGC
>JAQUJJ010000211.1 GCA_028681035.1 Candidatus Cloacimonadota bacterium
TTTCTCCACGTCCCATGCGGAACATGATGCCCAGAATATCCGTTTTCCCTTCCAGGCAGATGGCATTAATCCTCAGTGTATTCACCGAACTGGGATTAAAGATGGCTGTATCCGGGTGTTGAACCAAAATCTCTTCCAGCACAAATTCGCCCCTTTCCAGCTTAGTGGCCAGGATTTTACGTATTTTCACCGAATCTGCACAGTCTATAATCCTGTCGATGCCGTATCCCTTATAGCCATAGCGGGGCTTGATAATGCAGGAGCGTATCCTTGCCGTCCACTTTACTGCTGCTTCGAGGTCTTCTTTGGAGGCCATCCGGATCACTTCTCTGCCGCAATATGCTTTGAATTTGTCGTAAAACAGGAACTTATCATCGAAGCAGGCTTTACTGGGGCGGTCAAAGTACTTTCGGTTGTTTTGCAGATAAAAACTAATGATCGATCCCACCCATTGGGCGCGTTCGGCCTCATTCTGCTTGTAAAACCTGAACAGGTAATATTCTTTGGGGCTAATGCCGTATTTGAAACTGGATATTAAGGCATCTGGTAGGGTAAATTTGTAGCCTTTAGCTTCGATCTTGGTGGCCAGCTTAAAAAGCTGAACCCAGTCTGTGAAACCCAAGTAAAGCAGTGTAACCAGGAATTGGATAACCCGTACCCCATATTTGTTTTCGCGGAGAGGAGAATCCGCCAGGAAACCTGAATAGCTGCGTTTATAGCTGATATAATTTAGATCCGTATTTGTAACCAGGCTACTCATATCTTACCACCTTTTTCAATAATTGAGACACCCTCATCATTCCGTTAAGGACTGCCGGGTACCAAGGCCCATTGATCAGCCAGCCCAGGATTTTCAGAAAAACATGCAATCCTGCGCTATACAGCACAGGCAAAAAGCTGAGTCTGGAACTGTTTGCATCCGACCAGGAGAATTTTGCTGTAGAGATTTGCCTGCCGCCCTTTATTTCCACTTCGCCGATCAGGCCAATCCGGCTGTATTTTCTCCAGCTCCGATAGTACAACTTATCGGCCGGTTTATTTGTGGACATCACCGGAAGATCTTTTGTATTGAGCTTTTCCTGATCGGCGGGATAATATACTGTACGAGGCGGACCAATGATGTAATCGGGAAACAGGAAATTGCCCAAACTATAGAAATAAGGCTTTCCTTTGTAGCTACCGTAGGATTGCAGACGGTGGGAGTGCCCACCAATCATGCCTGCCGCTCCTGCGTCCAGAATTTTCCTCAGCAGGCTCGGGCTCTCGGGACATGGCAGCCAGGTGTATTCCCAATTCCAGTGTAAAAGTACATAGAGATAATCACAATGCTGTCTGGCTGCTGAGACGTCGCTGAGAATAGTCTTTTCATCCAGTAAGGCTACACCGCTACTGTCAGCCGTAGCATACCGCACTCCATTCATGGCTCCGCAATATGCCAAAAATCCCAGCTTGATCCCGTTTTTGGTGAGATAAAGTGGGGCTCTCGCCTGCTGGGAATTGTGCCCGGCTCCGAAGTAGGCAATACCCATTTCGTCCAGTATATCCAGCGTGTTCTGGAAACCTTCCTCTCCCAAATCGGATATATGATTATTGGCCAGGGATACCGCAGAGATATTCATTTCTCGCAGTCGGACCGCATCCTGGGGCCTGGAATAAATTATCGGTTTGTCCAAAGAAACCTGCCACTCAGGAATCCCAAAGGGTGATTCAAGGTTGGCTACTACCAGATTTGACTGGTGCAATGTATCCGAAATATCCTGGCTAATCGCCTTTACCCCAAGGTCAAAGGATAGGATTCCTCCGGCGACCACATCACCTAAAAAGGTAATTCTAAGCTTTTGTTTCGCCATTTATGAATCCTCCTTTTTCCTTATTCCTTAAAATACTGTGATACATATCTGTTAGCATCACAATCCCTGACCGGAAAACCTGGTCGTTTTCATGATGCGAGCTGATATTACTGATTAATACCAGCCAATGAAATTGGCCTTGATGTTCTGGGTAGCATAGTCACGGTGTAGGTTACGACTGAGCCCGGGTAGTTTGAATCATAGATGCGATTTGTAAGGATTGGTTCTCGTAAAAAATTGTTGGGATAGAATTGATTTGCATTAACACCAATAAAAGGGATATATCCTTCCGCATAGGTACTATTTGAGCCTCTAAGGTGTATATAGAATTTGTTCCCGTAAAAGTTATTATTTGATATCGTTGGGTTACAGAATCCTGGATCATATGCCACGCCTCCACGATTCATTTCCACATCCCGTGCATTATCATAGAAATTGTTGTGGTGGATATTAGGGGATGCTGCACATGGCGCTATGGCTACGCTATTTTTGTCGAAGCAGTTATTACTTATTGTAGCTTGCTTTAGGAAAGTTCTTATCCCGAGGTATGAGCCAAAAAAATAAGAATTTACCACGGTAGCGCTACAATCGTGAAGCATGATGCATTCGTGATTTCTGACAAAGATTGATTTTGAAAGGTCCAGGTTATAATTTGCTGTCAAGCCTTTGTTTGTTGTATCCGTCAGGAGTATTCTATCGACAATGTTGTTGGAAGATGCCATAGTTAACCCTGATGAAGCACAAGAGCGGATGATGGAATGACTAATACTAAAAGCTGAACTACCAGTTTTCAGACCATTATTGCCGTAGCTTAGAATCAGGTTTTTTATCACTGTTGCATTTACTTGAGCTTCGAAACTTAGCAGGTCAAACTGCTCAAGATCAGATTGTATTTCCGTAGAATATATTCCCTGAGAGCTGGTCACTATCCAAAAACCAGTGTCTGAAGCATAGGAGAGATTGCCAGCTATATTGAGGCGCTTACTCTTGTTAATTAACAATTTTGTATAAGGCTCTATAGTCGATGATCCCAACATCAAAGCATCTTGATTGACCAGATAAGTATGGTGGGATTTAAAGGTTATATCAGTTTGTATAGTTGAAGATAATTCTATTGCTGGATACAGCTCCAGAGTAGCTGCTGATACATTGGCAAAGGCCTGATCTCCCTGGTGGATCGTAACATTATAATAATATCTAAAGCCCCACCCTTCTTTCATGATTGCCACATTATAGCTGCCCGGAGGAATCTTGATTAAGTTGAAGCTCCCCTCTGAGTTTGTTGTTACAATGCTTATTGGATTCTGCAACCTGTGATCAAATTCAGTCTCTTGGCTGATCTGCACTCCAAGCTGAGAATACTCACTATTAATCCTGACTATAGTTGTATCAAGCACAGCCAATCCATACAAGGCAACGGTAATTCCCGAGAAATCAACGGGATCAAGAGAAGGGACGCTTGTATCATTCACCAAAGTTATTCTTCCGGAAAGAGAGCCGGACTTTGGGGCAGTGCTTTTGTCGCAGGAACTTACTAATATGAGAAGTAAGAGAGTTAGCAGAATAAGGGTTAATCGAGAATTATTAGTAGGTGATTTTCTCATTTTTGGTTTTCCTTAGGTGTCTTGATTATTTTGTAAATATCATTTTTAAGAGTACCGGAAGAGCTTATGCATCCCACTCCCCTCAGCAATATTATCCGGCATTCTGTTTCTTTCGCCATCAAATTCTCTATTTTCAGTTCTCAATTAATCTAAGGAGGTATTCACCGTATCCACTTTTCCTGACTGGTTCCGCCAGTTTGCAGAGCTGGTCTTTATCGATAAAACCTTTGCGATAGGAGATTTCCTCTATACAACTTATCTTGAGGCCTTGACGGCTCTGGATAACTTCCACAAATTGGGAGGCCTGCATCAATGAATCGAAGGTACCAGTATCCAACCATGCAGTACCACGACCAAAGACCATCACTTTGAGGTTACCTTGCTCCAGATAGACTCGGTTTACATCCGTGATTTCATATTCACCCCGGGCAGAAGGCTTGATTTCATGAGCTATCTTGATTACGCTATTATCATAATAGTACAAACCTGGAACTGCATAATTTGATTTGGGCTGTTTGGGTTTTTCCTCAATGCTGATGGCTTTATTATTTGCATCAAACTCCACCACACCATAACGCTGTGGATCATGCACAGGATAGGCCGTGATGATAGCACCATCCGGAGAGGTACAACCCTGTAATCTGCTCGACAAATCTGCCCCATAAAATATGTTATCACCCAAAATCAGACACACGCTATCGGCTCCCACCAAATCTGCACCTATCACAAAAGCTTGAGCCAGCCCATTGGGCACTTCTTGCGCCTTGTATTCAACACGCATACCCAGTTGAGTGCCATCACCCAGAAGCTTCTGAAAACCAGCCTGATCTTCCGGAGTGGTGATGATCAGTACTTCACGGATACCTGAAAGCATGAGGGTAGATAAAGGGTAATAGATCATGGGTTTGTCATAAACCGGCATGAGCTGCTTGCTTACAGCTATAGTTAAAGGGTGTAAACGGGTACCGGCTCCGCCGGCGAGAATGATGCCTTTCATAGTTTTGTCCTTTAGTTTATGTTACACTTAGAAACCGAGCAGAACTACAACAACGACCAAAACTCCCACAAATAACACAAATAAAAGATCACAAATGACACAAATGGTTGGGGCTTAGGTGTTGATTACTCGTTTCCACTGTAGTCTGCTGGAGCCAAAGTTTACAAGTAGGGCAAGGTTTAGCTTCATAGCGGATAGGTAGTTCAAGGCCTGGGCTGTGTGCTGAGGGGCAAGGTCTTTACAGACTTTTAGTTCCAGGATAATCTTGTCATAGCACAGGAAATCTGCATAGTACTTCTTTTCTAGAAGAGTATCTTTGTAGAAGACTTCCAGCCTGCGTTCTTTGACGTAGGGAATCTTTCTTTTTTCAAACTCAAGAGCCAAGGCTTCCTGATACACCGGTT